>NZ_CP100462.1:0-300000 GCF_024228675.1 Salinigranum marinum | reverse complement strand
GCCACACGTGGTCGGTTCCGAGCGCTCAAACAGCCCTACATTCAGGACGTCGACGAGGAGGTCGCGACGCTGGATGCACAGGTGAACACCAGTCACGAGGTCGTGGACCGGGGGACACTCCGGAAAATCGTCCAGTTCGCCCACCAGACCCGGCAGAACGAGAACTGGCCCACACTCTCGACGCGAAATCTGACGATTCTCTGTGAGCACGTTGAGGACGGCGCCTCCCCGAAGGCCGCGGTGAAGAACGAGATGTGGGCAGTCGCCGAGCCGAATCAGTATCTCGACGATACCTACGAGACGCTAAACGACTATCTGTAATTGTTTCCGAGGCTCTTGCCTAACCTGGCAAACCAACTATCAGCCTACTAATATTGTCACGGACTGCCGTGCAAGATACAGAGCGTATATTCAGCAGATGTTCCACAGAACAGCCTTTGTCAGGAAATCTACAACACGGGTTCGATAGGTACAATAATACATATTGGTTTGAAATTATTTAACCATTTTGAGTAATGAAACGAGATTCCGAAATCTGGACACCCAACAATCAAGCAGCCGTAGCTTCCAATGCCACCGATGGTAAACGTCGTGCTCTCGCTGGCGCAGGTCGTCATAGCGTTGGCTCTTGTGGTACTCAACGGCTTTTTTGTCGCTGCAGAGTTCGCCTTTGTACGGATACGAGGGACATCGGTCGAACAACTTGCTGAGGAAGGACGCCCCGGCGCGGGGACACTCCAAGAAGTGATGGTGAATCTCGATGACTATCTTGCGACGACGCAACTCGGTATCACCATCGCCTCTCTTGGGTTAGGGTGGGTCGGCGAACCAGCTGTGGCGTCGCTCATCGAACCCGTGCTGGCACCGATTCTCCCTGGCGGTCTCATCCACCTCGTCGCCTTTGCAATCGGCTTTAGTTTCATCACGTTCCTCCACGTCGTCTTCGGTGAACTCGCGCCGAAGACACTCGCAATCGCCCAAACCGAGCGGCTCTCTCTGTTCCTCGCCCCACCAATGAAGATCTTCTATTACATTCTCTATCCGGGCATCGTCGTCTTCAATGGAGCTGCCAATGCATTCACGCGAGCACTCGGCGTGCCACCCGCTTCTGAAACGGATGAAACGCTCGGCGAGCGGGAGCTCCTTCGAGTACTGACTCGATCTGGCGAGGAAGGAGATATCGACGTTGCGGAAGTGACGATGATTGAGCGGGTGTTTGATCTCGACGACATCGTGGTGCGGGAGGTAATGGTTCCACGACCGGATGTGGTGAGCGTTCCAGCTGATACCTCGCTTTCTGACCTCCAGTCAATCATCCTCGAGGCGGGTCATACGCGCTATCCAGTTCTCGATGCCGACGATGGCGACCAAGTGATCGGATTCGTTGACCTCAAGGACGTGCTACGGGCGGAGGTGGAGGATGGAGATGCTGAGTTAGTAAGCGACATCGCCCGTGATATTGTCATCGCTCCCGAGACGATGGCACTGGACGACCTACTGAGACAGTTCAGAGATGATCAACAGCAAATGGCCGCAGTCATCGACGAGTGGGGAACGTTCGAGGGGATTGCGACTGTCGAAGACGTCGTCGAGGCACTCGTCGGAGACCTCCGAGATGAGTTTGATGTGGACGAACGCGAGCACTCGATTCGCCGACGTGACGATGATGGGTACGACGTTGACGGTGGCGTCCCATTGTCGAAGGTCAACGACACGTTTGAAGCAAAATTCGTAAGTGAAGAGGTCGAAACAATTGGTGGACTGGTACTCGAAAAACTCAACCGTGCGCCACAACGTGGCGATCACGTCGAGGTCGCGGGCTACATCCTTGAGGTCACAGCCGTTGATGGGACCCGAATTTCGACGGTCTGGGTCCACGAAAGGGATGAATCAGTGGAGGATTGAGTGGAGTACGGAGTTGCGCGGTGGGATCGGTCCGAGTTATCTGCGTTGTCGGAGGGGTGATTCAGGACGGTCTCGTGCGAAGTCGCTTGCAACCAAATCGTCAACTGATAAGTTCGGTTTCCGGTGGTAGAATTCCATCTGCTATGAGATATTATGGAGTTCAGCACCAGATTGGTGCGCTGTATCTTGCACGGTCTGGCTAACCTATCTGAACGCTGCTAGAACTGGCGTGCGAGATACGCGCCTTCCATCTTGCACGGGCCGTTATAATACATGACTGATATAATTTCGCTCGGTTTGGTGAGAGCTACGTTCTTCGGAGGAGTTTATCACTCGGAAATGAACGAGAAGCGCGTAGCCTTCTCGTGTATCACCACGTTCGACACCACTTCATCCATCGGAGCTACAGCACAGAAATTCGCCCATGACGTGGCTGCTCAAGTGCGGACGTCATCTGGACGAACAGAGCGACTGTGCATTCATTCGTGGTCATCTGCCACCGGGAATCGATGTCGAGGTCGTTCTCACGCCAGCTGTCGAAACCGCTGCGGTCCTTCCTGCCAATCCCGATGCGCTCGTGGCCAGCGATGCAACTGAATTCGAGCGGCAGCAGGCCGAACAGCTCCTCGAGAACGTCGACGCCGAGTTCCTCGTTCTCGTGACGACCGAACCGGCGCCGCTAGACAGGATCCCGGTGAACGATCAACTGACGGCCGACCACGCCCACCAGTTCGGGCTCGCCTTTCACGAACTGCTCCATATCCTCAAGACGGCTATCGGCCCCATCGCAGAACTCCTCGAAACCGAGATCGATCCCGACTATCGCCAGCAGGTCCACGATCTCGTCAACATCATCGAGGATGGAGCCATCGAACAGGAAGCCGTTGAAGGAGCGAACTTCAGTGACAACGCCGAGATTCGCCTCGAACTCACCCGCCGGATCCATTCGCAAGTTCCCGATGACATTCCCGACGGAGAGCGGGTTCGGTTCTCCTTCTGGGACGCCGTGACGAGCGCGCTCTACGAATGGTCGATCTATCCAACGGGCATCACGGAGGTACTCCTCGATGAAGACGACAAGCGGATCGTCTTCGCGTCGGAGGCGGATGCCACGGGCTTCGATACTGTTCAGGAAGCGCTCCAGAGGTTGGCAAGGAATGCCCTCGCGATCCGGAGCGCCGAACGCGACGACGTCACCCACAGCCACGACAAGACCGCATCTGTACGGCGAGCTCGGCTCGTCGGCGAGACCTGGCAGTCGGCGACCCTCCCGCTCCTCGAGGACCGTTCCGAAGCACCCTCCGAGTCGCCAACAGAGGGCGATAATCAAGAGACTGCTGCGGACTCCGTCTTATCGCCGGACTCGGACGGCTCGGAAGCAGCTGGTCCTGAAACTCAAACTGATCGAGCGAGCGACGAGAGGACTGACGTAAGGAGCGACGAGCGCGCGCAGTTCGAACGGAGCGCAACGGATGATCCGTTCCAGGACGCCCTCGATCAGCCCGCAATCACCCCGGATCGGCTCGACGAAGACCTCGACGAGACACCTGTCCTCGAAGATCCGAACGCCCACACTGCCGATACCTCCGGCCCGAACCCTGTCGATTCATCGCCAACGGCAGGCAGCGATGGAGACCAGCCGAGAGCCGTCGGAACGCAGCGTCGACGTTATCGACGGCCCCGTCGACAGCCCCCCGACCAACGATCATCCCTGGGTCGACGATCCTGCTGACGGACTGGGATTGACTGAGGTGACCCTCACGGTGGGGACGGACCGGACTCGAGATTTCCTCGGGACAGAGCCCGACGAACTCTCGATTACCGTCGCCGACGACCGATTCACCGTCGACGGGCGAGGCCACCTCGAGTGGGACTGTGATGGATTCGCGCTCGCTCACGTCCTCGTCGACGACCGAACGGCCGAGGTGTACGTCGAAGCCGCTCCCAACGACGCGTGCCGAACGAACGACAACGACGAAGCACGAGGGCCGTGGCTCACCCCCTACACCGTGACCGGGCAGTTCACCGGTGGACGACCGGACGCGCTGGAGGTTCACCTCGAGGGACAGTACATCAAGGGAGACGGTCCCCGAGGAGGCGCGTTCGCGAGGACCGACCTGTGACCGCCAGCCTAGGGCGAGTCGAAATGGGAGAACGACTCCAGGAGGTCACTGCTGGCAGACGAAATTTACCGCCTCGAATGGGGCGAGGGAGCTGGCGGTTCTGCAACGCCAGTTTCCTCGGGACCTCATGCCCACCGACGATTCACGGCCGTCCGATCACGAACCGGCAGACGACCATTCACGACTCGGTCTCTCGGTCCATCGTCAGGCAGTCTTCGGGACGGGGGGACTGGAGGTCGAGACGGGTGCGGTCGAGACCACGCTCACCGATCACAGCATCGAGGTGGGCCATCAGCGATCGACTCGACTTGATATGCCCACGAGCGAGAGCTTCATCGACGATCGGCCGCAGACGAGTGACGGCAAGGTGGATATTGGTGAGCAGGAGTCGCTGTTCGCCTCGCCGAATCCCGGCCAGCGAACACTCGACGGTCGCGAGCCACGCCTCACGGTGGTTCCGCGCGTCGGTCGCCGCGTTCCCGCCGACCCGGAGCGCGGGACGTGACGAGTTCTCTGGCTCACCGACGGGAGGTCACGCCCAGCCGTATGTATCGGTTATTCGACGGTATGGCTATCACTTCTGAATATATCAGGAAACGCTTATTTTCTGATTTTGCGTGGAGTCTGGTGATATGCGTGGACCGGTCGACGAACGAGACGCACCGGCACGGGTTCTGTGCGTGGGCGGTGAGCCGGCGATCGAAGAGGCGTTGCGGTCCCAGTTCGAACGGGACAGCGACATCAATATCGTCTCCGAGAGCCGTGCCGAAGACGTCGTCGAACGGGTCGCGTCCGAGCGAGTCGACTGCGTCGTCACTGCCAGTGAACTTCCGGACCGGACCGGCGTCGACCTCGTCGCGTCGATCAGAGAACGCGACGAGACGCTTCCGGTGCTGCTGTTCACCGACAGCGGTTGCGACGAGACGGCGCGAAGCGCCATCCGAGCGGGCGTTTCCGGCTACGTCCCGTATGAGACGCCCGACGACGGGGTGGCGCTTCTCGCCGATCGTCTCCGGGCACAGGTCAGGGACGTGCGCGAACGACGGCACACGAGGCGACTCGAAACGCGATTTCGACAGACGATCGAACGGACAACCGACGCTGTGTACGCGGTCGACAGGGAGTGGCGTATCGAGTACATGAACAGGGCCATGGCCGAGCGCGTCGGTCGTGACCCCGACGCCGTGGTCGGGAACACGCTCTGGGAGGAGTTCCCCGCGATCGTCGGAACGGATATTGAAGAGAAGTACCGGACTGCGATGGAGACCGGATTCCCCGTCTCGTTCGAGAAACGGCTCGGCAAGCCGTTCGACTCCTGGGTACGTGCCCGCGCCTTCCCGGACACCGACGGGCTCACCGTCTTTTCTCGAGAAATCAGCAGTGAACGAGACCGACAACAGGAACTCGAGCGACACGAGGCAGTGCTCCAGAGCGTGCACGATGCGGTGTTCGTCGTCGACGACACACTCACCGTGCGGTTCGCGAACACCGCCGCCGCCAGAGCCTTGGGCCGGCGCACCGCGGCGCGAGTCGAAGATGAGTCGCTCGGTACTCTCGTCGAAGGGATGGTTTCTGCCGCCGACGCGACGGAGTTCACTCAAGCGGTCAAAGAGACACGCAGAGAGATTGAGGGCGACGGCGGTGCGACCGGGTTGTATGACTTTGACCTCCGGCTCAGTCTCGACACGCAACTGGATCGACGGTGGTACGACGTTCGGCTGGCACCCCTGGAGAACGGCGAGGACCAGGACGTGCTCGTCGTGGCACGGGACGTCACTGACCAACACGCGGTCCAGCAGCAACTCGAACGCGAACGCGACCGGCTCCGAGAGGTCCAGACCGTGGTCGCCGACGAGACGCTCTCGAGCGACGAGCGCGTCGAGTCGCTTCTCGAACTCGGGTGTGAGACGCTGGACCTCGACATCGGGCTGGTCGCGGCGATCGAAGACGACACGTACACCGTCGACAGCGCGTACGCGCCGGACGCACCGATCGAACCCGGCGACCGGTTCGCCCTGTCTACGACGTACTGTGACGAGGTGATCAGGACGGACACCGTCAGCTCGTTCGTTGACGCGATCGACGCCGGCAAGAGCTCACACCCCGCGTATCAAGAGTTCGAGCTAGAGGCGTACGTTGGCGTGCCCCTCACCGTCGACGGGAAACGGTTTGGGACGCTCAACTTCTCGAGCCCGAGCGCCCGCGACAAGCCGTTCGACGAGTTCGAACGCACGCTCGTGGAACTCATGGCCGAACTGATCGGTGCGGAACTCACGCGGGAAACGCGGCGCACCGAACTCGAGCGACAGAGCTTCCTCTTCGAGCGCGTGCAGGACCTCGCCGACATCGGGATCTGGGAGTACGATCCGGCGGCGGACGACCTCTACTGGTCCAGCGGCGTCCGACGCATCCACGGCGTCGAGCCGAGCGATGAGCCGACGCTGACCGACGGGATCGAGTTCTACCACCCCGACGACAGGGACACGATCACTGCTGCCGTCGAACAAGCGCTCGAAACGGGAGACCCGTACAAACTCGACCTCCGCGTCGTCCGGGTCGATGGCGACGTCAGAGACGTTCGGGCGTGGGGCAATCCGGTAGTGAACAACGACTCGAACACCGTGCTGCGGGGTGTGATGCAAGACATCACCGAGCAGAAACGCCGGGAACGAGAGTTGCGACGGGCGCGACAGCAGTTCGAGACGTTCACCAAGAACGTCGATCAGGGCTTTTTTCTCGTGCGGCCGGACTACTCGGAAGTGTTGTTCGTGAACTCTGCCGCCGAGGACCTCTACGGCGTCTCTGAACACGAACTGCGCCGGAACCCGGAAGCGTGGCTCGACAAGATTCACCCGGACGATGTCGAGGCGATGGAAACAGACATCGAGCGACAAATGACGGGGGATGCGGACTGGCCACAGGTACAGCAGTTCCGTGTCCGGCACCCCAAGCGCGGCACGCGGTGGCTTCGGTCGCAGGTCTACCCGATCCGGGACACTGACGGAAGGGTCGTGCAGCTCGCGGGGATCGCTGCTGATATCACCCCATTCGAGAAGCACAGGCGAAAGCTGGAACAGCTTCAGCAGTACACGAGTCAACTGATCGATGTATCGGATGCGGCCGAAGCAGCCCGGATCGGTGTCGACGCAGCGATCGACGTCGTCGGGGTGGACTTCTGCCGGATCCAGCTGCAGGGTCCCGCACAACGGGCTACCGACACGTCCCAAGACGAGGCGACCACCCGAGCGGTGACGACGTACGAACGAGCGGCCGAGGCCGGCCCGCTCTCGGCGTTCGCGCGAAACACGTCGACCGGCGAGGTAGCTCGGAAACAGACATCTCCGGACGGCGGGACGGTTGACCCAGCGGCGAGGGAGACGCCACTGACCATCCCGCTCGGAACCCACGGCGTGATCGGTGTCTCCGAACTCGATGCAGCCGACTTCGACGAGATCGACACGACCGTCCTGGAACTCCTCGCCGAAGCGCTGTCCGGTGCGCTGTCCCGCGCGGAAGGGACGGCACTCCTCCGTGACCGCGAGCGGGCGCTCGAAGCACAGAACGATCGCCTCGAGAAGTTCGCCAGTATCGTCTCCCACGACCTGCGAAACCCACTCGGCGTCGCGAACGGCTATCTTGAACTCGCCGAAGAGATGGGAGAGCCCGCGTACTTCGAGAAGACGGCGTCGGCGCTCGATCGGATGGAGGCGCTCGTCGACGACCTGCTGACCCTGTCGAAGGCGGGCACCGAGATCGAGGACCCGACCGACTGTGCGCTGTGTGCGGTCGCTCGCGACGCGTGGAGCTACGTCGAGACGAAGGACGCGGCGGTGCACGTCGACGAAGGACTCCCGACGGTCGAGGGCGACGAGAGCCTGCTCACGCAACTGTTCGAGAACCTCTTTCGCAACGCGGTCGAACACGGTCCCGACGACGTGAGCGTCACCGTCGGGCCACTGACGGACCAACCGGGGTTCTACGTGGCAGACGACGGTCCCGGGATCCCGCCGGAGAAACGTGAGGAGGTCTTCGAGTACGGCTACACGTCGAGTCCCGACGGCACGGGGTTCGGGCTGGCGATCGTGACCGACCTCGCCGGCGCACACGGCTGGTCGGTCGGCCTCGCGGAGAGCGCGTCCGGGGGTGTGCGCTTCGATTTCACTCCACCCGGGCGAGACCCTCGGTGATCGGGGTTGTAGTTATCTGTGAAGATAATGAGGCATGAATTCAATACGGACGGACAATTCTGATACGCATAGCATGAGAACAGCAGGCATGGACGAAGAGATCTAATGATTGCACGGGTCGGACTCGGCGCGACGACGAGTGACAGTCCCGTGCCTACGTTCCACCGGGTTCGAGTGGGAGTGAGCGACCGCCAGATAGGGTGCTCCACCGGCGCGGCGCGGGGAGCAGGCGCTCGGTCGAGTGCCGACACCCGCGCACTGGTCGGCATGCGACCCCACCGCACACCCCTGGAGCGACCGTGAGGATCACCGTCCAGCGCCGACAGGCCGACTGCCGGACTCGGATCCTCCA
Source organism: Salinigranum marinum (assembly GCF_024228675.1). Lineage (NCBI taxonomy): Archaea > Methanobacteriati > Methanobacteriota > Halobacteria > Halobacteriales > Haloferacaceae > Salinigranum > Salinigranum marinum. Next base: position 291,433 of record NZ_CP100462.1, on the reverse strand, counting down.
CGTCGACGACGACCCCGCGTTCACCGATCTGACCGCGACGTTTCTCCAAGGGGAGTCCGATCAGATTGGTATCGAGACGGCGACGAGCCCGACGCAGGCACTCGAGGCGTTCGACCTCGCGGCGTTTGACTGCGTCGTCTCGGACTTCGACATGCCCGGGCAGAACGGCATCGAGTTTCTCCGGACGGTCCGGACCCGACACCCCGATCTGCCGTTCATTCTGTACACGGGGAAGGGGAGCGAGGACGTCGCGAGCGACGCGATCTCCGCCGGCGTCACCGATTACCTCCAGAAGGGGCTCGGCACGGAGCAGTATGAGTTGCTGGCCAACCGCGTCCAGAACGCGGTTTCGCAATACCGTGCCGAGACGCAGGTCGCCGAAGTCGAGTCACGGCTTCGAGACCTGACCGAGGCGACGTCGGACCTGCTCTGGATGTTCGACAGCGACTGGGAGGAATTGCTCTACATCAACTCCGCGTACGAGGACATCTGGGGATACCCTGTCGACGACCTGTTCGACGACCCACGGAGCTTTCTCGACCAAGTCCATCCGGCGGATCGGAACGACGTCGAGGCGGCGATGGCCACCGCCTCGGACGGCAAACGGGTCGACATCGAGTACCGGGTCACACCCGCCGAGGGGACACACCGGTGGGTGTGGGTGCAGGCCACCCCGATCGCCGACGGCAGCGGGACCGTCACACGAATCGCCGGCTTCGGGCGTGACATCACCGGGCGGAAACGCCGCGAGCGACACGCCGCACGGACGGCCACGGTACTGGAGACGGTCGTCGACGAACTGTCGACCGGCGTCCTCGTCGAGAACATCGACCGGGAGATCATCGTGGCGAACGACGCGCTCTGTGGCCTGTTCGGTGTGCCTGCCTCGTGTGACGACCTCATCGGTCGCGATTGTGCGCAGGCGGCCGCGGAATTGCAGGGCCTCTTCGCCGACCCCGACCGGTTCGTCGACCGGATCGAGGAGCTCCTCGACCGACGAGAACCTGTGCACGGTGAGCGGTTCCAGCTGGCAGACGGTCGGACCCTCGAGCGCGATTATATCCCATACACGCTCCCCAAGGGCGCGGCGAACCTGTGGCTCTACCGCGACACGACGGACCAGTCGAGCGACGAACGGCGCTGACTGGCCGGCTGGTGGTGTCGTACCCGTAGAGCAGCGGCTTCTGCGTTCACTCGTGAGCCGCTAACTCAGCGTCATCCGACCGGGGTTCGAGCCGAACGCCACCGAACTCGAATCAGGAACCGCCAGCAGAACGCTCGGTGATGTCCACGTCCGACTCGTGTGCCTCAGCGATCCGGCGGACAATACTGAGTCCAAACCCTGTCCCGCCGGACGCCGAAGAGTGACTTGGCTGGTACACGGTCTCGTGCTTGTCTATGGGAATACTCAGTCCCTCGTCCTCTACGTAGAGGCCCTCACCGGTCCGGCCGACATGGACAGTGACGTCGTCAGGGCCGTGCTCGACCGTGTTTCGAAGGAGGTTCTCAAAGACGTACCGGAGCCGTGACCGGTCACCGAACAGATCGAACGAATCAACGAGTTCGACTGTGGCGCTGTCAGCTCCCGATAACTCCCAGCAACTCTCGACGAAATTAGGGCCTGCAACCCGTGTTGTCTCGCCCACTGTCTCGCCTTGTCGCGCAAGCGTCAGCATATCTTCGATACTCTCCTGATTCGACCGAGTACTTCAACAGTGCTCCGTATGTGCAGTCTCACACGCTTCGGCCACGAGCATCGGCCGTCCCTGTGCGACATAGAGTCGGCTCCGCAGGTCGTGCGAGACGACGCTTGCGAACTCATCAAGTCTGTCTTACCGTTGCTGTAACTGTCGACGTATGAATATCTGCAGTCTAGCGATGGATACCACCATCTGTTGACACCATCGCACCCGTTTTGGATGTGTGCACTGATGACTCAGCCGCTGCTTCTCCAATCGTGAACCCCGAGAGCAGCCCTTGGAGTTCCTCTGCTTGGTCGGCAAGCGTCTGCGTGTTCTGTGCAATTTGTGTGAGCGAGGATGCCTGCTCTTGGGCGGCTGCAGAAACGTTCCCGGATTCACCACTTACTTGTTCCGCGGCATCTGCAACCTGGTCAATCATGCTGGCGACTTCTTCGGTGGAGGCAGCTTGGTCATCTGCTGCAGCGCCCATCCTGCCGCATAACACCTAGTGCCGCTTCAAGCGTGATTTGTTGGATATAGCTGACGGAGTTTGATACGTGCGTCCTCGGTGGTGAACTGCCAGTCGATGGCCGAGTTATCCTCATTTCGAGTGCGCTCCCACGCAGCTACCTCCGCACGGAGGGTCGCTGCGTCGGGAATACGACGATCGAGGCATTCGGTAGTGAGTGCGCTGAACTCTATTTCGGCCATGTTGAGCCAGCTACCGTGTTTGGGCGTGAAATGGAACTCTAGCTTCCCAAGCAGACGGCGTGCTTCCTTCGGTGGGAGAAATTCGTAGAACGCGTAGGCTTTGTGCGTATCGAGGTTGTCGAGCACCACCCGGATGCACTCGGCATCCGGGTAGTGCTCATCGGAAAGTGTCTGCATCTGCTGGACGAATTCTTGCTTGCGACGGCGTTTTGTCACCTCGACGTGTCGCCAGCCAACGAGCGGTTCACTCATCATGAAGAGGTTCCGTGTGCCGTTTCGTTCGTAGGTGTAGTCGTACCGAGCGACCGCTCCCGGACGGGCCGGGAGCGGGTCACGGACGTGCTTGTGAAGCGCTTTGTTACTCTCGTCGAAGCAGACGACAGGACGAACTGGGTCGTACGGTTCGTGGTAGAGGTCGAGGAGGTCTTCCATCCGACAGACAAACGCGGCGTTGTGTTCGGGTTTGATCACCCACGATTCTGATCGGTGAGGGTGTAGCCGTGTTTTTTTAGCACCTGTCGGACGGTTTCGTGAGAGATCGACTCGACGTCGATCTCGTTGAGGGCAACGAGGTGTTCGGCTAGAAGGTGAAGCGACCAGCGAGAGCGTCCTTCTGGTGGGTCGCTACAGGCCAATGCGATGAGGTGAGCTTCTTCGCGCCCATCGAGTTTACGCTCGTAGACACGGTCGGCCTCGCGGCGATTAATCGCCGCAAGGCCGTCCTCCACGTACCGTTTCCGAATGCGTCCAACCGTGCCGGGGTGACAGCCGACGGCTTGACTGACCTGCTTGTCAGTCAAGCCGTCATCGGCGTGCAAGAGACACCGTGCACGCGTGAGAACGCGTGTTTTGTGCGTTCCAGCCGCTAGCATCGCTTCGAGTTCAGCTCGTTCATCGGCAGACAGATCGACAACGTACTGTTTGGTTCGTGGCATGATGGACTTCAGAACACGTCTGATACTCCTAAGAGGTGCGCTGAGGAGAAAAATCTAGCAGTTCAGGGCTGAAGCGGCACTAGGAGTCAACAGACGGCGACGAGGTGTATTTAAACCCTTCTCCCATTTCGGAGTAGAGTTCATTATGCCACGTCATCCCCATCTCCTCCGTCGTGCGATTTACTAGAGTCAAGATTACCGTAGTTCATAATAAAACCACTGACGCTTGACTTTCTGGAGAACGCGTCAGCCTCTCCCGCGGTCAGCTCGTCACTTCTGCCGTCGTTCCTGTTCAATAGTTTGTTTTCTCCATAGAATTATTGTGGTCCAGCGTCAACCGCTACGTATGACCGATGAATCAGGGGCCGAACTCTGGAAAGAGCACCAGAGCGCCTTTGACCGCGTGCGCGCAGTCGCCATTACAGTTTCCGAGCCCAAGCCGGCTGACTGGATTGCAGAGCAGGCCCACGTCGCGGGAAATACTGCGCGCGACCATCTCCAGCGCCTCGTCGAGATGAACGTTCTCCGAACCACTACCGGAGGAACCGCAACCCAGTACGAGCCCGACCCGCTCTACACGCGAATGCAAGCCCTCCGCGACCTCCTCGACAACCGGACCCGCGACGACCTTCTCGAACTGCGTGGCGACCTACAGGAGCAGGTCGAGGAGTGGCAGACTGAGTATGACGCAGATTCACCGAGTGACCTTCGCAAGCAGGCGGCACATACCGATACCGCCGAGACAACGCGAGAGATGCGCCAGACGGCGAACGACTGGGACATCCTCGCGTATCGTCTCCAGCTTGTAGAGGACGCTATCGAACACTATTCTGACTACGCTGGAAGTACCCCGGCACCTGCCTGACCGGATGTTCGCGTTCGACGGCGGCTACGACCCCGGACAGGCATCGCACACGGTTCTACTTGAACTCAGACGCACGATTGAGCGGCATCCTGCCGTCCAACATGCGAGTGGGGAACCCCCCGGCCAATTCATCCGTGTGGTTGCGACACTTGACCCGGCTATTCTCGGAAGCGAAGCGGACGAGGGAACACTCACCCTTCGGTGGTACGCGGGCGAGACTGCCGACGCAGACCCAGAGTTCGCCTTTCATTACAGCGAAAGCTCGAACTTCGACTGTGGGTGGCACCACGAGCCGAATCCGCACGTAGATGGATGGGCACACTATCAAGAACGTCTCTCCGCGGGCAATGAATACGAGTACGAGGCGGTCTCTTTCGACAGCCTCCAGCCAGTTCCGTTGCTCTGGGGAATTCTCGACCGCCTCGAAACCCGTCTCACCGACCGCTAAGCATTTCGACCGGAGTGGCTGAGAGAGAAAATCAAAGGAGTCACTTATGCAATCCCCGCGTGGTCCTCTATTGTTTGCCAACGGGACGAATACGTTCATCTGGCTCTGTTGAAACCCTCAACGCTCGACAATATCGGCGTGCAAGGTACAGAGAATCTATCCAACACAGCGGCTTCGGTAGATTCGAGTCTGGATAGAAAGACCGGTTGAATCGGTGAGAGATACCCAACGAACAGTAATCGTTGTGGATGAAGACATTTTACCAGCCGGTTCGGAAGCATGAGTATGCAGAGACGGCGATATCTACGTGCAATCGGGGGATGTCTCGGTGCCGTATCAGTATCAGGCTGCACGGGAATCCTTCCGGGGAGTAATCAAGAGCCCGAGTATCCGGGGGGAACACTCGTCATTAAGAACACAGGGAACAACGCTGTCCCAGTATCGGTCGAGACGAAGTTAGATGAATACGATGCCTCCCTTGATATTGATGTCGCTGCCGGGACGACGGTCGTTCGTCGTGCGTTTGTCACCGCTGAGCAGGGTGAGATAGTCATGCTCATCGCCCAACTCGGCTCGACAGGAGATGATATACGGTTCCAGTTTCTCCCGGCAGGTGGAGAGGATACCCCTCCAGAAGTGACGCAACTCACATTCGAAAACGCAGTCGAGGCGAGTGCGACGTGGACTGCAACAAGTGGGGAATAAGTCGGTTCCTATCAATCAGCGACTTGCTGTGTAAGCGCTCTGTATTCGGCAGGACTACTGAAACCTATCACCGGGTGAGGGTTTCAACAAGGCCGTTCATCACACTACAGACCAGCCGGACGCCTTCATCGAATGGTATTATATTGGATTTGGTGGAAAGATATTTCATCTATGCCACCAAATTCTAATCTATGTCAGCAGAGACGGACAAACAGGGCCGCCTCTACATCCCCAAAGAGGTGCGAGAAAAGTACGGGGAACGGTACCACATCGTGACCTACGAGGATAGAATCGAACTCATTCCGGTCGCAGACGACCCGCTCGCGGCTGTCCGCGCAGCGGCAGGTGAGCTCCGTGATGCTTCTGTCGAAGAGATACGAGAGGATATCGAGGACGAAGCGAAGGCGGAAGCTCGGAGTGAGGGCGGTAGATGACGGTGTACGTCGAAACGGACTTTCTTCTTGCCCTCGCGAAAGACACCGATTGGCTACAGGAGTCGGCAGAAGCCGCGCTTGACGAACACGAAGTCGAAACGTCGGCGTTCTCGTATCTCGAACTCGTCCTCGCTCGGGAACGTTACGAGTTCGATTACGTTCCGCTCGTGGCCAATCTGCTCGAATTAGTTCCCGTCCGTGACGAGGAGGAGAAGCAGGTGGTTCTCAAAGCCGTAAACTACTACGACGAGGGAATGACGCCTTTCGACGCGTTCCACGCCGCAACTGCAGAAACCCGAAGACTAGACGTGCTCTCCTCGGAGAAAGATTACGAGAATATTGAGGTTTCGAGGGTCCCGTTGGAACCAACCGATGAGCAGGAAGAGTGATTCGTCACGGCCGTACCCCTGACTCGTAGCGTTTACTTGGGGAGCCGGAAAGCGCTTTGAGTATCTGTATCATACGTGTATATATGGGCCGCAGCGAGGAGCGCAAGGTCGGAGAACGCGGGCAAGTCATCATCCCTAAGGAGCTCCGAGAGAAGTTCGACATTCACGGAGGCATCCGTCTTTAGTTAGGAGACGAACCGCGTGACAGTAGCGGCTTATCGAGGCTACTTTTCGGAAGGAGTGAGGAGGAGAAGTCTGTGCACAACTCTCCGTCCTCACCTCGAATTATGCGTCGACTCACTACGCTTTTTCCATCTGAGTTCCTCGAAGAGCACGCCGAGGAACTCGGCGTGGTCGAACGCAACAGGAAAACACAGATGCCCGCCCTCGTGTGGTCGTTCGTGTTCGGCTTCGCCGCAGGCGAGAGCCGAACACTCGCTGGATTCCGTCGCAGCTACAACGCTACCGCCGATGAACCGCTCTCTCCCGGCGGATTCCATCAGCGGTTGACGCCGACGTTTGCGGAGTATCTGCGCGACCTCGTCGAGCACGGCCTCGACGAGGTCGCTGTTCCCGACGCTGTTGACGCTGATATCGACCGATTCAGGGACGTGATGATCGCTGATGGAACGGTGTTGCGGTTGCACGAGTTTCTCTCTGATGAGTTCCAAGCCCGTCACGAGGAGCAGGCTGGAGCGAAGCTCCACCTGCTCCACAACGCCACCGATGAGACGATTGAACGGATCGACGTGACAGACGAGAAAACGCACGACAGCACGCTGTTCAAGACAGGTTCGTGGCTACAAGGACGGCTGGTGTTGCTTGATCTGGCGTACTTCAAGTACCGCCGGTTCGCGTTGATCGACGAGAATGACGGCTACTTCGTGAGTCGGCTGAAGAAGAGCGCGAACCCGGTGATAACGGAGGAATTACGGGAATGGCGCGGGCGCGCCATTCCCTTGGAGGGCAAGCAGATCCACGATGTAGTCGATGATCTCTCGCGGAAGTATATCGACGTAGAGGTCGAAGCGGAGTTCAAGCGAGGCCAGTACGAGGGAACGCGCTCGCTGGATACGAAGCAATTCCGCGTCGTCGGCGTCCGCGATGAGGACGCCGACGACTACCATCTGTACATCACGAATCTGCCGCGAGATGAGTTCTTCCCAGAGGATCTAGCAACGTTGTATCGGTGTCGTTGGGAAGTAGAAACCCTGTTTCGTGAACTGAAGACGCAGTACGAGTTGGACGAGTTCGACACAAGCGACCCGGATGTAGTGAAAATTCTGCTGTATGCGGCGTTGCTGTCACTGCTGGTGAGCCGTGAGCTGTTGGATCTGGTTACCGAGCAGGCTGACGACGAGATCGTGTTTCCACCGGAACGCTGGGCGGCGACCTTCCGGTCGCACGCCCAGCTTATCCTCCACGAACTTGGTGAGTATCTCGGCTACTCGCCACCGCCGTTGCTGGAGCGGCTGATCGAGGATGCCCAGAAGATCCACCAGCAACGAACGATACTCCAAGAGACGCTCGCTACCGCTACGCAACCGAGGTGTGAGGTCTAACTAAAGACGAATGTTCACGGAGGCGACAAGGTAATCATCCACGAGGAAAACGGGAAAATCACTATCGAGAAGCCAGTAAGCCGAGATGTGCTCGCCGAAGGCTATCGACGATATGCAGCAGAGTCGGAAGTCCTCGAAGAAGAGATGGCCGTGTGTCGCACGAGAACAATCGATATCTCGGCGATGTGCCGGATTGGTAACTGCTGAACGTTCCTCGTCCGGACATAGTTATCGTTGACCTCAATCCGGTGGGGGGCGCGGAGCAGCGGGGAACTTGCCCGTGTCTCGTTATGCAAAACGACGTTGGGAACGGGACGCCCCGACGAGGATTGTCGTCCCATTCACGACATCCCGAGGAGACCTGCTGTATCCCTTCGAGGTTCTCGTCTCGGCCGGTGCGTGCTCGCTGAGAGAAGACTCGGTCGCCTTCTGCAGTCAGATTCGCACCGTCTCTATTGAACACCGCATCGCAAACAATATCGATTCCATCCCCAACACTCGGATGGAGGAAGTCGATGATGCACCAGAATACAGTCTCGGCTTGAAAAACCTATAGAGCCGATATTCCACGCAGAAATTTAGTTGTCTTCGGCTTCTTCGGGCGGAACTGGAGTATGGGTGCAGTTCGGTCTGCTGGGGATTGTCACGGGCGTATCGTAATTTTGGCTCTGGTGAATCGCCATACAGCGCGTGATTTCACGGGTCTACAGCTTGCTTGATGTTGTGAACGATACACATCAAAACGAGTTCACGAAATTCACGGAACCAGGTTCGCGCACGCACGGCGTTGCCGAGCGTGCGCTTGATCGACGAGAAGACGGTCTCACACATCGATCTCTGGCGGTAGCGAGGCCCATCGACCCGCGCGTTGTGCGCGTGGTCGATGGGCCGGAAGAGTCGGTGCTTAATCAGCGGTCTCACGCCCTCTTCTCGAAGTTTTTCGCGTAACGCCATCCAGTCGTAACCTTTGTCGGCGGCGAGGCTGGTCAGGTCGCCTGCGTTGCGGCAGGCGACCTGCCAGCCGAGTTGTGTGTCGTGACGTTTCTCGGTCGTACAGTGAATGTCACGGATGGCTTGAGTCTCTGTGTCGACGAGAGCGGTTGTTTTGAGTGTTTGAACGCGATAATTCGTCCGACGGCAGTAATGTTTGCTCGCGTTTTCACGGTCGAAGAACGTCGCGTCGATAGCGGCGTGACCCGAGAGGTCGTGCAGCTCCGACGAGAGTCGGAGCAGCACTCGCCAGATCTTCATCTGGAACCTATCGAATGCCTTCACTAGCGTCGAGTGATCAGGGAGATCGTCCTCTTCGAGGCCGATCTCCCCGAGAATTTGTGGCATCTCGCTCAGCCAGTCCAAGGCGTCACGGTACGACGCATCGAGGTAAACCCGCAGACAGTGGAGGGAAACGAGTGCGTAATCGGCGAAGCCGCCACCCCCTTCGGGGGCGGCGACTTCGCCTCGTCCATCAACAGCATTTTTATCCAACGTGACTGCTTTGCTCGTGAAGCGGGAGATTTTCGACATAGAGCATCGTCAATTTCCCGCTTCAATTCCCTAGTTCTGACGGACGAATCAGATGCCGTCTAGTGATTCACCAGAGCCGTTCATTCAAAACTGTTCTCCCGTCAGTAAGTGCTGTGATATCGGAGCTCTCGCGTCGTAAGCGATCGTGCAGTCCGGTATCGGATCCGCGACGGGTTCTTATTCTGGAGGTGCCTCCTGACGGTCGAATTCAGATGCTGGAACTCTATCGCCTCCCTGGCTGTCCCTACTGTGCGAAAGTGGAGCGGAAGCTCGACGAGCTAGGCCTCGAGTACGAACAGCACAACGTCCTCCCGTTTCGATTCCTCCGCTTCGAGGTCAAATCAATCAGCGGCCAAGCAGGTGTTCCCGTCCTCGTTGACCCAGAACATGGTATTGACGGAATGGCCGAGAGTGACGACATCGTCGAGTATCTCGAAGAGACGTACAACTGACGTGGCCAACGGTTCTTGTCGAATAGCATATCGGGAGACAGCATCGGCCGGGGCGTCCTGATGATTCGAACGGAGGTCGTAGTTGTCATTGCTGCGTTCGCACTCGCTGGACTCTGGCACTCTCTTCGGCGGCGGAATATGGTTGTCTCTCCAGCGATAATCACTGCGGTAATTCCGTGGTTCGTTGCCGTTGTGGTGGGCGTCGCGTTCGTGCGGTCGATGAATGTCGTCGGTTCGTCTGGCTCGTCTTTCCAAACTCTGACGGTGTACCTAACGGTGGGTATGTTCGTCGCCACTCTCTGGCTCGTCTTCGACGTACTCGATGTCCAAGATCGGCCACGGTGGACCGCGATCTCCGAATCGTCCATGCCGCTCGTGTAGGCGTATTCGACGTATTCCTCGCGTGACAGGGGATGCAGGGTAGTACTCGGACGTCATTCTTCGGCCACCCGTTGTTCGATATCCACGTGGTAGCCTCGCAGGACGTCCCGTCCCAGAAGCACGGGATAGCTCGTGTGGCTTCTGTCCTCGATGCTGGCCGTCGTGGAGTGCCACCGATTGCCGAGTTTGACCTCGAGGTCCACGAGTGGACACGCTTCTGTCTCCCGTTCCGCGTTCCGGATTTCACGCGAGTCGTGTCGACGATCGGACCCGCCCCGACGGCCGCGGCGAGATCGATGTCGATGCTCGTTCGCTGGGCTCCAGTGTCCGACTTGGCGACCGCGTATTCGATCTTCCGTCTCCCGCTCACGGCCACGTGCTCGGTGTAGCCGACCGTCTCCGGAGTCTCTGGCTTCGAACCGATCGAGGGTTTGCAGTCGGGCACGGAGTCGTCGAGTGTTGTGGCGAGTTCTGCGACCCGCTCTGACTCGACGCGTCCCTCCGCCCGCTCGATCGCGAGCCGGGCGATGTACGGTGCGGGACTCACGCCCGTCGACTCGAAAAAGCCCTTGAACCCGGCTGTCGCGTTCACTTCGAGGACGTACCACGTGTCGTCACGCCGCAGCAGATCGACGCCCGCGTAGTCGAGATCGAGAACGGTCGTCGCCTCTATCGCGAGGCGAGCGGGATCCTCGGGAAGGTCGTCCGAGATCCCCTCGACATCGCCGCCGAGCGCGACGTTGGTCCGCCATTCATCGGCTGGCGCGTACCGTTTCATCGCACCCACGATGTGATCGTCGACGACGTAGACACGGACATCGAATGGTCGTTCGGCGTCGGTGTCGAGGAACTGCTGGAGGAACGCCCGTCGTCGGGCGATCTGTGGAGAGACGGCCTCGTTCACGTCTACGAGTTCCATCCGGTCGCCGTTCGTCCCGATCGCAGGCTTGTGAACGGTCGGGCCGTCGACGGGATGATCGCCGTTATTGATGGTTTGATGAGCGAAGGCCATGTAGGCGTCCGGGACCGGGAGGCCCGCTGCAGCGAGGTAGCCGCCGCGCCGTACTTGTGCATCGCCCGCATGACGGTTTCGGGCGCGTTCAGGACGGGGCGTGCGGCGGCATAGCTCGTCGCCACACCGAGATCATCGAGCGGTTGCGAGGCCTTCGTCGTCAGGAGCCTGTTCGCGACGATATCGACATCTGGATCGAAATGGAGCGTCCCGTTTTCCATCCAGGTACGGGTGTTCTCTTCGCGAAGCCAGACTGGCTGTGCCCGAGCGCTCGAACCGCGTTACAGATCGTCTTGGTTTCTTTGCTATTGTGAAAACTCAACACCCCCACACGGACGCCCGTCGCTGGTTCCTCTGGAATCGTGCGACTCGTAGCGAAGGCCTCGCTCATGTCTAGAAATTACACTCTACATCGGGTTAGGTCAGCCCGGTAGTTCCTATTCTCCGGGAGCCTCCCTCCATGTGTTCGCTCAAAAACCTAACAGTGCACTGCCGGAATCGTTCGAACGACCCATATCACTCGTGGAGAGATAGATGAACCCAAAGTCACTGGTTTGTCACCGTGTGAGGGTGTCATAGAAGAGTTCTCACACCGTGATCACGGTACTTCCCGGATTGTCTCCACGTTCGTAGTTGGTGATTGCGACGACGAGGCGAAGGCACAGGGCGAGAAATACCTGCGCCCGTGCGTGGACGCGGCCTCGGGCGTGCGTTCGCCCGAGGCCGCAGTCCTTCACTGATTCGTTGGTTCGTTCGACTCCACTACGGCGGTTGTACGTCTCATCCAACGTGGACTGCTTCAACTGAACGTCCTCGCCGTGTTCGGTGATGCGGTCTTCGACCCTGTACTCAATGTCTTTCGGGTCATCAGCGTTCCGGGCGTTGTATGGAGCGACTGGCACGACCCCTGCGGTCAGCAGGTGGTCGTGCCAGTCGAGCGTGTCGTAGGCGCTGTCACCGACCATCCAGATCGGTGTGGCGACGGCGAGCGCGTCACGCGTGACGCGCATCGCCGTCTCTTCTGGCGCTTGCTTACTCTCGGTGAACTCCGCTCCGATCGGGATCTTTTGCCCGGTCGAGACGATCGTACAGCCGTAGCCGTAGTAGTACTCGTCGTCGGTTGGATCGTAGCACTTTGAGGCGTCTGGATCGGCGGGCATCGCCCTCACGTCTGTTGAATCGATACAGTAGGTCAAGTCGAGCAGGCCGCGCCGGGCGGCCTGCTCGACGAGGTGGTCGAACACCTTGTCAACGACGTGTTCAAGATCGGTGAGAAAGCGATCGACCGCGTCTCTCGACGGCGGTCGATCGAATCCACAGCTCAGCCAGACGACCGTGTTCCGAAGCTCTCGTTCAACGGGACGAATGCCGTAGATGTCCTTGTAGTAGCAGTGGAGAAAGCCACGCATCAGTTCTGGTGGTTCGTGGTCTCGTGTTCGCCCCGTCTTCGCCGGGGCGAACACGTCGAACTCTTCGAGAAACTCGAAAGAGAGGTGCTCGAACAGCGCTAGCGTCTCTGTCTCCACGGCATTGAAGAACGAGTCTACCGAAGGATCATCTTGCAGGGTCGCTGAACTCATCCACCTCAGCGTTCACCCTGCTCTTTGGTGTGCTAATCGTTCTATGACACCCTCACCGTGTGGGAATATCTTATAGACTATTGCCCACCGGTAGCCAAGACCGAGACAAATGTACGAAACAATTCTCGTGCTGACGGACGGTAGCGAGGGGGCGAACGCGGCTGCCCAACATGCAGTTGATATCGCGAGTAGATATGACGCGACGCTACATGCGCTCTATGTAGTCGATGTCCGAATGAGTCCTATCAGCACGGAGATGGACCGTGACGAGGTCATCCAGTTGATCGATCAATCAGACGAGAGGCCGACAACTCCGGTACTGGACCAAGCTGAGGAGAAGGATATTCCCGCGACGGAGGCGATTCGGCTCGGCGTTCCACACGAGATCATTCGTGAATACATCGATCAAAACGATGTCGATCTCGTGGTGATGGGAACGCATGGTCGGACCGGCCTCGAGCACACCCTCTTGGGCAGTACGACGGAACGGATCGTCCGCACCGTCGACGTACCAGTTTTGACGGTCCACCTCGACCCAAGCTAAGAGCGGAGATGGCGAATATCAGGATTGAACCGCTTCGAGAGCGTATCTTAATGTCCATCTGAAAGTTCAGAGGAGGCAGGGCGAGAATCGTGAGTTGCCACAGGGGATATCGGTGAAGTTGCTGGCAAGATAGATCACGTCGTCCGGAATCCCTAGAATGAGGCCCCTATCAGCATCTGGGAATTGCCAGCGACTACAAAGCGACTCGCCGCGTCTCGAACAGTATGTACGATACGATTCTGGTCGCAACCGATGGTAGTGCCGATGCGAACCGCGCAGCGACACACGCGCTCGAACAGGCCGAACAGCACGACGCCGGACTCCATGCGATCTTCGTGGTCGATACCGATCGATACACCGAACCAGCCCTGAGTAGCACGGAACTGGAAACCATCGAGATCGAAGACTGGGGCAACCAGGAACTCTCGGAGATCGCCGACCGGGGCGAAGAACTCGGAATTGCGGTTACCACTCAGTGTTGTCACGGGAAGCCATATCTGGAGATCATTAATTACGCCGACGAGATCGACGCCGACCTGATCGTGCTTGGCTACCACGGGCACTCCCACGCAGAAGGGGAGCAGATCGGGAGTGTGACCGACCGTGTCGTCCAGAACGCGGGGAGACCGGTCTTGGTCGCCACCTGAACCGAGGACGGTCACTACGCTCGTACTGTGGATGAACCGCACTTCTTTTGATCAGAGAGGAGGGATCGCTACCGATCGAATGCATCTCAGTACATCGACGAGGAGCAGTTCGTCTCAGTAAAGTAGGGTAATATGCTATCGTGACGGGCACAAGTTCCCCAATATGATGGCAGGGTCGTCAACGGAATCGATGCAACGGTCAGCCGTTACAAATCCCCTCGGAAAAGCCGGTGAGAAGGTCGCGTTTCCGATATCCGACCGCGGAAATCACGACGAGCACGACGGCGAGCACCACAGCGGCCGGGAACTGATCGGTGCCAAGTAGATCACCGACGGCGTTGACGAGGAAGAACGCCGGTGCTCGTCCGATTATGGCGAGAACGACGAGTTGCCACAGTGGGATATTGGTGAGTCCGCCGGCAAAACAGGTGACGTCATCCGGAAGTCCTGGAACCAGAAAGAAGAAAAACAGCGCGAGTTGGCCGTAGTCGTCGCTGACAGCATCGAATCGATTAAGTGCCTCTTCGTGGACGGTGTTCTCCACGGACGCACGACCGTATCGCCGGGATATCCAGAACGCGATGGTACTTCTCATAGTGATTCCGATCATGTTGTAGAGTGTTCCCCACCATGCGCCGAAGAGATAGCCGGCGACCACAGCGAGAACCTGTCCAGGAATCGGTGCAGCGACGACCTGGACTGTTTGGAGAACAACGAGTACGCCGGGCGCCAAGATCCCGTACCCCCGAATGAACTCACGCAAGGCCTGCGCATCGGTCAGGAATCCGAAGCGGCGGTGAACAAAAGTAGTCACGAAGACAAACGCGAGTCCGAGTGCGAGCAGATGGACGAAGAAGCGCCGCCTGCTCCCGGATGATGCAAAGACCTGGGTGTTTCCGAACCAGATACGCGATCGATCGAGAGCGGTATCCATAGATTCCGATGGGTCGCTGTTTGACGGGTATCAGAGGCTCAATGCTTGGGCGTGACGATCAAGCACCGTGTCGAGTGTGACGTCTTTCTCCTCGAGTTCGCAGCGAACCCGTATGATAGGGCTGTCTACGCCGATCAGTCGCGCGAGATCGTGGGGTGTCCCCGAGACCACGACGTCGGGTGCTGCGTTCCGTATCGTCGCTTCCAGATCCCGAATCTGTGCGTCGCGATAGCCTATCGCCGGGAGAACTGCATCGAGATGATCGTATTCCTCGAAGACGCGCTGGAGCGAACCGACGGCCGCCGGTTCGGGATCAACGATTTCCGCAGCTCCGTATTTCCGGGCGGCAATCAAGCCGGCACCATAGGGTGCGTCACCGTGGGTGAGCGTCGGTCCGCCTTCGACGACGAGAACGCGTTTTCCAGCGATGGCGTTCCTGTCGGCCGTAATCGTCGAGTTCGGGTGAATGATTTCCGCGTCTGGATTCGTTTGCCGAACGTTCGATTCGACCTCGTGAATTCCGACCACGTCGGCGGTGTTCTCCTTGTTGATGAGGACGTAATCCGCGAGCAGGAGGTTGGTTTCACCCGGATGGTATCGCAGTTCGGACCCAGCACGATGGGGATCGGCCACAACGACGTGCAGTCTGAGATTTTCCGCACCCAGTTCGAACCGCGTCGACGGCGACGACGGGGACCTCAGCGTGGAGCATCATCCGGTCCGGGCCGATCAGTCGGCAGTCGGCACGGCGGCGAGTACACGCGACGCCTGATGCATCACGTGTACGTGTGAGACGTCCGAATAGGAGAACACGACCGTATCCACCTCTTCCTCGTCGACGATGGTCTCGAGCTCCGATTCGGCGCGGATCGGGATGCCCTCGGGATAGTTCTCACCGGCCAACTCGGAAGGATAGCGGCGGTTGGGGAGGTCGTCGAGTTCGCCGATGTTTTGTGTGCCGGTGTGCGTGAACGCGATGACGTCAAAGCGCTCGTCGCCTCTGAAGACGGTATTAAAGTCGTGGAAGTCGCGACCCGCTGCACCCATGATGACGATCTGCGTCTGACTCATAGTACTAACGCTCTTCAGTAGGAGATTGTTGATAGCGTTCAGCTGTCGCTCTGGAATCGAAGAGAGCAAGGACACCGCGTAGCGGTGTCCGACACGAATGATTCCGCTCGATGTGTTTAGCTCGGAATCGCTCGCAGCGGACCTGTTACAGCAGGTTCGCTGGCGTGACGGTGTTTCTTGCCCTCGCTGCCGTTCTGACCGGACGGTCAGAAACGGCAGCTATGGGGCGTTTCAACGCTATCTGTGTAAGGATTGCGACCGCACGTTCAACGATAAGACGGGCACAATCTTCGCTCACTCGAAGGTTGCGCTCCGCAAGTGGTTGTTCTCGATCTACGCGTTCTTGCGATTCAACACGAGTCTCCGGCAACTTCAGCGAGAGATCGGAGTGACCTACAAGACGATGCATCGGCGCGTCGAGCGCTTTACCAGAGCGCTCGACGCGCCTCGTCTCGATCTTGTTGGACCGGTTGAGATCGACGAACTGTACGTCTCTGCCGGACTGAAAGGCCGCGAGCGCGACCAAGAGTCGCGCTCGCGTGGACTCTCACAACGCGGACGCGGAAGGTACGATCAAGACAAGCCGCCGATCTTCACACTCGTTGACCGTGGAACTGGACAGCGATACGTCGTTCCCGCGAAATCCGCCGACGAATCGACGGTGCGACTCCTCCTTGAAGAACACGAGGAGGAGTCGCTGACCGTCTACACCGATGGATTTCGGGCATACGACCCACTAGAGGACGACGACGAGTTCGACCGCGAATACGTCGTCCACGGTGACGGCGAATACGCGGATGGAGACGTTCACGTGAACACCTGCGAGAGCCACGCGTCGCTGGCGCGACGGTGGCTCTCGCCCCATCGAGGTATCTCGAAAGACAAGTTGACACAGTATCTTCGCGCCTTCCAGCTACGCAGCGAACTCTTCAGAAAACCCGGTCGACAAGCACTCAAGCACGCTGTCGAAGCGACTCTCTGAAATCAACAATCTGCTACACATGAGCGTAGTACTAATTACGCGTGGAGGGTGGGATTAGTATGGGCGACACCTCTCACGAGACGGGAACGGATCCAATCGTCGTGGCGCTGGGCGGAAACACGCTACTCGGTGCGCACGGTCTTGGAACGATCGACGAACAGCTCGACGTGATAGCGCTAACAGCCCGACAGATCGCGGATGCGATCCAGGCCGGCTACGACGTGGTGTTGACCCATGGGAACGGACCGCAGGTCGGCAACCTCCTCTTACAGCAGGAGCGCGTCAGCGAGACGCGGAGTTACCGCTCGACGTCTTGGTGGCCGAAACCCAGGCTCAGATCGGCTATTTGCTCCAACAGGCCCTCGACAACGAACTCGCTGGCTCGCCCGACTTTATCACCGTCGTAACACAAGTGATCGTCGACCCCGACGATCCTGCGTTCCAGAACCCGACGAAACCCATCGGACCGTTCTACACGGAAGCGGAAGCAGCGGAGAACTCATTCGAGACGCGGCGCGTAGCGACCGGTGACCGCCCGTGCCGTCGTGTCGTTCCATCTCCCGAGCCCGTCGAACTCGTCGAAGGAAAGGAACTCACTCGCCTCGTGGAACGAGGGAACCTCGTGGAACGAGGGAACCTCGTGATCACCGCTGGCGGTGGGGGTGTCCCCGTCGTTCGTGACGACGGGCTCCGGGGTATCGAAGCAGTCGTCAATAAGGACAAGGCTTCGCAACTGCTCGCCTCGGAACTCGGCGCCGATACCCTCATTATCCTGACGGACGTCGAGTTCGCGTACGTGAACTACGATAGGCCCGATCAGCGACCGCTCTGTCGGCCTTCACCCGAGGAGTTGCGCGCGCATCTCGACGCGGGTGAGTTCGGTGAAGGCAGTATGCAACCGAAGATAGAGGCATGTCTCCGCTTTATCGAACAGGGCGGAGACCGGGCCGTGGTTACCTCTCCTGAGCACCTGATGGACGCACTGGCCGGCGAGACCGGAACACGGGTCCGCGCCTGAATCTCCCCTAGAACGGGAACTGAGGACTTCCCAGCGTCTCGTAATCGACATGTTCTCTTTGTCCCTTCGCTAACGAGTATTCGATATGTACGACCAGATAGTGGTCCCGACGGACGGAAGTGAAGGGACACGAGGCGCCGTCGAACACGCAATCGATCTCGCAACGACCTACGACGCCGCACTCCATACGATCTATGTCGTCGATACGAACGTCGGCATCGATTCCTCGGTCCCCGGAACGCTCGATGCCATCGAAGAAGCTGGTGAGAACGCGATTGAGGAGGTGATCCGGCAAGCAGAGGCAGCTGGTGTGAACACGATCGAAGGTGTAGTGGCACAGGGAGCACCCCACCAAGCCATTCTCGATTACGTCGACGAACACGACATCGATCTCGTCGTGATGGGGACGCATGGCCGCACGGGTCTGGATCGATATCTTCTGGGCAGCGTCACCGAGAAAGTCGTCCGGCTCTCGGATGCGCCGGTGTTGACGGTTCGTATGCCAGCTGAATCCTCTGATGGGCCTTCGTAATCAGACAAGCACCCTTCTCACGGATTGGAAATAAGACGTGTTGATAAGGCCGTACTATTCGATAGTAGACTCGGTGTCGAGTAATGACTCCTGATTCATCGACGAGTTTCGAGAAGACCACAGAACTAGGGACCGAATCGCCGACGCTCATCGAGGGCCTCCCTGGATTGGGATTAGTTGCGGCGATTGCAGTCGATCAAATCACGAAGCAACTCGAGCTGGACCAGCACGGAACTATCGTTTCTGACGATTTTCCTCCAGTCGCGGCGTTCGACGAAGGCCGAGTTCGTGACGCAGTACGAGTCTACGCAGGGGAAGATCCAGCTGTAATGACTCTCCAAAGCGACGTCCCAATCCCACCTACTGCAGTCGACTCGTTGAGCCGATGTGTCCTGCACGACCTATCTGAGGAGTTCGAGCGGGCTATCTTCCTCGCAGGGGCTCCGGCGGAGTCCGAAGACGAAATCGGCGAGGTCGTCGGCGTTGCCACGACGGACGATCTGGAGACCGCTCTCGCCGATGCAGGGATCACCTTGGCCGATGGCTCTGGCGTCGTCGGTGGCGTGACCGGTGCGCTACTGGCTGATTGTTACCACGACGACATTCCAGCGGCGGTGCTCATCGTGCGTTCGAACCCATACATTCCCGATCCAGCGGCTGCTCGGGCGGTGATCGAAGAGGCTCTCGAATCGCTCGTCGAATTCGATATCGACACGCAGGAACTCCGCGAACAGGCCGAGGAGATCCAGAAACAGAAACAACAGATCGCGGAGCAACTCCGGCAGTATCAGCAACAACAGGACCAGCAACCGGCGGTGCCGGGAATGTATCAGTAATCCAGGAATATACTCGCGAATTCTCACTCGACTGGAATCACCGACGGCCCCTATTTTGGCTCGCTCCAAGTAAAAATCGACAATGGCGTTGATTACAGAGAGACTCCGAATCCAGGTTAATTCAAAACCGTTCGGACGGAGCATCGTACAGGAGATGGAGATATGACCGAACACATTCTCGTCCCACTCGATGGCTCGCCGCTGTCGCGAAGAGCGCTTCGTCATGCCCTCGAAGAATTCCCGGATGCATCGGTCACCGTGCTTCACGTGGTTGATCTCTTCGAGCCGGGCTACGGTGCCTATCCCGACTTCAAGACGTCGTACGAACCGTTGATGGGATCCGAAGAGTGGTACGAGCGGGCTGAAGAAGTCTCAGAGCAACTCTTCGATGAGGCTCGAGAACTCGCTGATGAGCACGACCGCGAGATCTCCACCACGTCCGAGATCGGTGATCCAAAGCGGGTCATCGTGGAGTACGCCGACGAGGAGGAGATCGACCACATCGTTCTCGGAGCGCACGGACGTCCGGAGGAAGAACGATCCGTATTCGGGAGCATCGCGGAGATCGTCGCACGGAGGGCGTCGGTTCCTGTGACACTCATCCGATGAGAGCAACTGTGATTGAGTGAGCTTTCGATATGGGAGACGTCGTCAGTCTCGGGAGCATCAACGTGGACAAAATACATCATGTGTCCGATGCCGAAATCACCGACCTCAGAGACCGATATAGCTGGTTTCCAGACCGCGGGCAGACTGTCCAGACCGATGACCTCCCGACGGATTTCTCAGCCGATCCCGATAGTCTTCGTCAAGGAGGGAAAGGTGCGAACCAGGCCGTAGCTGCGGCGAAGGACGGAGCAGAGACGGAAATGCTCGGCAAGGTAGGCCCCGATGGCCGGGAATTCGGGGTCCGCAGTCATCTCACAGAAGCCGGAGTCGGTGTTGCTCGGATTGGAACTGCGTCAGAACCAACTGGAACGGCCTACGTGTTCGTCGGACCGGAGGGCGACAACTGGATCATCGTCCGGCCAGGGGCCAATAGTGCAATCGATAGTGCCTACATCCGAGAGCAGTACGACACGATTCTCTCGGCCGAGTGTCTCCTCCTGCAAAATGAGATTCCGATTGATCCGGTTGTGGCACTACTTTCGGAGTTGGCTGCCGAACGGGACCGACCAACTATTATCCTCGACCCCGCGCCTGCAGATGGAATCGAAGAACTCCTTGGGTGCGATGCGGTCGACTACCTCACCCCGAATGAAAACGAGTATCGGGCGCTACAATCCTCCCTTGGAGAGTTCGATGGAGTCCTCATTCGCAAACGAGGTGCGGACGATGTCATCGTCGAAGCGGAGCGACGGTTCACTGTAACGCCACCGACAGTCAAAGCGGTCGATACGACCGGTGCCGGCGATGTTCTGAACGGATTCCTGGCGGCCCAACTCGCAGCCGGGGCATCATTGCAGAAAGCCATCGAAATTGGAACGATCGCCGGGTCACTCTCCACGCGCGAGAAGGGGGCTCGACGAGGTATCCCGACGCTTGAGGATGTTCGAACGTATCGCACTTCCGAGGATGTCACCGGGTGAACAGGGACGTCTGTCCGTACGTTGGCGGCGTCTAGTCGAGCAGTCGCCGTCGGAAGCTGCTCTCCCCAGGCTGGACGCAGAGTGTGGTGTTTTCCTTCGATCGCAACTCGATAGTACGTTCCGAAAATCGACGCGACGCCTCCAGCACATGACCACTCTGCCGGAACCAGATGTGTCCAACGAAACCGTCGTAGAGACGTATCACCGGTTGGCGGCACTATACGACTGGTTCATCACACCGTTGCAAGCGGACACACGGCAGCGGGCTTTGGGCTTGCTCGCTATCGAACGTGGAGAACACGTCGTGGAGGTCGGATGTGGACCCGGGCACGCATTAGTCGCGCTCGCCGAGCGAGTCGGTCCAGAGGGGGACACCGTCGGGCTTGATGCTGCAGCGAGTATGGCGGGTCGGGTTCGCCGGCGGGCTGTTCGAGAGGGAGCAAATACGCAAATCGAGATCTGTCTTGGGGACGCTCGATCGCTTCCGTTTCGAGAGAACGTCGCCGACATCGCTTTTATCGAGGACACGTTGGAACTGTTTGCGGAAGACGAGATACCGACAGTTGTCAGGGAACTCAAGCGCATCCTCCGACCGGATGGTCGGCTCTGTGTCGTGACGATGGAACGGGCTGGAGCTGAAGAGGACCTGTTCGTACGAGCGTACGACTGGCTGTTCGAACGGGTCCCGGGCTACGAACGGTTCGGCTGTCGACCGATTTACGCCTCCCGAACCCTTGAAAAAGAGGGATTCGTGGTTGAACGACAAGAGCATCTCCATCGAGTGTGGGTGTGGCCAGTCGAGATCCTGATTGCTCGACCGATGTGACGTTCTCCGCGCCGTTCATGGCGCGCCTTCCCGTACCGCAGCTGGGATAGTTACCGGTGTACTCTAGTGTTTACTCGCCAGCTTCGTCTTCTTCCTCCTCGGTCGGCAGCTTCCGGACGATCAGCACCGGCCGGTCCGTCCGGTCGATGAGCTGACCTGGCACGTCGCCGATGATTCGTTCAATGAGCGACGGGTCAGACTCGCCGATGACCAGCACGTCGTGATTGGCCGCGGCATCGACGATATCGTCAACAGGAGTGCCGGATTCGAGACTCACTGTATCGATACGGTCGGCGTCGACGCCGCCGTCAAGCAGTTCGTCGGCCGCGCCCCTGAGCATAACCGCCCCAGCCTCGGTGTCCTCGTCGGCTTCTGCGGCGTGCAGGAGCGTGACAGTCGCCTCGCTGTCCTCCAACAGGACGCCTACGACCGAGAGAATAGCCGAGAGGTTGACGTCGGCCCGGATCGGCACGAGGATGCGCTCAACCCGCTGGACAGCCCTGGGAACCAGGACGACCCCGCAGTCGTACTCGTCGGCGAGCCGGTCGATTGTCGTCGACCGATCCCGGGTGAAGACGACGACCGTCTCGACCGCCGTGTCGGCGTCCTGTAATTCGGCTGCGATGGCATCGATGCGCTCGATCGCCTCCTCCTCGTGGGCTTCCTGGAGCTGCTCGGGGGGCGTCTGATCGGGGACGGGATACCAGCCGCCGAGGACGACCCGGGCGGGCTCGAGGAGTTCGAGCAGCTGCGGGTCAGGCTGTTCGTCCGTCGAAACGTCGACGGGCACGAGCACCGACGGCTTGTGGCTGTTCTCGGGCATCGAAATCAGCGCTCCTTGCGGACCACGAGGACCGCTCGTCCGGTCCGGGCGTGAATACGGTCGGGTAGTTCGCCGAGGACGCGCTCGGGGAGTGACGGCTCCTCCTCGCCCATGATGACGAAGTCGTGTTCGTCGGCCAGTTCGAGTAGGTCGGTCGTCTGGGTCTCGGCGGTCGGCTCGCGCCAAGTGATGCGGTTTCGTTCGAGGCCCCGTTCGGTCAGCCAGTCAGTCGCACCGCGAAGCAGGAGTTCCGAGATGGCGCTCCCTTTCTCGACGCTCTCGGAGTGAAACAGCGTCACGTCGGGATCTGTCTCTCCCAGCAAGAGCCCGACCACCTCGAGGACCCTGAACATGTTCTGCTCGTCCTTCAGTGAAACGAGGACGTTGCTTAACTCTCCGACGGACCCCGGAACGAGCACCGCGTCGCAGTCGTGCTCGTTGGCTACTCGATCGATCGACGTGACGTGGTCCCGCGTGAATACCAGCACCGACTCGACATCGGTTCCTTGCTGCACGAACCGGCGGACGATCGGTTCCATCGCAGCCTTCGCCTCTTCCTCATGGGCCTCTTGGAGCTGTTGGGGAACAGCCTGATCGGGCACCGGGTAGTGACCGAGTACAACGATGTGGAGTGGTTCCAGGAGGTCCACGAGTGCCTGTGGTGGGTCCTCCGGGGCCGATGCGTCGATGGGTATCAACAGGGTGGGATCATCTATCATAATTGGTGGGTGATGTCCAGCGGGTGCGATCGGTGCGTGCGTGACCGGCCAAGCGCGGTTGTCCGCCACTGATTCCCGACGTACGGCATCCAGCTGTCAGCCATCCTCCGCCACCTCCTCGGCGCGTTTCGCCGGGGTGTCGAAGTCGAACTCCACCTCGACTTCAATCTCGAGCGGGACCGCGCCGCGGTACATCGCCAGCGCGCTGGTATCCACAACGCGGCGGCGGACATATAGTACGTACCAGACGATGCCCCCGGCGACGAGTCCGGCGGCCAGCAGTACTTCCGGCAGTTCCATGAATCCGATGAGCGCGAACGAGAGAACGGCACCCAGTGCCGGCACCGCCGGATAGAATGGGACTTCGAAGTCCGGATCGTAGCCGCCGGCACGGGTCTCCCGGAAGACGATGAGCGAGACGTTCAACAGGCCGTAGACCAGCAGGTGCAGGACACTCCCCGCTCGGGCGAGGCTGTTGACCTCCCCCGCGACGATGAACACGAGAATGAGCCCGCCGGTCAGCAGGATAGAGCGGTGTGGCGTGTCGAACCGCTCGTGGATGGCCGAGAGCCGGGCGTCCATCAGGCCGTCCCGGCCCATTGCGTAGTTGATACGGGAAGCCGACAACACCGACGCGTTCGCCGACGAGGCGGTTGCCAACAGCCCGCCGAAGATGAGCAGCCCGACGCCGACGACGCCGCTCCCGAACGCGCCGAAGACGACGGCCGCACCGTCCGCGATTGCCGTCCCGGAGCCGGCGATGGCAGCGCGTTCGACGACGCCGAGCAGGATGACCATCGACACCGCGTAGACGGCCGTAACCAAGAGAACGCCGCCGACCATCGCTCGCGGGAGGTTCGTTCCAGGCTGCTTGATCTCGCCGGCGACGGTCGCCACCTGGGCGAACCCGAGGTAGGAGACGAACACCAGCGCGGTGGCGGGGAACACCGATCCGGGGCCCTCGGGAAACAGGGGGCGGAGCGTCGCGACGTCAGCCTGGGTCACCCCGAGGAGGATGAACAGGCCGAGGATGCCGAGTAACACGATGACGATGACGTTCTGTAAGTCGCCGGTTCCCTTCGTACTGAGGTAGTTGACGCCGATAAAGAGGACTGCAGCGACGAGTCCGCCGAGTTGGGCCGCGGAGAGCGGCAGGGGCCCGATGCCGAGGGGTGGGAGTATCCCTATCACCAGCGGCGCGACATAATTGCCGAATCCAACCGCGTAGAACGCCGTCGCGAACGCCAGCCCGAGCCAGTTGCCCAGCCCGGCGATACTCCCGAAGACAGGGCCCAACCCCCGATTGATGAAATGATACGGTCCACCGGAGGCCGGCATCGCAGTGGCGAGTTCGCTCGCCGAGAGCGCGGTCAGAACAGCGATCCCACCCGCGGCGACGAACGCAACGGCTGCCGCGGGGCCGGCGAGGGCGGCCGCCGGACCGGGGAGGACAAAAATGCCCGCTCCCACCATGGTTCCGACGCCGATGGTCAAGGCCTCCCTGAATCCGAGCGTACGTTCGAGTTGGGTCTCGGTCCCGCTCACCATTACATGTCGAGATGCGGACGGAGCGTAAAATAAGTCCCCCAGGATTAGCCGCGGAAGAGGTTCAGAACCTCGTCGAGGACATCTGGTTCCACACCGACGATGTAATACTCACTGGGTTCGAGTTCCATATCGGCACGTGCGATCTGTGTTCGGTTCCGATCCGAGATGACAAGGCTCCCTTTCGGGAGGCTGATCTCCGCGAGCGTATGTCCGGCTACCGGGGCGTCCTCGGCGACCTTGATCTCCAGAATTTCGAGGTCGTGGTGGGTGCCGATAATGGTCCGTACCTCGTCGCCCGAAAGGATGTCGGCAGCCGTGTTCGCGCTGAGTTCCTGGGGCAGGATCGTCGCGTCGGCAATCTCGTCGTACTCGTCCTCGGTCCCAGTACCGGTTCGAGCGAGTGTTCGGATGTGAGGCGCGATTCGCTTTGCCTCCATACAGATCGCGAGATTGGTCCCGGGTTCATCGGTCAACGCGGCGATGGCGTCAGCCCGCTTGAGATCCGCCTGTTCAAGAATCGAGGGCGCTGTCGCGTCTCCCTGCAAGACCATCGCGACGTATTCATCCGCGACCTCGTCTGACCGAGCCTCCTCTTTCTCGATCAATACGATCTCGTATCCGCGGTCTGCGAGCTCCTGTGCGGTTCGTAGTCCGATACGGCCGCCGCCGGCGATGACGATACGTTTCGTGTCTGGCATGGGTTTCTCCCTCCATCGGCTTACTCGAGGGTAGACCGTCCCTCTCAGCCTCTTCGAATATTCGACCAGGTCACATTTCAACTCTCACGTCATTCCAGAGGTCCGGGAATCCGCCACAGTGAACTGCTCGTAGCTCTCGCGAAGTGGCGCCACAGACACTTACGTGCGGACGTGGCCACCCGTCGCGCCGCGAGCCACTGTGGTGGTGGTCCTGGGAGCGCAAACGGAACATCGAGAGGAATCCGCGTTCCCTGGTCGGCCTCAGGCTCGCGGTTCCCGGCACATTCGAGACACCTATCCCAGACCGTCCGAACTCCGGAAGCGACTCACGCGGGTGCGCGTTCGACCGAGGTTAGCCGGTGATAGTGACCGGTCGTTCGGCCGAGAGCATCACGTCCTGCGTGATGCTCCCGATGAGTACCTCCTGGAGCCCCGACCGCTTGCGCCCGCTCATAACGATTTCGTCGGCCTCAAGTCCCTCAGCGGAACGGACGATCTGGTCCGAGATGCCACCGTCGTCCACGGTTCGAGTCACCGAAACACCCTCGCCTTCGAGAAGGTTGGCCGCCCCGACGGCCGCGTCGATGTCGGAGAACTCCACCGCGTCGGCGTCGCTAAACTCATCGGGAGGCACCACGTACAGCCCCGTCGCCTCGACATCGTCGGTGGCGTTCGGAAGCTGTGACACGTACTGTGGTTGGTGGAACGCGCGTTCCTCACTTCTGTCGACCGGAACGAGTACTCTGTACATCACGTTCAGTCATAGTGTTTATTATCCTACAATCTCGGTCAGTATTTCCCACAGGACGATAACTGCTGAATTCAGGAACAGATACGCCGAACCGGGGAGTCAGGGATCCTGCGCAAATTTACAGCCCCCAGAATGCGTCGATCCCGAGGGTCGTGACGACGGCCAGGATCACCTGAAGCGGCCCGCCGACACGAGCGAAGTCGCTGAACTCGTATCCACCAGGGCCATAGACGAAGAGGTTGGTCTGATACCCGACCGGCGACATGAAGGCCGTGCTGGCGGCGAACGTGACTGCGAGGACGAACGCGAATGCGTTCGCGTTCAACCGGGCGGCCGCGTCGACGGCGACGGGGATGAGCAACACGACGCTGGCCTGGTTGCTGATGAGGTTGGTCATCGTAACGGTCAGCAGATAGAACAGGCCGAGAACGGCGATTGCGGGCAGGAAGTCAGCCGTCGAGACGACGAACGTGCCGAGCAGATCGGCACCGCCCGTCTCCGCCAGTGCTCTGCCGAGTGGGATGACGCCGGCCAGGAGGAAGATCACGTCCCACTGGACGGCCTCGTAGGCCTCCGCCGGCTTGACGATTCCAGTTACGATCATCACCATGACGCCGCTAAGTGCTGCGACCATGACCGGCAGGATGCCGAGTGCTGCCACTCCGACGACCGAGAGCACGACGCCGACTGCGAGCGGGAGCTTCGACGACCGGAACTGTTGGAGGGCGAGTTCGCCAGCCACGATCACGTTCGGATCATCGGCGAGTCGGTCGACGGTGTCCGGTTCGGACTCGATCAGGAGCAGGTCGCCCGGACGGATTCGATACTCTGTGAGGCGTTCGTAGGCGGTCTCACCACCACGGCGGATAGCCAGAACAGCCGTCTGATACTGGTCTTGAAACCGTGACGACTCGACCGTCTCGCCGACAAGATCAGACCCGGCGGTGACGACGATTTCGCTGAGCGTTTGCCCGGGGCCGAGCGCATCGAGCCCACCTGGCGGCGTGACTTCCGGAACGAACTCGATCCCCTCTACCTCGTGTAGCGTCCGTAACGCGTCTTCGGTGAGCCGGATCGTGAACGTGTCCCCCTCCCGTATCGTCATCGACAGTCTCGGCTCTCGATGATAGGTACCATCACGAATCAGTTGGGTGACGTTCGCTTCGAAGTCGACCTCTTCGAGCGCTTCCCGGATCCTTGAGCTGACGAACGGTGATTCTTCGCCCACGATCACCTCGGTGAGAAACTCCTCTTTCTGGGTCGTTTCGAGCTTACTGCGGGGCGTCACATGGGACGGAGCAAGCCAGTACCCGACCGTAAGGAGGTACAGCCCGGTGACGAGAAACACCACGAGACCGAGGTGGGTGAACTCGAACATCGAGAACGCGTGCAAGGAGGGATAGTCGGTGGCGAGTCGACTCGCCACGTCGCTGGCCAGAAGGTTCGTGGACGTTCCGATGAGCGTGAGCATCCCACCGGCCATCGACGCGTAGGAGAGCGGAATGAGCAACTTTGACGGCGATGTCCCGTTCTCGTGAGCAAGATCGCTCACCATCGGCAGCAAGACGGCAACGGCAGCGGTGTTGTTGATAATTCCCGAGAGCGGACCGACGAGCCCGACCGTTGCGCCGAGTTGCTTGTGTTCGCTCTCGCCCGTGAAAGAGGCGACTGTCTGTTCGAGACGCTGAATCGCACCCGTCCGACGGACGCCTTCGCTCAGGATCATCATCGCGAGAATCGTGATCGTTGCCGGGTTCGAGAAACCGGAGACACCCTCGCGCGGCGAAACGCCCGTCCACGGACCGAGTATCATAAGCGTGACCATGATCCCGATCGCTGTGACGTCGATCGGGATCGGCTCGGTGACGAACAACACGAGAGCGACGAGAATAATCAGAAAGACGAGGAACGTCCCAACAGTCGCTGCAGGCATCGATATGTGCTGATATCATGATGGGAGTTGGATGTACTGGTCGACGATTACTATCGAGCGGGAATAGCTGTCGTGGTATTTACACATCGTCTACGATACAGGAGACGTTGCAACAGATTCCCGATCATGACCTACACGCTCGAAATCAGTGACGAACTCAAAGACCGACTGGACGACCACCTCGAGGAGGACGAATCGTACGAGGAGTTCATCACGGAGTTAGTTTCCATCTACGAGACGGAAGGGGAGTTCCTCCAAGAGGGCTATTCGGAGTGACCCACCCTTCGAGGTGAACGTCCACCATGGAGGAACGCGTCTCCGGCTTTCGTGTCCGCGGATCGTGGGAGGAGGTCGTCGCTCACGGTGAGCGGATTGCCCGAGCGTTGCGGGAGAGTGACGTCGATGCGGTTGCACTCGACGAGTGGGAGGACTGGCGGCCGAAAGCTCACGAAGAACTCGGTGAGGAAGTGAGCGAGAAGACCGTCGCACAGGCTCGCATCAAAGAAAGTGCTGGCGAAGAGGCTGGACAGGCAGCCAGAGAGGATCTCGAACGGGCGAGCGAGCACGCCCTCGAATCGATCGAGAAGGTCGAAGGAGATGGACCCGAGGACGTCCTCGAGAAGTGGGAGGACGCCCTCGAACACGGACTTCGTGCCGTCGACACGACCACCAGGAAGGCCATTCGCACGATCGAGACGGCGGTCTACGAGCAAATCATGACCCGATTCACCCCGTATTACTTGGATAACGATCTCGTGAGTGCGAATATTCGAGAGACGGCGAGGTTGGAAAACGGTGACGAGTTCGTCTTCGAAGTGGATGTCAACGACGACCAACTCAAGCAAGAAGTCAGCCAGCGACTCGACCGTTCGAACGGAACTGGACAGGAGTCCCTATGACACTGCAGGACCGCACGTCGTGGGCGGAACCAGATGACGTCGATGCAGCTATCGAAGAGATCCGCTCTAAGTCATACGGCCTGGAGCATCCAGACGAGCTTGATCGTCTCGTCGAGCGGTTCGGGGATCGAACGTACGTATTGCTCGGCGAGGCCTCCCACGGAACGTCGGAGTACTATCGCTGGCGTTCGCGATTGACGGCCCGACTCATCCAGGAGAAAGACTTCTCGTTCGTCGCCGTCGAGGGTGACTGGACGGACTGTTACGAGATCAATCGGTACGTCAAGAGATTCCCCGAGTCTCACGAGACGATCCGCGATGCGCTTGAGGCGTTCGAACGGTGGCCGACGTGGCTGTGGGCGAACTGGGAGACCCTCGAATTCCTCGACTGGCTAGAGGTCCACAACCAGACCCTCGACGAAGCGGAACGGGTCGGGTTCTACGGCCTCGACGTGTACAGCCTGTTCGAGTCCATGGAAGCGGTCGTGGACTATCTGGAGGACGTCGACCCGGACGCGGCAGCCGAGGCCAGGGCCGCCTATCGGTGTTTCGAACCGTACGGTGACGACGCCCAGGAGTACGCGCGAGCGCTCCGGATGGTCCCCGAGACCTGCGAGGACGAGGTGGTGGAGATGTTGACTCGGCTCCGCGAACAGGTCGCGGCGTACGATCACGGCCGCGACGACTACTTCAATGCCGAACAGAACGCGCTGATCGCGAAAAATGCCGAACAGTACTACCGTGAGATGGTCCAGGGCGACGTCGACTCTTGGAACATCCGCGACCGGCACATGGTCGAGACGCTGGAGCGCCTGCAGGACCACCATGGATCGGATGCGAAGGGCATCGTCTGGGCACACAACACCCACGTCGGCGACGCCAGAGCGACCGACATGGAGGCGCGAGGGCGACTCAACGTTGGCCAGCTCGTTCGCGAGCGCGAGGACAGGTCCGACGTGGCACTGGTTGGTATGGGTTCACACCGGGGCAGTGTGATCGCCGCGGACTCGTGGGGAGCACGGCTGGAAGAGATGACGGTCCCACCTGCGCAGGAGGGGAGCTACGAACACGTCTTCGAGCGGGCTGGTAGACTCGACCGCCTCCTCGTGACCGAGGATTTCCCCGACGACTCGCCGCTCGCCCGACCGCGGGGCCATCGCGCCATCGGCGTCGTGTATCACCCGGAGCACGAATCCGGGAACTACGTGCCGACGGTTCTCCCTGACCGGTACGACGCATTTGCCTACCTGGGTGAGACGAACGCCCTCCACCCGCTCGACATTCATGTGGACCGTGTCGCGGTACCGGACCTGTACCCGTGGGGATTCTAAGAATAGTCCTCCAGTCGGACGCTCGATGGAGCCGTTGTACTGGGTGTTTTCGTACTGTCTTCGAGTCACCCTTCTGATCTCTGAAGCCCTCTCTGACGTCGATACATTGCCGAATATATCGATCGAGCGGGGTCGAACGGGATACTGATGATCTCTGGGGGCTCGTCGCGGGATGAGCCCTGCATGTCGCTTTCCAGATATCGGGAACGACCAGCGAGCACTTGTCAACTCGTACCGAACTATCACCTATCGGTAACGCACTCGCGGCCGAACTCACAGACTACCAACCAGAGCGGACATACACTCACAGCCATGGACATTGCCAACATCGTCTCGGAAGAATACGTAGAATTCCCCCCGGATACACCCGTCTCGAAGCTCGTCGGGACGTTCGACGATCCCACCGTCAAGGGGGTCGTGGTACGCGGCGACGTGTTCGAGGGGATCATCACCAGGAGACAGCTCGCCACCTCACATCACCAGCCCAACGAGAAGATCGGGTCGCTGGTCTGGCACGTTCCCCGACTCGTCCCCGACGAGGACGTCCGCAAGGTCGCCCAGCTCATGATCGACAGCGATACACGGCTCCTGCCGGTCTTCGACGGGGGGGAACTGATGGGCGTCGTCACCGTGGACGCAATTCTGAACAAAGTCCAGCCGTTCCTCGACGCGGCGACCGTCGGTGAGGCCTCCACTGCCGAGCTCGTCACGCTCGATCCGGGATCGACCTTCGGTGAAGCGCTTCACGTCTTCCGGGAACACCGGATCACCCACCTCCCGGTGGTCGAGGACGGTACGGCTATCGGCATCCTGAGCCTCTACGACGTGACCGCTCTCACGGTTCGCTCCGTGAAACAGAGCCAGGGTGGCGATGCGGGCGGGACGGATTCGTTCGGCGGAGACGTCTCCGCCAGTACTGGTCGGGCTCACGGTGGCTTCGGCGCCCGGGAGGGAGAACTCGCCCGTATCTTGGATCTCCCGGTCCGGGACATCATGGTCTCCCCGGTACATACTGTTCGCCAGGACGCAACGCTCGAGACGGCTGTCGAAGAGATGTTCGCCATCGACAGCTCGTCGCTCGTCGTCACTGAAAACGGTCGCCCGTACGGGATCGTCACGAAAACCGACGTCCTCGATTCGCTCACGTGGGAGGCCGGCGGCAATCGGGCCGTTCAGATCTACGGCACCGACCTGCTGGACGACGTACAATACGAGGATGTCGTGGCAATGGTCGAGAAGTTCGACGACCGAGACCACGGGATGACTGTTCTGGACGCGAAAATCCACCTCCACGAACACGACGAAAAACGTCGCGGGACGCCCCTCTTACTCGCCCGCATCCGCCTACACACTGATCGAGGACTGTACATCGCCTCCGGAGAAGGCTACGGGGCGAGTCACGCACTCAACGAGGCTCGCGACGTGCTCGAACGACGAATTCGTGACCGCAAGACGTACGGCGAGAGCAAGAAACCTCCGAGCGAGGAGTACTGGGAGAAGCGCTTCGGCTGGATGCTCAAGGAGTGACCGATCGTTTCCGCTCGCGGGAGGGTATCATAGTTCTCTCCAGGCTTCCGTTGTCAGGCGACTGAGGATCTCACTCTTTTAGAACGGTGACCGTGACTGAGGGAGTTGACTCCCCGTGTAGGTCCGGTACGGAGCTCGTCGAAGGCTCCGATCACCAGCCGAGGCGTCCACTGTGGGGCTGCGGCGCTACGAAAGGTCACGACGTACTACGGTATGACCCCTACTGAGGCGGCGTGTTTCGAGAGCGGCGTCGGAGCGGCGTTCGTCCTCTATGGCTCTTTGATGAGCCCTATCCTAAATGGAGCGTTTCGCTCTCGGTCGGGTTTGGTGACGAACCCATCATTCGATTTGGAAGGCGCTTTGTGGACTGATATCTCTGTATTTCATAGAGCGATCTCAGTGGACTCGTCTACCAGCGATCCCCCAACCTCCTGGGGCTTCACATCATGAGTGCCGCAGTCGACATCATCCAGATCGTCGTGACGATCATGGGTTTAGGCGTCGCTGCGCAAGTCCTCGCAGATAGGCTTCGGATCCCGAGTGTCGTGTTTTTGATTTTTGCAGGCGTCATCGTCGGGCCGGAAGGGCTCGGTCTCATCACTCCCGCAGTCTTCGGAAACGCGCTCCGGGCGATCGTCGGCCTGAGCGTCGCGATCATCGTGTTTGAGGGCGCCTTCCACCTTCGGATCGACCGGATTCGGAGTGCGCAGCGAGAGACGCTTCGATTGATCACGTTCGGGGCGTTTGGATCACTTGTTGGGACGGCACTCGTCGTCCACTACGTTCTTGGGGCGCCGTGGGACATCGCGTTTCTCATCGGAGCACTGCTCATCGCAACCGGCCCCACCGTGATTACCCCGATCATGAACGTCGTTCCCGTCCGTGAACGCGTCGCCTCGACGCTCGAAACGGAAGGCGTCGTCAACGACGTCACAGCGGCCATCCTGGCGATCGTCACCTTCGAGTACGTCTTGGTAGGGTCACGAGGGCTACCGACGCTCGTCCGGGAGTTCGCCGTCCGGTTCGGCCTCGGGATCCTCGTCGGTGCGACGGTGGCGGGCGTCCTGTGGTACATTCTTCGATACGGGAGGCAGGCGGTCGAGAATGCACCCCAGAACGCTCGCCTGATGGTACTCGTCTCCTCGTTGACGATGTACGGGATTGCAGAAGTGCTGGGGGCAGCGTTTGGTGCGGCGGAAGCCGGTATCGCTGCGGTCGCGACTGGTGGGTTCATCCTCGGCAACGCGGATATCCCCTATCGGGATACGATCGAGCAGTTCAAAGGTGACGTCTCGATACTCGTGATCGCGTTCGTGTTCATCACGCTCGCCTCGTTGCTCTCGCTCCGGGACTTCCTCGAGCTGGGTTTCGCCGGCATCATCGCTGTTCTCGCCATCGCCACCATTATTCGTCCAGCGGTTGTTCTCATCAGTACCGTCGGTGACCGGCTGACCGTTCGCGAACGACTCTTCATCAGTGCGCTGGGCCCTCGAGGGATTATCCCTGCCAGCGTTGCGACGCTGTTCGCGCTCGAACTCCAGTCGACGAACCCGACTGCGGCGACGACGCTGGTCGGCATGGTCTTTCTCGTCATCTTCGTGACCGTCGTGTTTGAAGGCGGGCTGGCCCGTCATATCGCCCAGGCACTCGACGTGATACCGATGCGTGCGATCATTATCGGCGGTGGGCGAGTCGGAAGAGAACTCGCAGAACGACTCGAAAGCCGGGGTGAGGAGGTCGTCATCATCGAAAAAGACCAACAGGTGGTCGAGGAGTTGCGCCAGGCAGGGCGTACGGTTCATAATGGCGATGGAACTGAACAGCAGGTCATCGAGAAAGCTGGTATCGAGAACGCGAAAATCGTTGCACTGGCGACGAAAGACGATGACGTGAATCTCCTTGTCGGACAACTCGCGAGAAACACGTACGGAGTCGAGACCGTGGTTGCCCGCGTGAACGAGCCCTCGAATCTCGACGCGTTCGAGGATATCGATATCGAAGCGATCTCGACGTCGATGTCAGTCGCATGGTCGATGGACAACGTCATCGAGCGGCCTGGAATTTCACAGTGGATGCGGGAACTCGACGAGGAAGGCGACGTTCAGGAGATCGAAGTCACATCGAAAGAACACGCCGGAAAGACGGTGTCTGAATTGATAGATGAACTCCCGGAGGGGTGTCACCTGGCGCTGATCAGTCAGAACGAGGTGAACCGACTCCCGGAGCCCGACGATCAGATCGAGATGGGCGACCACTTGACGCTCATCGGGCGAAAAGAGGCCGTTCGCGATGCGATCGCGTATTGTACAACGTGACACGAGTACTGAGCGCCCCTGAAAAGTAAGGGTTCACAGAGCAAGAAAAACTAGGCCGCTCAGGACCACGACGCCAAGTACGATGGACACCAGCCTTCCCAACCGGTAGGTGCCGAGAACCCACGCTAACACGGCTTTCACAAAGGTGTTTGCGATGGCCGCGATGACGATTCCCGTCGTGGCGACCTGCGTCGAGACTGTTCCCTCGGCTGCGAGTTGACTCAACGTGATTGTCATCGCATCGACATCGGCGAGCCCGGAGAAGAACGCGGTCGCGTACACCCCTGACGCACCGAACCATTCGTTGGCGTACTCCGAGACGAGCAACACGGCCGCAAATATGGCCCCGAAGAGGAGGGCAGGCCGCAGGCGTAACGGATTCTTGAGTTCCTCCGGTTCCACTGTCTCGTCGGATGCGGTTCGCCAGTACAACACCCCAGCAGCAGCCACCCCGACAACAGTCATCGCTCCTAACGGGAACGCAACGCTCGGGAGCAAGTCAGGGTTGACGACTGCGATCTCGATGAGTGCTCGCGGGAACATCACGATGGAGGCGGTGACGACCGCGAAGGCACAGACGTGATACAGCGTCGCGTTCTGGGTCGTCTTCTCGGCCATCGAGACCGTCGTTGCCGTGGACGAGACAAACCCTCCGACGATCCCCGTGAGGGCGATTCCGCGTTCGGGACCGAGCGTTCGTCCGAGGACGTATGCCACGAATCCAAGGCCAGTGACGAAGACAACCATCAACCAAATGAATCTCGGATTGAGGCCGTAGAGGGCCTCAAGCGACCGGTCGGGAAGTGTCGGAAAAACAACTAGAACGACGAGAATGAACTTCACCGACGCCCGCCGTTCACTCTCCTCGATCCGATCGGCGAATTCGTGGACGGGTCCTTTCACGGAGAGAAGGACTGTGACGGCACCTCCAACGATGATCGCGATGATCGCGCCGCGGTCGGAATGCATTGTCATTGCACCGAGGATGACTGTCACGAGCGCGGCCACGAGCGTCGTCAGACCGATATCCTCTTGATACCAGATTTTCCCGACGTACGCGACTGTGAGTGGCACGACGAGTATCCCAAATGCGAGGGGAAGCACAGCTGGGAAGAACGCCTGAACGAGTGCCCCATAGAGTGCGATCAGCGGAAACGTCCGACTCCCGGCGAAGGTTCCACCGGATTCGCTCTGTTCGCGTTCCAGACCGATGAGCGCGCCGAGGCCACCCGCGAGGAGAAGATGTAAGACGACTTCACTGAGGGGCGACGTTAGAGGATCGACCATCGCTCAGGAAATCCCGTCCATGGATTGTCTGGGAGTGCGAGTCATTTTGGAGATGGGAGTGATCGTCCTTCGTCAAGACATCATATCGGTTTCTTAAAAAGAGTGTAGGTCTGGCAATAGTCCGGTCATCAGGCTGATCTTCGAGTTCGTCCTCACCACCTCGTTAATGAACTCTTGTGGGCTGGAAATGAGTGCGAGACCGGCAATAAGACGGAGGCTACGCTTGCGCGGGATCATAATGCCCTATTACCGAGTCTCGTAGTAAATAAGCAAGGAGATGTAGTAGCCACTCGACACCCGACGGTACCGCTACTCCCGCTGTCCAACCGTGATAACGGGCACGGGCGCAGAGCGAACGGTCTTTTCGGCGACGCTCCCGAGTAGAATTCGATCAGTCCCGCGTCGCCCCGTCGTCCCTATCACCACGGCGTGGATGTCACTCGATTCAATCGTGTCGAGTATACCCTCGATCGGTGTCCCGTGTTCGATGTGCCGGACGATGTTCGTGACACCATGTGTCTCTGCCCCGGAGAAGAGGTCGTCAACGGCATCAGTCGCCACCTGTTCTCCTTGCCGTCCCGCTACAGTCGAGCGAACATCCAAACCGAGCGACGTATCATCCATGACCGATAGCGCGTGAACGGTCGCATCGAGAGACGCAGCAAGTGAGAAACCATGCTCGGCAGCGTGGCCTGCACCGGCACTCCCGTCGGTCGGGATGAGGATGTTCTCGTAGGGGAACACCAGTTGCTCGTCGGGCTGCATCCGCACCGTGAGAACGGGGACAGACGCCAGACGGACGACCTTTTCGGTGACACTTCCGAGAAGGTATCGTGACACCCCCTTCCGGCCGTGGGTTGGCATCACGATCAGGTCGTAATCGTAACGCTCGGCATACTCGACGATCGTCGGCGCTGGATTCCCCTGGACGATGTCGGAATCGTAGTCCGCTCCGAGCGTCTGCAGTGTCTTTTCTGCTTCCTCGACGATGTCCTCGCCCTCCTGGACGAGTGCGTCGACGACCCGGGTTTCGACGACGGTGACGCTATCTCGTGTCGTATCCGCGACAAAGAGAACGTGGATGGTAGCGTCGGCCCAGTGTGCAATTTCGGCGGCGTGATGTAGTGCTTCCGCAGCCCCATCGCTTCCATCGAACGGGAGCAGAATGTCTTCGTACATCTCTACTGTGCGTGACTACGGGAATCACGTCGAAATGGTTTGTCACCCACTCGATTCCGGCTCGCGAACCCACATCACCGGAACCGGCGAGTTGTAAGTCGGACTGTGGAACAAGCGTACTCACGAGTTCCATGA
Organism: Salinigranum marinum; assembly: GCF_024228675.1. NCBI lineage: Archaea > Methanobacteriati > Methanobacteriota > Halobacteria > Halobacteriales > Haloferacaceae > Salinigranum > Salinigranum marinum. Next base: position 254,629 of record NZ_CP100462.1, on the reverse strand, counting down.
TAATTTGCGCGTGATAGGCTGCCTCCGGCCGATCCACCTTCTCAAGTATTGCTACGCTATCTGCTGAACAAGCGCCTTCTAGAACACATGCTAACGACGAACACTATCGGAAATCCCAGCGCATTCGCCAACACTACTCGTACTACAACAGATACGGTGGGAGTGGGATTCGAACCCACGAGGCCTCTCGGCCACCTGCTTTCCAGGCAGGCACAATAGTCCGCTCTGTCATCCCACCACTCACGATGTTCGCTGAGGGAGGAGTGCGTAAGGGGGTGTTGCTATTCATATCATCCAAAATATAATGTATCAGAGCCATTCGTAAAGTACTCCAAAGAAACGCTTCTATCTGCCGCTTCGGCTGGACTATCGTCAGTTCGCGTTCGTTTTGACTCATCACTTCGGGTTGTGGACCGGCCCCGTCTATGCCTCCGCGGTTTCGCTCTATCCTCCGTTATCGACGACTTCGAAGAGTTTGCGCCAGTTCTCGTCATCCTCGCTTTCGGGGAGTGAGTCACGCAGTTGCTGGAAGTCCGATTCCGGAACCAGCGTGTGGACCAAGTCAATGATGACGCGCGCGCGTAGTAGGCTGCGTCGGCCGGGTCAGTCTCCTCGATCTCGCTGACACGTGAGACGAACTCCTGCCAGTCGAAGCGCTGACCGTGTTCGTGGACTGCTCCAGTCAGGTACCAGTTTATCTCCATCGGAAGCGAGGCGGCGAGATCCTCGGCATTGCCCTCGGGAAGACGCTGGCCCAGCGTCAACAGCGTTGCCCGGATTGCTCGTACCGTCTCGCCGGTGCCAGGAAGTTCGAGTCAGTGCTGGACTTCGTCGATGAATTCGTCGAATTTCATACGGTCGATGTTGGTCGGGGACCGACATCAATCGAAGTGTGCTTTCCCACCGCTTGAAAAGGGATAACAGCTCTTTATCGCGCTATTATAAACTACACAGTATGAGTGTCGGTCACGAAGAGCTTTGGAACGCCATCCAAGAGCGATGTGTGGCCCTGGAACCGGGAACCGAACTGGTGACACCGCTCTCGAACCGACCGTTTCGAGTCAGGGAAATTTCGACCGATCGGCTCCAGATCCGCTTCGACGATAGTGGCGAGAAGCGTCCGCTCTGGCGCGAGCAGTTCGAGGTCCTCACCGATCGCCTGGCGGAGTACCGACTCGCCGTGGCTGAACTCCCGCCCGGGGTCGAACCATACGCGACGATGTTGACACTGTTGGCTGATTTCAGCGTCGAGGACGACGAAATCGCCTACGTCCCCGATCCGGAGATGGGCGGGGGGAGTCCATATCTGATCTCGCCGGCGGACGCTCGTACTCGTCCAGAGCGCCTCCACGACGATGCGATCCTGCTGGCAGATTTGCTCGATACGATGGAGCCCGTCGATCCCGAGACACTCGAGACAGGCACGCTAACCGATCTGTACGTTCTCCTCTCGGACGTGCAACACGAGGCGGACCGTCTCCGACAAACGGCTCGGGAGTCACTTTTGAGCCGTCTCGGGCCGGATCAGGAACTCCACGGCAGGTTCGGTACTGTACGCCGGACGACCCGCGAGCGCCGGCGGCCAAAGGACGACGAGACCATCTTCGACGCTCTGGACAAGCACGGGATTCCCAGTGAATGGGTACTCGGGGTCGATCCCGACAAGCTCGACGTCGTTTTGACCGCGACTGATCTCGAGGAAGACGAAGTATACGACGTTGAGGAACAGGCATATGTCCAGAAGACCGAAGTCGAAGAGGACGAGAAGTATTCCCGACTGCAAGGGCTCGCGGAGCGTATCGAGGAGCTTGATGAGGAGAAAAGCGATGATCTGCGCGAGGATCTACGGAACCTGGAGGCGCGACTAGACGAGGCGCTGTCGGCGTGACGGAATTGGGCAGTCGACTTCCCATCGAACCGCGGTGTCGGAGGCTGATACGGGACTCAATTCGTCGATCAGCCCATCGGAGCGATTGTTGTGGTGATTCAGTCCACGACGATGGAGCCTTTCATCCCGAGTGACAGGTGTGGTTCACAGTGGTACAGGGCGATGCCGGACTCATCGAACGTAGACGAGTACTCGTTGTCGGCTCCTCCGACTGGTTCACCGGAACTGAACTCGTAGTCGGATTCGCCGATCTGGTCGTCCGGTTCTGCTTCGACGTTGTGCTGGCCTCCCTCGCCGGTCCAATCCCACAGAACCTCAGTTCCAGCCGAGACAGCTACCGCGGATGGTCCGTACGCAAACCCGTCGTCCCCGGCTCCGACGTCGATAGTCACATCGCTCTCGTCACGGAGATTCACGATCACCCCATCGTAATTATTGGCCGCGTCTCCGATATCCGTCTCGGTCATCCACTCATCGACGGCGGGATAATCACTCGCTGGAATGGTGTCAGCACCGTTCCCGTCTCCGTTACCATTGCCGGCACAGCCGGCCAGTCCTGTTATTCCGACGGCCGAGGAGGCACCGAGTATTTTGAGAACAGTTCGTCTGTCTGCCTCGGTGAAAGGTGACTGAGTCATCTTCGAACGAAGATACCACAGCCGAACATATACCCCCATCCCGAGTTCTTGTATGTTAGGAATCAGAGGAACAGTATTGTAATTGATAAATTTGGCTGACGTTCCCGTACAATTCAACACCCGCTGACAGAAATGATATTTCATCCAGTGACATCCGTTTCAGAAGCAGTAAACTACGAATATCGTGAAGTTGTTAATAATTCACGTAGTGGTAGATAGAACCTGAGATGTTCCCGACCGAGGTCTCCTGGTGTTGGTCGGTGGGATCCGCCAGTATGGACCGCCCGAGCGACGAGGTAGTTGTAGCCGAAGGTGAGTCCGAAATACTCTTCGACGAGGCGAGTGGAATACTCAGACGACAGTCCATCGTAGATAGCCCTGCCTTTCGTCAGCGCAGTTTCACATCCTGGCTCGGGAAAGAATTCCCGGGCGAAGAACGCATAGCGATCCTCCCATTCAGAGAATCGAGGCAGCACATCGTCGATAGGTGCAGAACTACCATTCCCGAGAGCTTCGTCATTAATTTGGTCAGCGAATGGTTTGATCGAACGCCACTCGGGTGCGGGCGCGTTTGATGTGCGCTCGTGATAAAAGTCGATACAGCAGTCCGGATACCCATGTAACCGTCCCTGATACCGTTCGAAATTATGGAATGAATCACTCGGAATCGCGTCGATATTTTTCTGGATTACATCTTCCGGCGTTACGGACTCCTCCTCCCGAAAGAAATAGATGCGTGCCCCATAGTGGACCCGGTCTCCCGTGTGCAGCCATTCCGGAACGACGAAACACTCCCCCTGGAACTGACGCTTGAGACGGTTTATTTCCGGGATACGCTGTAACTCTCGGCGAAACTGTGTCGATGCAGTCCATAGGCCCTCCTCCGTGAGTGCATCCAGGTCGACCTCGATGCTTCTGTACGCACGTCTCGATTCTCGGAGATCTCGCACCCGTTGTCCGCGACTCGAGTTCGAGGATCCATCGGTCGCGCCGTCAAATATCTTAATAGCTCGTAGTTGCCCGGACAAATACGTATCGTCGAGCTGGACGCTCGCTCCGCGTCTTTGGCCAGCGAGAACTGCATAACCGTCCAGGGCAGTGAACGTCGGAAGGGTAGCGATATCGCGCTGATGGCCCATTATCTTGCGTGTCCTCTTAGACTCCGGCGTGTACGTGTTCGGCGTCGAATCTGATTCTTCCTATTAGTGATGGTCAATGAATGTAGCGTGCTATCGTCAGAGTGGATTTCACTCACCGTCTTCCGAGTTGACCGAGAAGCGGACCCATTTCCCCTTTTCAGTGGTGTCGATGCCGACGGCCTCGTTGATCGGACACTTCTGGGTTGTGCCGGTGACGAGGAGAATCGCTCCTACGACGAGTGCGACGCCCCCGATGACAGCTCCAGCAGCCCAGTAGCCGGTGAGAGCGGCAATACCGGTGATAACTACGATGGCACCGATGATGATACGCCCGATTCGATCGATCCCGCCGACGTTCTTGTCCATACGTGTTCGGATACTAGATTTATCGAGCGGGGATATTGTTAGCAAGGGTCCTTCCCAATCACTTGGAATCACTGTAGCGCCTCGGCGAACCAGTCGGCCGCTACGTCCGCGACTTCTTCGAGTTCACCTTCACCTTCGAAGAGGTGTCCCGCTCCCTCGACGACGTGCAGTTCCTTCTCGCAGGAAAGTTGGTCGTAGGCCTCGCGATTGAGTTCGAGTACCTGCGTGTCGGCGCCGCCGACGATGAACAGCGTCGGCATCGTGATCTCGTTGAGGACCTCGGACGCCATGTCGACGCGCCCCCCGCGTGAGACGACCGCGTCGATATCGTCTTCCAGACTATCCGCCGCTCGGAGTGCAGACGCCGCACCCGTACTGGAGCCGAAGTAGCCCACGTTCAGGTCACGAGTGGCGTCACGCGTCCACAGCCACTCGGTGACGGCTACGAGACGATCCATCAGCAACGAGATGTCGAACCGATTCTCACGAATTTGGTCTTCTTCCTCGGTCAGCAGATCGAACAGGAGGGTTCCAAGCCCTCGGTCGCGAATGACCTCCGCCACGAAGTTGTTGCGCGGGCTTTTCCGACTTGACCCGCTCCCGTGGGCGAAGACCACCAGGCCCCTCGCTCCGTCCGGAACGTCGAGGATTCCCTCGAGTTCGACATCGTCGACCGGGATATGGACGAGATTCTCGGTCGTCTGGGACATACTGACCCCGACACCCGCCGTGGTCATCATTCACACGGTCATTCCGAGTTCGTGAGAACGGTCACATGTTACAGGCCGCTGTGGCATCTCTTTCTATTGAGGACTCATGCCAGACTCTTCCCGATTCAAAGACCGTACTGAGGCGGGAACACAACTCGGAGAAGCGCTCAGCGAGCGGGAGATCGACGTAGATATTGTGCTCGCTATCCCTCGTGGGGGGCTCCCGCTCGGACGAGCCGTCGCCGACGTGCTCAATGTCCCGCTCGATATCGTCGTCGCGTCGAAGATCGGCGCGCCAGGCAACCCGGAGCTGGCCATCGGTGCCGTCGCCAGTGACGGCAGCGTCTGGCGCAACGGAGAAGCCGTCCACGGGACGGGTGCTGACGAGGAATACTTCGAACAGGAGCGCGAGCGGGAAGCCGAGAACGCGCGTCAGAAGGCCGATCGCTACCGGGGCGAGCGATCCGAACCCGACCTGACCGGGAAGACCGTCGCCGTCGTCGATGATGGAGTAGCCACGGGTTCGACCGTCAGAGCGTGCCTCCAGATGCTCCGGAAAACCGACGCCGAACGCGTCGTGCTGGCGGTCCCGGTTGGGCCACCCGACACCGTTCACGAGTTACAGGAATTGGCTGACGAGGTGGTCGTCCTCGAGACACCGAGTCGCTTCATGGGGGTCGGCCAGTTCTACGAGCGCTTCGACCAGGTTTCCGACGAAGAGGCGATGGAATATCTTGCAGGAGAACAGTGAATGTTGCTTTCGAACGGTCGTTTTCCGGATCTCGGATACGACCAGCGGAAAGGCGATCCAACCGTGTCCTGCTTCGGACGTGATACAGGTGGTTGATCGTCGGATTTATCCGGTCCGAAGGTCGGATTGTTTCTCGGATTACTCTCCTACCGGGTTGCTTACTACTCCGTTTCACTGGGCGTCTCAATGATGCGTCTGAACGCACGTCGCTCCCCGAGGTGACGTCGGAGATAGCGGTAGATGGGGAAGAGGTACTCTTCGATACGACCGGAGACGCCACTCGTGCTCGCGTGAATCAGCAATGGAACGTTTGAGGAACGGGCGAGATCGATCGTTCGGTCGGGCGTGCTGCCGAACACCCAGCGTCGGAGCCGGCGGTCACGGGTCGCCCCAATAACCAGAAGTCCGCCGTTTCCAATCGTCGTCGAGACGAGCCCTTCGGCGACCGTGTCGGCGGTCACGTTGTGTACGTGGAGCGACTCGATCTCCATGAGGGCCGAGACGGTTTCGTCGACGGGTTCGGCGGTCCCCCCCGTCTCCGGAGTGACGCTGATGACGTGTACCTCGGCACCCTGCTCCCCCAGCCGATTCACGATCGGCAACAGCGCGAGATGGTGCGGACCGCCCCCGGCACCGATGTTGATGGTCGAGAGATCGTCGATGGCGTCCACATTGCTCGTGAAGAACACACCACACGGAGCGTTGTATTCGACGGTTTCGGTGATTGTTGGGTGCTCCTCTGGGTAGCCCATCAGAATCTGATCAGCCTGGTCGTCCCGGGCCGTCTGGAGGATGTCGAATGCGATGTCCCGACAGACGTGTCCTTCGACAGTGTATTCCACGTCGACGTCGGCTGCGGAGAGTTGCTCTTCGATTCGCATGGCTCGTTCCTGGGCTGTCTCGCGGACCATTTCGTTCGGCGTCTGGTCGGGGATATGCGTGACGTTCAGGATCTGCACCAGCGGCTCGGTGCCTCGTCCGCGACTCAACATCTCCGCGAGCCGTACGTAGGGAACAGCCCGCTCTGGGCGTGCAATCGCGACGAGAATCCGAAATCGTTCTGACTCCGCTTCCTCGGCCTCACCACCGGCTGGGGCACCGCTGGTCGTTGTGGCGGGAACGCCGGGAGGGACGACCCTCTCGACGAGTTCTTCCACGTGGGGAGCACCGCCCCAGACGAAATACGCGACGAAGAGTCCGAGAGTGAATACAGCGCCAACGACGACCCCGACGGGTGGAAGGTTCAAGATAAGCGCGAGATTGGCCAGTACCCCTACCACGGGAAGTGCGGGAACGAGTGGCATCGAGAACCCTCGCTCGATATCCGGATGGTTCCGGCGGGAATAGATCAGCGCGATGTCTACCACGGCCAGGGGGACGAGGAGATTGAACGTGGCGAACCCGGTGAGTGATTCGAGGCCGAGGGAGTGGACGCCGAGCAGTCCGTGCTCCGAGAAGAGTGTGATGAACGCAAAGATAAGGAGGCTGATCGTCGCCGTCGCCGTCGTCACGCTCCAGAACGGCGTGCGATAATCGCGGTGAATCCGGGCAAACTGCCGGGGAGCGTGTCCCTGGCGGCCCATGAGCGAGCCGATCCCGCTCGCGGCGAGGATTGACGCGTTCGAGGCGCTCACCATCGAGAAAACGGCGCCAGCGACGATGAGCAACTGCCCCCACGGTCCAAGGAAGGATGCTGCCACGGTCCCCATCGCCGTCTCTCCCTGTGCGAGCACTTCGCGGGGGACTGGCGCGTTCACCATCGCGATGATGACGAGCGCGTACAGAACTGTGACGGTGACCATGCTTGCGGCGATGGAACGGGGGACGGTCCTTCGAGGTTCGATAATCTCGCCCGCGCTCGCGGCGATGGCAGAGAAGCCGAAGAAGGTAATGAATGCCAGCGCGGCGACCGAGACGATGCCTATCGGTTCGACCTCGACGCTCGATACGAACGTCGCAGTCGCCTTCGTCGGTCCGACGAACGCAATCGCTCCTCCGATGAAAGCGAACAGGACACCGACCTTCGCACTCGTTACAATGAGCTGGAACATCCCCGATTCCTCGGTTCCACGAGCGTTCAGCATTCCGAGTGTTAGTGCAGCGAGAATCCCAACGCTTCCGTGGGGCAAGACTTGGAGCGACTCCGGGAGGATGAACCGGAAGAACCACTCGTCCATCGTTGCGAGATAGAACGCCGTTGTGCCAGTGTATCCGAGAAAGAGTGACATACCGACGCCATATTTGAGGCGGTCCCGCTCTTCGAAGGTCCGCGAGCAAAAGAGGTAACCCCCACCGTTTTCGGAGTAGATCGACGCGAACTCGGAGTAGGCTGCAGCGGTGATTCCAGCGACCAGCGCTGCAAGCACGAACGCGACGACGGCGCTCGAACCGATCCGGAACACGGCTGTTCCAGAAAGCGAGAAGATCCCCGCCGCGATCATCGTCCCTAGCCCGATCGCGAACGCGATTTTGAAATCAAGTGTTCGCGTGTGCTCAACCATATAGCCGTTCTGTTAGTTTGTCTGGCTAATAAACGAGCAGGGGGATTCCCACTGCGAGCCACCACTCTCCGTCAGCACACGTGCCGAAACAGTAGGTACCTAAGCGAACGGAGATGACGAAATGGCCCGGAAGAAAGGGAATTCGTTCGTTACCAGGGACGAAACAGGCCTATCAGTAAATTTCCACCTCGGTCACCATCCGACGAACGAGCTCCGGTTCTTGGAGGACGTGTCCTTCGTCATCGACGTTTCTGGAGCCGATCTCCTCGGTCAGGACGGCTGTGTCGTAGTAGATGTCGTCCGTTCCCTCGGCTCGATCGACCCTATCGGCCGGATACATGACCGGGGCCTGCTCCTCACTGGTCACCGCGACCCATATTCTCGGCGATGAACACGCGCTCGCTCTCGACCGGTTCCGTACCATCTCTGAAGTAAACGGTCGCCATGACCGAACCGAGACACCCATCTATTATCAATATCTCCGTCCGTTACCAGGGACTGAGTACGAGGATCTCTCCATCCCCGTCGCGACCTCTTCAAAGCCTGGTGCTGGTCCCCCTCACTTTTCGCGAGCGCCCTCGTATCCTCGAATATGGTAGTTGAATTCCGGAACCCGTGTCAAGATAGCGTTCACAGCGACCTATCCAGACGGAGAACTATTCGACACATCCTCGCAGGACGTAGCGGCCGGATACGAGGTCGACGCCGACAAACGCTTCCGACCGATCGTACTGGAGGTCGGCGCCGAGCCCACCATCTCGTCACTCCAGGAGGGACTGTTCGGCATGGAGGTCGGTGAGACGAAGCGTATCGAGACACCACACGAGGACCTCCAGATCACGTACGATCTGGCCGAGTTCGAAGCGATGGTCGGGGAGCCCGCCGAACCCGGGCAGGAAATTCACGCAAAGACCGGTCTGCTGGGTGAAGTCGTCGCTGTGGACGACGAGATGGTTCGGGTAGACTTCGATCCGGAGCGGTCGGGCCAGACGTTGACCTTCGATGTCGAGGTCCGTGAGATCGAATAGAGAAGATACCACTGACAAACCAACTTTCGTCATGGGCTTCACACACAGAAACCTCTAGAGGTTAACTCACCCTCTAACGAACATCACTCCGATGCTCGTCCTTGGTGACGCCCATGCGGATGAGCAGTCGAACCGCAGAGCGTTGTTAACCGCTTACGAGGAGGCCGATACGGATACCGCTCTCCAGGTGGGTGATCTGCTATACTACGACCTTCCGCTCCCAACGTGGTTCATCGCCGGCAACAACGAGGATCTTGACATCATCGAATCGCTTCGAACCGGGAGCGACTCTGACCGTACGACGAACGTGCATCTCCTCGCGAGCACCGCTGTCGAACTCCATGGTATTCGAGTCGCTGGGCTCTCGGGAAACTACGCCCCCACGCAGTTCGACAAGGGCCGTGCTGAACTCCAGGATGACCGCCGACGTCACTTTGTCAGAGAGGACATCGAACGCGTGATGGAGCTTACCGAGGTCGACGTTTTCCTTACACACGAGGCGCCACACGGTCTGCTTCAGAGCGATGGATACGATGTCGGTTGTAAGTACATCGATAGGATCTTGAGAAACCTCAGTCCTGACCTCTGTCTGGTCGGCCACCACCACGAGCACGTCGAGAGCGCGTTCGGCGAAACGACGGTCGTCTGCCTCGCTCCGGTCTGGGAGAGCTATTATATCCTCGATCCGGAGACGGTCGCACTCGAACGTCACCCATCACCGTAGACATAATCGTCGCGTTGCACTTCGCCTCCATTTGCACGAGTCAAGTGGTGGTTACTCACTCTCGATCGAGACGTTCTGGGCTCCCAGGTCGGTCGACGAGTCACCTCTAGACCGATCATGCATCGCTCTCGACGTCGGGGTCGAATGGACTCCGCTCCAGATAGAGGAATTCGATCAGAAAGATCGAGACGAAGATGCCGAGAATCCAGAGCAGTATTTCGACATCGGTGAGATAGAGGTGATAGAGGACGATCGGGATCGCGACGCCCGTTCCAACGAGGCCGAGCGCGGGAATGAGCCGGTTCGACCATGTCACGTCGGCGAGTTGGAGGTTCGTGTAGTTCGTGACGGCGAACGAGAGAAGGAATGCGACAGAGCCGAACTCGGTAATCTGCTTGAGCGAGCCGAGGGCGGCGAACACAGCTGTGAGCCCGCCCATGATGAGAAGCGCATACACGGGAATCCCCTCCCGATTTCGGAACGAAAAGGCCCGAGGGAGCGCCCCCTCCGTCGAGATTTTGTGGACGAGCCGAGCCGTCCCAAAGAGGGTTGCGTTGATCCCCGAGGAGGTACTCTTCATCGCCGAGAGGATAACGAGGACGAACCCGGCGGCACCCAGAACAGGGATATGAGACACCGCTTCGGCGAGTGCCACTTCCTCGTGAGCCACGAGCTGCTCGGGCGTCAGGTGAAGCGTCGCCATGAACGAAACCGAGACGTAGATCAGAATCGCGATGGTGATGGCGACGTACATCCCGACCGGCAACACTCGCTCTACGTTCTCGATGTCCTCGTAGTCATACACCAGCAGCTGAAACCCCTCGTAGGAGACGACGATGATCGCAAACCCGGTGATCGGGCTGACGACCCCCTCGCTGAAGAAGTTGATCGCCATCACGCTCCCGTCGTAGAAGACGATCCCCAAGACTGCGAGGGAGAGCAAAATTGCGATCTTGATGTACACCGCGATGTCCTCGAAGAGGCCCGTTTCGTTGACGCCCTTCAGATTGAGCCCGACGAAGCCAGCGACGATCAGGATAGACATAATCGGACGAAGATACTGTGGGAGCGCGATTCCGAAGACTGCCCGGGCGGCCGTGAGAGTGTATGCACCGAACGCAAACGCGTACATCGCCATCACGCCGACATAGCCGACAACAAGTACCCACCCGACGTACGCAGCCACCGTCGGACTGTCGACGACGTGCTCGACGAAGGAGAAGACGCCACCGTGCTCGCCAAAGTGCAGGGTGAGTTTGAGATAGGAGTAGGCGGTCAGCAGCGTGATGACGCCCGCGATGAGATACGATATCGGGACGGCATTCACGGCCTGTGCCATCGCGACGCCGAGCACGGCGTAAATCCCGCCCGAAACCATTCCACCGACGCCCATCGCGATGACCTCCAGCAACCCGAGTTTCCCCGGTCGGCTGCGTGTCAGGAGTGATCGAAACGAATTCATATCACGTTACAATCATTCTTTCGTCCGGTCCCCGTGACGCTAGATTACTGTGACGTTTTGATATGCCGTCGCACGGCATAGAATCCTAATGGAAATCCCACGACCCGATCACGCGAACGGATGGCCTTCCTCCCGATATACGGAGGATATCGGGACCACGGGGCAAGAATCATAGTGTCTATTCGTTACGATCAGTGGTCACGGGGCGTACGTTCCATCGAGTTGCGTTTCGGTGATGACCTTCACATCCATCGCTGATTCGAGCTGATCCTTCGTCGTATCCGTATCGACATCAAGCCGCTGGGCGAGCGCGAAGAGTCGGAACCGATACCTGTGTTCGCGGTCCGGCGGATTCGGGCCGCCGTATCCCTGCTCACCGTAATCGTTCCGTCCTTGAACCGCTCCAGGGCGTTCCAGTCTTCGGGGATCGTCGACGTTGTCGGGTCGATATTCCAGACCACCCAGTGATCCCAGACCTTGCCGGCCGGCTCGACAGCATCCGGGTCGTCCATCACCAGCGCTAATGACTTGGTCTCCTCTGGTACGCCGTCGATTTCCAGTGGCGGATTCACGTTTTCGGCTGTGTATCCATACTCAGTACTTCACGAAACTTCCTCGGCTAACCACCTCTGAAGCTTAAGTTCCGTGTCGAATCGACTCCACTATCGATCTTGACGAGGGGGTCACCGGAAGATCAAGAGAAGATCGTCGCTGTCGGCGGCGATCCGCCGCCGACGCGACAGCCTTGCCACTCACCGCAGGGGCGTACTCGATCGGTCGTTACCGGACGAACCGGTCGTCCGGCGGTCGGTTTGCGGGGACGGCCCGACGCGTCGCGAGGGCCGTCCACGCTGCCCGTCGGATCATGTTGGTGAACTCCTTATACGACCACTCCCAGAGGCGACGCCCGCCTCGGCGGGGCGTCGCCACATACTCCCAGTGCAGATACCGCCACACGTTCTGTAACAGCAAACTCACTACGACGTACAGCAGCCGTACCGCCGGATCCTGTGTCGTAGTCGTCGCAATCGTTTGCTCGGAGAGTCGGTAGCTGGCCTCGATACCGAAGCGTTTCGCGTAGTGGTATCGAGCGTCGCGAGGAGAATTGATGAACGGCGCGTCAGCGGCGTAGCCGTGACGCGCCACGCCATGTTCGTCGTATCGTCCGTTCTGGTAGGTACAGTCGATGTAGACGGGAAACTCGACGGTCCAGCTGTGACCGTCGAGTTTCGCCGTCATGTCGTGGTGAATCACGCGACTCCAGCCCTCGGAGAGTTCTTGCTTGATCGACTGACCCCACCGGATAATCGGGATGACGTACGCGTGGTTGTGCGCCTGCAGCAGCGTGAGACACTTGCTGTCGTAGAATTCTCGATCGAGGTAGACGGCCTTGACGCCGAGGTCAAGGCCGTCAAGGATACCGAGAAACTCGGCGAGGACGCTGCTGGCGGTGTCGCCGTCGACAAGACGGCGCACCGCCAGCGTGTAGCGTTTGTTCTTCACGCGTGCGTACAGCGTCGCGTACGCGTGGAATGCGGTTGTTCCACGCTTGGCTTCCGAGTGGTAGAGGCCCTCTGTGCCGTCTTCGTCACCGTAGTAGGGACGCAGGTGGAGGTCAGCGACGACCTCCACCTGCTTGGGAAGGGCATCGAGAATATCTCGCTGGAGGAGTGTGTTTCCGACTCGTTCGAGCTGTTCCAGCTCGAACTTCGTCCGAAGATGATAGAGGACGGCGTTGGCACGAGGGGAGTTAGCACTATTCTCACAAAGTGTCGAGATTGAGGTCCCGTCGGCGCACGCGCCGACGAGGACCTCACAGATCTCTTCCGACGTTATCTGAGCGTTCTCACCGAGAGTGATCGAAACTTCCTCGTCAAGGGTGTTGACGAGGAAGTTAAGAATCTGGTCCTCATGGAGTCTACTGTCTGCTTGCTGGGTTCTAAGCACACCTTCCGCAAGCAGACGTCTCAACTAACCGGCTTCGTGAAGTACTGATACTTGTCTGGAATCGGATCACCGTTCGCAAACGCCGGGCTCGTCAGCTGTAGCGTTGTCATCAGTCCGCTGCGGAAATGACATCGAAGATAAACTAATCCCGTCAAACCGAACGATACAGATTTCTACGAGACCCGGCAGCTGGAGTTCAATCTGACTACTGACGCCCAGAAGACCAGTTCTCACAGGAGCAGATCCTCGGACAGGTAGAGCTCGTCGCTAACGACCGCTATACGTTCATCACCGACGCACAGGAGATCACGGTAGAGTTCACGCAGAATCCGTTCGACGTCGAAGAGTTCTACACACATCTGGGCTTCCCAGCGTATCTCTCAGAACGAGCAGCGAGTGACGCCAGAGCGAACGCATCAACTCCGTTCGAGATCGATATGTGGACGCTCCATTCGGGAGCCACGTATGCCTTGACGCACTTTTTCACTGGAAAAGAGGGGTTGGCACCCGACGGATACGTCAGAGCGGCCAACGACCTCCTGTTCAATCCTGAGGCGAGCCTCTCACAGGTCGAACAGTCCTACGAGCGGGAGGCAGAGTCGGAAACCGACGGCGCCGGACAGACCGAACTGGAACGCCAGTTGGCACTCGCACAGATCGAGCGTGTCAGCAACGATGTGCAGGAGAAAGCGACCCAGTTCGAGGATCGTGAAGAGACGCTGCGGGAACGGTTCGCCGACCCGGTGGAGTAGCTCTGTCAAAACAATCAACTTTTGATATATGTGGGGTGATACATACAGAGTGTGTATCTCGCAGGAGACAACTCTATAAGAGAGCTCGTAACTCTTCACGACCGTTCGCGTCGCTCTGGACGTTGTAGCTAATTGCTGGTGTGATTCGAGAAACGGAGTGAGTGGTTTCGTTCAAACGCTACGATAGAGTGGATAGGAGAACCATCTAATACAGGCTGTTCGTAAATCGGTCGAAACAGAGGTTTCAGTTATCACCTCAGAGTCGAGAGCCGGACTCACTCGTCTCCGATGCCCGCACCGCCGATGACGAGTGTCGGAACCCCAGTCAATCTGACCACACGCTCTGTCGTGCTTCCAGCGGTGGCGATGCGTGAGAACCCGGTTCGGCCCTGCGTCCCCAGTACGATGAGGTCGGCCTCGTAGTCGGTGGCGGCGTCGACGATCTCCTCACTGGGCACACCACGGCGAAGGTGAATTTCGACGTGTACGCCGCACTCTTCGCCCAGCGCGGCCACCTCGTCCAGCGCCTCTTCACCGAGTGCTTCCTGTTGTTCGACCGCAAAGTCCCAGTGGCCGCTAGGCCCTGCCTGTTCGACGACGAACAGCGCGTGAATCATTGCGCCGAACTGCTCGGCGAGAGAGATCGCGTGTTCGGCAGCCTGGTCGCTGTGGTCGCTACCATCGGTCGGAACGAAAATATGGTCGTACATACAGCCCTCACCGCGCGGCACGACGATAAGCGCTGGGCACTGGTCAGGACGACGTTCCGTACCTTCCACGAAGTGCAACGGCACCTCCGCTATAGATACTGACGAAACGGTCTGGGGATACGATAGTATCACCCCTTGAACTGTACGGTGCGTTCCGGATCGGGACGTCTCGAAGCAGATCATGACAACGAGTGACTACAACGTCGATATCATCGGCAAGTCGTGTATCTGCCCGGATCGGCAGCAACGTACTCCCGAAGGAGGTGCAAACACATGCGGCGGGTCGACTACGAAATCAAACAGGAACGAGTTCCACGACCAGACGGCCGGGGGCTGGCGCTCGAAGGCGGTCGGCAGCCCGAACGATTCGAAGAACGTTTCGCAGGCGTCGACGTTCTGCTCGTGTACAGCGATGAACAGCAGATAGTCGTCGGGATCGCGACTGACTTGGTAGCCGCCCTGGATCCAGACGCAGACGGCGTCGATTCGCGTGAATGCGAACGGCCAATCACCGAACCGCGGGGTGGCGTACGCCTCCTCGCCCGACGGCGGACTGACGCTGGCGTCCCCAGCGACTAGTTCCCCGTGCCTGCGTCGGTTTCGTGAGCGAATTGGTCGAAGAAGGTCTGCATAAACCCCCAGCGAGACTCACCGAGATGTCGTCCTGGTTCAGTATATAGCGAATCAAGACGTTCACGTGTCCACTCGCGGATGAGGTCAATATCTGGCAGTTCAGGATGATCTCCGCCGAGTGTAGATGCGTCATCAATAATTGCATACTGCTCACCGGTACGCCCCGATCGCTCACCGACAATACAGGCGAGTCGAACGAGCCCGACAGCGCCAGCCGCGTCGAGTTTGTCAGCATCGAAGAGCAGTTTCGCCTCGATTGTCACTGGCTCGGGAGAGTTCGCCCGGATGCTGTGTGCACGCAGACTGTGCCTGACTGCGGCGAGCCGATCAGTCGCCACGTCCTCAGTCTGAAGGAGGGCCGTGGCTTCGCTCGCAGCCCATTCGTCGTGGTCATCAATCTCTCCGACCCGTTCCAGTGGCCGACCAATGTCGTGGAACCAGGCTGCTGCAGCCAGTACTTCTCGGTCAACACTGTCGGGATGCTGGTCCGCAAGCTGGAGGGCAACGTCATGCACTCGTTTCGCATGGAAAATATCGTGTGCAGGTAAGGCATCCTCATAGTACGGTAGTGATAGCTCTCGGGCACGGGAACCTAATCCAGAGGGCATTGTTGGCAAAGAGTTGATGCAGAACCCTTAGTTGTAATGAAGCGCGACCCCAGGCGGACTTCACACGTCGGTTTTCATTTAACATACGCTCTCATACAGATTAAATATATAACAATTGATCGGACATACAGGAACGGTTAAATACCACCGCTATAACCACGTGCATTGGTGTCATGGCTGGTACTTCCAACGGTGATCGAATCGTACTGGCAGCACTAGTCACCCTCGTGGTGATGGTGGGTGCGATGCTGCTTGGTGGAACAGTGGGACAACTAGTCTTCTCGTACACGATTATCGCGTTCTTCGGTCTCTACTTCTTGCTCGGTGTTCAGTCGACCGCAGACCACACCGAGTGGGCACCGTTCGTGAAAGTCGCCGGGGGACTCGTCATCATCTTGAGCGTCGTCTTCGCTGCCCTCTGGTTCTTCCACTTCCAGAATCCGACGTACACGGATCCGGTCTACTGGCTGGGCTTCCCACGGGCAACAGCCATCGTCGTCTACGGACTCTGGATGCCGCCAGCGATTCTCATGATGCTGGCGTATCCGTACCTATTCGATCGCTTCATTTGGAAGGACGAACAGGCAGAACGCTTCGAACAGATGGAACGGAAGCCGAGTCCGTCCGTTGCAGGTGATGACTGATGGCGCTTGATCCCATCATCGTCGGCATCGTCGGACTCTTCTTGGTCGGGATGCTCGCCATCGGAGTCTGGGCGACTCGAGAAACGAAGAGCACAGCCGACTTCCTCATCGCTGGAAAGCGCTTCGGCATCTGGGCTGTCGCCTTTTCGGCATTCGCCTCGATTATGAGTGGCTTCGGGTTCATCGGTGGCCCCGGCCTCTTCTACCAGGGAGGATACGCCTTCCTCTGGATCGCCATCGCTGCACCACTTGCGTTCCCCATCTCTTGGTTCGTCCTCGGCAAGAAGATGCGGCTGATGGCCGAGGTCCGAGAGATCTTGACAATTCCCGATGCAGCGTACGCGCGATACAACAGCGATGCCGTACGGGGACTGACCGCTGTCTCGGTGCTGCTCGGCGTAATCTCGTATCTCGCCGTCCAGTTGAAGGCGATGGGGTTCGTCCTCTCTGAGATCATCGGCACGAGCCAGATCGTTGCGTTGCTAATTGCCGTGGGTGTCATCGCCATCTACACGGTTGGCGGTGGGATGATCGCCGGCGTCACTACGGACCTCATACAGGGTGTCGTGATGGTCATCGGCAGCATCGTCGTGTTCGCCATCACGCTCAACTACGGTGGTGGCCTCACCCAGATGAGTCAAGATATCGCCGTGAACGATCCAACCTTCGCAGGAGCGTTCGGGAGCTTCCCGGTGATGCTCGTTCTCTGTTG
Source organism: Salinigranum marinum (assembly GCF_024228675.1). NCBI lineage: Archaea > Methanobacteriati > Methanobacteriota > Halobacteria > Halobacteriales > Haloferacaceae > Salinigranum > Salinigranum marinum. Next base: position 237,416 of record NZ_CP100462.1, on the reverse strand, counting down.
GTACTTCCTGTTCACTATCGGCAACTCCGGACAGCCACACATGGCCCACAAGCTGTACATGGTCCGAGACGTCAAGCTCCTCAAGTGGGGTGCACCCATCGCTGGGCTGTCGTACTTCGCCTCCTCCCTGATGATGCTCGGTATCGGCATCAGCGTGCGTGCAGGCGTGGAGACGGGCACGTTATCGTCGCTAGGGAGTCCTGACGCAGCGGCACCGTTCTTCCTGACGAACTTCACGCCGCCCGTGATTGCTGGTCTCGTGTTCGCCGCAGCGCTCGGAGCCATCATGAGTACGAGTGACGCCTTCATCAATATCGGCGCGGCCAACATGGCGCGTGACATCCCGGAGAGCCTCGGGTACGAGTTCTCCACGGACCGTCAGGAGCTGTGGGCACACCGGATCGCCGCGGCGTCGATCATCGTTGGGTCGCTCCTGCTCGCGTTCTACGCCCAAATCCTCGTCGGTCTACTCGGCGTCGTCGGCTGGGCGCTGTTCGCCAGCGCGATCGTCCCGATCCTCGGTATCGGACTCAACTGGAGTGGGGCCTCGAAGGAAGGGGCGGTTGCAGCGGTTGCGGTCTCGTTGGTCCTGAACCTCGGACTCGCCGTCGCCGGTGAGTTCGCAGGATTCTCACTGCCCAACAGCGTCGTCATCGGAGCGTTCACGCTCGTCGTCTCATCCATCACGTTGATCGTGGTGAGTTACGTGACGTCCTCGAGCGCAGGTACCGATATCGCCTCGGATATCAGACGCGTCGTCACAAGCTAAACGGCGCGGCCGACTTCGAGATTTTTATCCAATCGGAGTAGTGTTCCGAGAGCTCTGCTGCAAGCGCGCCGGTCTCAACAGTTCGCGACGGATGATAGAAGTCGTAGGTTCTCGAGCCGGTAACGAGACGCAGTCGAGGTTTGAACAGGAACGAGCCGTCGCGCAGTTCGATCCGATCGATACCGCTCGTCTCGATGGCGAAACTACGCTCGTTATCCAGCAGTTCGGAGCTGGGGACGTCAACGTACTCTTCTCCGATCTCGGTCGCTTCTTCGCCCCGTCCATCCCGACGAAGGAGAATCGACTTGAACGACTCGTCGGCGTACACCGCGTAGACCATATCCGGTTCGAAGAACAGCTCGTACTGCTCGAACGTACTGGGCTGAATCCGATACCACTTACTCACCCATACCCGCTCACGCGGCGCATTTGCGCCTGGAGATGCATCCGTCATGGTCATCTGGGACCACGCTTGGCTTCGTTGACTGCTGGTAGTTCACACTCCAGCAACAGCGCAGCGTAGGTCTTTCCCTGCGTATCGTACCTGAGACTCACCTGTCCTCCGCCATCGAGCGCGTCGGTGCCGACGAAATTGAACGCCTGAACGTTCTCGAGCCGGTACCGCTCGACCTCTCCGTGAATGATCCCGTCGAAATACTCGGCTACCCGATCGGCAGTGAGCTGTTCGTCGAGGCGCTCGAACGCATCCTCGGTTTCGCTGATGACACCGATATTGACGCGGTTCCCCTTATCTCCCGAGCGTGCGTGAGCCAACTCGCCGATCTTGACGGGCGTCTCCCAGTTACTCATACACTCGCACCTCCGGGGTGACAGCCGCACGGGGGATGAGCGTTGGCCACGTATCGACGATCGGTTGTGGCCGGGGGCGACCCCCGTCAGTGAGACCAGTGACGCTCGGTGGCCCGGCCATCGACAGCGGCGCGAACTCCATCCCAAGTCGACGGAGGGTCTGCTTGTCCTGGCCGCGAGCGGCGAACCTGAGGAGGATCTCGTTGTACTCAGATCGAACCGGAGCGGCCGGGCCGTGTGTCGCGTCGTGACCAACGAACTCCGCGTTGGTGGCCTCGATATCCAGGCCCTGATCCTCGATCCGCTGCTCAAGCAACGCCGCAGCCGAGCGTGCCTTCTCCAGCGCATTCGGTCGCGAGTAGAGGAGCTTTCCGTTGAGTTTGTAGCCAGCTTCGTAGTGGACCGTCGCCTTGTATCGGTCCGGGCGTTCGTTTCCGGACACTCCTGAAAGGCGAACCGTCTCGGTATCAACCTGGGAGAGGGTCGGACTCGTGAAGTCGGCCTGCACGTCCGGTGTCTTGTAGGCCGCTGGGTCACCGATCTCGTACAGAAGTTGCTCTTTCACGGTTTCGGTGGAGACTCTGCCACCTGTCCCCGGTGGTTTGGTGATCGTAATCTCGCCCTCGCGAGTGACCTCAGCGATCGGATAGCCGAGGTCCTCGAAATCGATATCGTGCCAGTCCCCCAGGAAATTGCCGCCGGTCACCTGAGTCCCGCACTCGATGAGATGGCCAGCGATGATGCCGCTCGCGAGCAGGTCGTACTCCTCACGGCCCCATCCATGCTCGTGGATGAGCGGGCCAAGCGTGAGCGCGGGATCGACGATTCGACCCGTGATGACGATATCGGCGCCCGTCGAAAGTGCCTCGGCGACCGGAAACGCACCGAGGTACGCAACAGCGGTCACAACAGACTCCGCGATTGCATCCATCGGTTCCCCCGTGTCGATACTTCGGAGGGATGCCGCCGAGTCGATTGCCTCGAGATTGTCGGTGATGTTGTCACCGGTAACCGTCGCGATGGTGACATCGAGCCCCTGTTCTGTAGCGATGTCTTGGATTCGCCGTGCACATCCCTCCGGGTTGATTCCGCCGGCGTTCGTTACCACCTGAACGTCCCGCTCGAGCAGTCCCTCGAGATGAGGTTCGACGACGAAGCGAGTGAAGTCGGACGCATACCCCTGGTCAGGCTTCGATTCCTGGATCCTGGCGAGCACACCCATCGTGACCTCTGCGAGGTACTCCAGTTGGAGATAGTCGAACTCTCCTGCGTTGAGTAGCCGAGTGGTCGCATCCGGGTAGTCGCCCCAGAACCCCGCGCCGTTCGCGATCCGGACACTCATTTCAGCTCACTAGCCAGTTCCTCTGCTCGGTCCTGTCTGATTTCGTCCTCAGCAACCATCTGCGCTGCCACCTCATCGACGAGCGCCTGTGGAACGTCGGCCTGGATGGCGATGTTCTTCGCGTGGAGACTCATATGGCCGGCCTGGATACCCTCTGAAACGAGCGCCCGCAGACCAGCGTAGTTCTGTGCTAGACCGACAGCCGCCATAACCCCAGCAAGCTCATCGGCGGAGTCGACAGCAAGCAGCTCCATCGACGCCTGGGCAGTGGGGTGAAGTGAGGTCGCTCCCCCGATGGTTCCGACCTGCATCGGTATCTCGATGCTGCACGCGAGAAACCCCTCGTCGTCGATCTCGTAGTTCGTGAGTGGCCCATACCCGCCCTGGGCAGCGTACGCGTGTGCGCCCGCTTCGATCGCTCGCCAGTCGTTGAACGTCGCCGTCGCGACGGCATCGATACCGTTCATTATCCCCTTGTTGTGCGTCGCTGCGCGGTACGGGTCCCCTGCGGCGAACGCCCAAGCATCGACGATACGGTCCCGTACCTCCTCTCCCGTGAGGTCGGTATCATCGGACGCCAGAACAGCAGGGTCGAGTCGGCAGCGGGCTCGTGCCAGCCGGCGGTCTGCGAGATTTGAGAGGATCCGAAGTGAAACATCGCCGCCGGTGAGCCGTTCGATCGCTGGGGCAAGAGCCTCTGCCATCGTGTTGACCGCGTTGCCTCCCATCGCGTCGCGAACGTCGACGACGAGTTGTGTGACCACCATCTGTCCGCGTGGCGTATCGATGATTCGAACGTCGATATCCTCACAGCCACCGCCGTGTTCGACCAAGACCGGGTCCTGCTCGTTCGCGAGTTCGACGAGGTTGTCCTTCTCGTTCAGAATCTTGACCTTGGCTGCGTGAGGGTCAGCGACGTCCAGCGCCTGAATCTGTGAGAGCATTATCGGCCCCGAGACGCTGGTCTCGAACCCGCCCGTGTCACGAGCCATCAGGGCACCGTAGGATGCAGCCGCAACGACACTCGTCTCCTCGATGGCCATCGGGACGAGCGTGTCCTCTCCATCGATGACGAAGTTCGTCGCGACGCTCAACGGATACTCGATCGTTCCGACGACGTTCTCGCTGACGTTGTCGGCATCCCCTAGAGATAAGCCGACGTTCGCAAGCGCATCTCGGGCTTCGGCCGAGAGATCCGTTCGCTCTACGATCGTGTCCAGGCGGTCACTGGGTGCCTGTTTATAGAAATCAGTGATACGTGAGTTCATATCATAATAGCCGTTATTATCAGGTTTTAAAAAAGTAATGAACTGTCAGTAAGGATCCGGCCCCGAGGCTTAGACGGTGCAACGAAGAGTAGTTCCTCGAATCGAACACGGCCAGTAGAACATCACCGAGGAGGGTGCCGCGGGCCTCCAGACTCGATCCGTTCTGAAATCGAATAAGTTATACGCGCTACATGTCCGTCTTGTAGACTGAAGAAAACGAGAGGATAGCATGGCAAAGTTAGGGCTGTGGGCAAACGCCGTAGGACTTGTTATTAGTATCGCAGGCACCCTGTTACTGTTCCTGCATACGACAGATAAGTACCACTCGGCCATTCAGGATATCGGGTCTATAGCTGTTGCGTACCTCGGTCTAGTCCTCCTTGGGGTGTCAGTATCAGTCACAGGAGTCGCACTGCTGCTGAGGACGAAACACGATTGAGTTGGACACCGTGAGGGCACGGTATTACGCCTGCCGATAGACTCGTTGATTAGCACGCACGTTAGCTGAGCGGGTGATTCGCGGCGTCATCGGCGAAATGACTTGGCTGTCGTTACCGCCAGAAGCCGGTGGAGGCGCACATCGTGGATCTACGAGATACACCGGGATACCGACGGTAACGCGCGTTCAGCAACCTCAACAACATCGATATCGAGCAAATGGATTCTTCCGATCGAGAGCAGATCTCTGAGGTGACGACGCTTCTGGAACAGGTGGGACTGCTCAGCCGGTGAAGTGCTTTGTATGAGGCCAACATCGAGAGAGCATCCTGAATGCACGCCCCATCAAGTGCGTGCATTCCTCTCCAGAACACAGCTGTTCATGGCCGAGTGGAAGTGCAATTGGTAGTTCGTGGCCAAAACGAGTACGAGCAGAACCAATCGTCGCGTATTGCTGAAATGTGAGACAGGCATAACCGTCCTGCACCCCTCCCACTAGAGAGTTACTCATGGATATCTCCGAGATCATCTCCACGAAGTTCACCGAGTTCGATGTTGGGACGCCGCTCTCGAAGGTCGCCGGCGCATTCGAGAATCAAGAACTCGATGCCGTCGTGGTGACTGACGGTGACGAGTATCGTGGTGTCGTCAGCCGCCGACAGTTGGCTTCCTCGTCTAATCAGCCCTCTGCAAAGGTCGGCTCACGGGTCCAACACGTCCCGACCGTCGAACGCACAGAGGACGTTCGGGAGGTCGCGCGACTCATGATCGGCAGCGACGCCAAAACCCTTCCTGTGCTCGATGACGACCGTTCCGTCGGTGTGGTGACCGCAGATGCGGTCCTCGATGCCGTCCGCCCCTTCCTCGATGCTGTGACCGTTGAAGACGCGTATTCGTCGAAGCTGGTCAACGCGACCCCCGAGACGACAATTGGAAAAGCCCTCAATATGCTTCGGGAATCCAGTATCGCCCACCTCCCTGTCATCGATGGAGACGATCTCGTGGGGATTGTGAGCCTATACGACGTTATCGAGTTTACGACACGAGGCGGTAGCAAGAGTCAGGGTGGATCGTCGGGGAGTTTCGGTGACGACGGGGGCTCTGGGGAGAGCCACGGTGGGTTCGGTGCCCGAGAGGGCGACTCCGACCGGATGCTCGATCTGCCGGTCCGGAATCTGATGGCCGATGCAGTTGTGACGGTCCGGCGGAGCGCCCCGCTCGACGAAGTCGTCGAAACGATGTTCGAACGTGAGATCTCCTCGCTCGTCGTCACAGCCGACCAAACAGGCGACCCAGTCGGTATCATCACGAAGACGGACGTCATTGAATCGCTTACCTGGGAACGCGACGACCGGAACGCCGTGCAGGTCTTCGGACTCGACTTGCTAGAGGAGATGGACTACGACGACGTCTCCGCGTTAATCGAGAGTGTAACCGCGAAGTACGGCGAAATGAGCGTCATCAAGGCCAGTATCGAACTGCAGGAGCATAAAGAACAGAGCCGGGGCGTCCCACTAGTGTTGGCACGGATTCGACTGGTGACCGACCGCGGCTACTTCACGGCCGATGGCGAAGGATACGGTGCCTCCCACGCCCTCCGACTCGCCGCGAACACAATTGAACGCCAACTCCTCAAGGGGAAGACGTACGGCCAATCGAAGAAGCGATCCGACGCTGAGGCTCAAGAGCACCTCTACGGTTGGTGGCTCGGCGGGTAACGGACTCCACTTCCCTGTCGAGAAGGCTGGAAGGAGTCGATCGAAAAACAACCAGTGTGTGTCGGTTAGGAGGTTGTGTGTGAGAGACTGATTGCACCACTGGCGAATCTAGTGATACCGTTGTTCGACCGCGAGCGCCTCGCGAACAGCGTCGTCGAAGTGTGTCCGTAGCTCGTCGCTGAACTCCTTGACATGTGAATCCTGTTGAACTAGTTCCAATGAGTCCCACTCACCGGCTTCGGTTGCCGCGTACAGTTGTGTGAACTTCCGCCCGTTGTTGCCATACGCAATGACGACCACATACGGCTTTACCTCTTCAGCACCTTCGGGCGAGTGCCTCCCGCCCCACTCCTCGATTTCGGTGACGCTCACCCGATCGAACGTCGCAAGTTCTGCGCTGAATTCACCGGCCCCAAGGCGCTGAATCAGCTGTTCGCGATCCCACTCCCGTGTCTCGTTAGTTTCGGTATCCCTCCCTATTACTGTCTCTGCAGTGATCGATTCGATGACCCAGTGCGTGAGTCGTGGTCCGGCCATCTCAGCCGTTGACTGAGTACCGACATCGCCTTCTTGGATACGACCGCCTTCTTGAACACCGATATACCGTGGATTCGACGCGGGGAGATCGATAAAGACTTCTCCCGGATCTACGCTGACCAGTGCTTCGACGCCGTCGATCGTTCGCGCTTCTATCGTTTTCTTTGTATGTACAGTCATAGTTGGTGGCTCTGACGTCTCGAATACGGCGAGCACAAGTGGGTCGGCCTGATGTCCGTTCGATCAGGTAGTCCACACCCGTCTGGCAGGCACAGACTGCATCGACGAACGCCGTCACCGATTCGGCCATTGGGCTACCGCTTCATATACGCCGGGTAGACGGTTTACCCTGTCGTCCGTTCTCACAGTACCGGCACAATGTCGACACTCCTGAACAGGTATGGATCATCCCAAAAGCTGTCCAACGTGTGGAAACGAAGCCCGTGCCCAGGCGAAGTGGCGGATCGGAAACGCGATGAGGACGGCCTCTACTTCGTCCACGTCTGTCCGGAGTGTGGGGCCGAGGAAGACGTATTTTTAATCTCGCACCGAAACACGAGCGAACCACGCGGTAGTAGCACACCGGACGATGGTAACAGAGGGCGGACGGAGCCGACGAGATGAACGATTAACGCTGTGTGTGGCGGATGAACTCGTCGAGTTCTTCTTCGATGAGTGTCGCAACCCGTTCACTATATTGCCAGAGTGCGGCATTGAGTTGCTCTTCGGTTTCGTCATCGAGTTCGTCCTGCCCACGAAGAACGGAGTCTTTGGTTATCTGGGGGTGGTACACACAGACGACGCCGAGCGAGGTATCCGAACTCGAGGTCCCAGCCGTGTGGATTCCATATTGATCAGTTCCCCAGACACCATCTCCGCCTTGTCGCTCCAGTTCTGAATCGAGCGCATCGAGGAGATGAACCTCCGCTGTGGTGAGGAGTGGTTCGTCGCCTTCGAACAGTTCAGCGTATGCCTGTGTCCGAGCCGTATTGGTCCATTCTTCTAGCTGGGAACGAGCTCGGAGGACGAGCTGCCTCTCATCTGGAAACTCAGCCATACTCCTAGAAGGGGTGCGAGGCGGATGAGTGTTTGTACGACGTCTACCGATGATGGAGTGCTGTTGATCGCGGTGTACTCGACACCGGCATTGTCGCTCACATTCGTGTCTGATTCGTGTGCGGATCGCTCGTATTTACGTTAGCATTGATTCCACCAGACGGCGAAGGACTTGCAACCACGATTCTGCGGTCGGCAGCGCCGCATTCGAGATCGTGGTTGAAAATGAGGTAGTTCGGCGTTTTGGCTCGCTGAGGATACGTTCGACGCTGTTCCGATTTCCGTGGCGACACAGCTGAAACCGAAGCCAACGTCGGTTGAGTGCAGCTGTAAGATGAGTCGCGTCGGCGGTTGGATAGCCAATAAGATCACCGCGTAGTCGACACGTAGCACAAACAACCACCTCCGGTGTGAATTCGGATTCGTCATGCAGTATGACGAGCTCTCCTGCCGAGGGGCGCAGATCCGATTCGGTTTACCGCCTAGTACAGAGCTGAGTCTTGAGAATGACGAATTCGGTCTGTTTTTGTCACAGTATCTCTCTGTGTGCGTTTCAAAGAATATCTCACAGCCGTAGTTCACGAGACTGTTGATCCGTTCAAGTGTCGAGGTCGTCTCCAGAGTCGGTAGCGGTGCAGTGTCCATCCGGTCAGCTCGTTCAGATTGTCGATATCCTGTTCGTCGCACCAGCGGGTGAAATGCCCAAGCCGTGAGCAGTGGGCGTACTGGGTTGCTTTCGCTAGCTCACTTCGACGGTCTTCGAGGGATAGTTCAACGGCTTCGTTGGGTTGGATTGGTTCGAGTGCCATGGCTCTGTGTCGATGCAAATCGGAGTCGACGACGACCCAGAGCCGAAACCGGAATCGACGGACAGAGCGGCGATTAATGCAGGATCGTCATACACTATGACGAATTCCCATCAGGAGCGTTCACCGTCTGTTTCCTCATGGCCGGTTGTTCTCTCAGAGAAATAGAAGTGATTCTACCTCTCCTTGACGTCGAACGGTCTCATCAGGCAACCTAACAGTGAGTACATGGTACTTCTGACAAGTTTTCAGACCCGCGGTCAACACAGCCGACGCGCGTCACGGTCGACGAGACTAGTATAACCAATGGCGGGCAGTCATGGTTATACACTGCAATAGATGTCGACTCGAAGTTACCACTCGGTGTCGATCTGTTCGAACGTCGGGGCACCGATCCAACAATAGAGGTTTCTTCAGCAACTCACCGAGAAACACGATCTCTCAAACACAGAAGTCCCAGTCGATGGTCGCGGTTGTCTAACTACCCTCTTTCGATTATATCTGAGCGGTCAGCTTGACTTCGTTGGCCGGAACTGAATCAAACGGTGGTTTCACACCCCCAAAATGTGCGTCACTCTCTCCCATAACTCGCGGGTGGGAAGTGGGACTGGCGTCGCCTAAGATCTTGCACAATTCACGTACTACTATGACGTTCAACGACCGCGTCAAGCGCTTAAGTATCAAACGCTATCTAGAGCTCAGAACTAGACAGTGCCCTCTGCTGGGCCCCGCATGTATCATGGTGTCTTCGGTCATCCAACCGGAGACCAATCCTATAGTGAAAATCCAGTGTGAATTGTCACTCATCGTGATGCAAATCCTCAAGCGAGCCATCACTACTGCCTGTTCCACCGCCTGCCTTCGGCTCGCCACTCTCAAACTAACGGATGCGATTCTTTTGACGAGGGCCTCCAATTTGTCGCTCTTCTTACGGACGGGTTTCTATGGCCGATCCTCAGCGATCTGTTCGCCCGTCTCGGCGGGGGGTCCTCGCTTAGTCTGAACACACGTCCAATTCCAGCGCCTGTCTCCGAGACCGTCGCCGGCAGTGCCAGCCCGCTAGTGTTCGACGTGTTGTAAGTCTGGCCTGGCAGCCACAGTCGTTCAGCGCATTCCGAACAGACACGAGCCCCTAGTAGTCCACGCGGGTATAGCGGACGAGCATCATCCTCGTCATATTCGCCGACGACGACTTGAACTCGATAATCAAGAGCGCCGCCGCCACGTCGGAGGTGGACTCTAAGTTGTTCGGCACTTCCTTCCCGGAGCCGAACATCTGCGTGTCCCGCATGGACACCTCTTTTCCGCCCGATAGCCCCCCGACTGGTACGACTCCCACGCCTGCCTGGTTCACGTACTGTGTGGTAGTTTCTACGCTCTTCAGTAGGAGATTGTTGATAGCGTTCAGCTGTCGCTCTGGAATCGAAGAGAGCAAGGACACCGCGTAGCGGTGTCCGACACGAATGATTCCGCTCGATGTGTTTAGCTCGGAATCGCTCGCAGCGGACCTGTTACAGCAGGTTCGCTGGCGTGACGGTGTTTCTTGCCCTCGCTGCCGTTCTGACCGGACGGTCAGAAACGGCAGCTATGGGGCGTTTCAACGCTATCTGTGTAAGGATTGCGACCGCACGTTCAACGATAAGACGGGCACAATCTTCGCTCACTCGAAGGTTGCGCTCCGCAAGTGGTTGTTCTCGATCTACGCGTTCTTGCGATTCAACACGAGTCTCCGGCAACTTCAGCGAGAGATCGGAGTGACCTACAAGACGATGCATCGGCGCGTCGAGCGCTTTACCAGAGCGCTCGACGCGCCTCGTCTCGATCTTGTTGGACCGGTTGAGATCGACGAACTGTACGTCTCTGCCGGACTGAAAGGCCGCGAGCGCGACCAAGAGTCGCGCTCGCGTGGACTCTCACAACGCGGACGCGGAAGGTACGATCAAGACAAGCCGCCGATCTTCACACTCGTTGACCGTGGAACTGGACAGCGATACGTCGTTCCCGCGAAATCCGCCGACGAATCGACGGTGCGACTCCTCCTTGAAGAACACGAGGAGGAGTCGCTGACCGTCTACACCGATGGATTTCGGGCATACGACCCACTAGAGGACGACGACGAGTTCGACCGCGAATACGTCGTCCACGGTGACGGCGAATACGCGGATGGAGACGTTCACGTGAACACCTGCGAGAGCCACGCGTCGCTGGCGCGACGGTGGCTCTCGCCCCATCGAGGTATCTCGAAAGACAAGTTGACACAGTATCTTCGCGCCTTCCAGCTACGCAGCGAACTCTTCAGAAAACCCGGTCGACAAGCACTCAAGCACGCTGTCGAAGCGACTCTCTGAAATCAACAATCTGCTACACATGAGCGTACGAGGAATATCGACAGCGTACACGGAAGAAACCGCTGGTACGAGATCTCGGTCGACAGTGTGCCCACCTCTCAGCAGATGGGAGTCGGCAGGTACCGTTACGAAGTTTGACAGCGTAACTACAGTATGAATCCAGAACCAGAGGTCGTTCAACGTGGGGTGGTTCACTCGTTCGTCCGCGGGCTCTCACCGGTGAGGAAGACACTCGTGGCGATCGGTGCATACGGCGTCTGGACGGCTGTCACGTGGCTCTTGGAGGGGCGGATTGAGACACTGCTTCGACCGGAGGCGACCGTCGACCGCATCGTCTACACCGGCGTCGCTAACGTCCTCGTCGGGACGATTCTCGCGCTTTGGCTGGTTCGAGCGTTTGTTGCGTCGGGCTTCGTCTCACGACGTGACCTCGGATTCCAGTCACTCCCCCGGACGCTCGCCGTGGTCGTCGTAGCGAGCGTCCTCGGAGGTGCGGTCTATCTCTTGCAACGACCGCCATCGACGGATCCGGTCGTGATTATGAACGCGTTCGCGCAGGTGCTGCCCGTGTCCATCGCGGAGGTGGTCGTCTGCTGGGTCGTCGTCGGTGGGAGCGTGGCTGCACTCTTGCGACGCCGGGGAGTCGGTGGCAGAGTCGCCGACAGCGCGGCACTCGTCGCAGCAAGCGTGCTGTTCGGGGTGTATCACCTCGCGCACAGCCCACCGTTCAACTCCGTCGAGATGATCGGACTGCTGACGCTCGTGAGTGTGGGGACGGGCCTGTTCTACTTCATCGGTGGATCGGTCTATGGGGCACTTGTGTTCCACAACTTCCTCGCGCTGTTCGGTGTGACGACGGCACTCGTCGAGGCCGGACAGATAGCGGCGTATCAGGAGCCAATTGTCGCCCTGCTGCTGACGGCGTTCGTATCGCTTCTCGTCCTCGTGGGAATGGAGGTGGTTGTCGTTCGGGATTCAGCGTATCCTGTCGCAGATACCACCGTCACTGCATAGCGACAATGGGCCTGTCAAACGACCACAGAACAGTCGCCTCATATCGAGAACCGATGGTCGAAATAATGGCCTCACTGAGAAGTCTGGCAAAAATCACGGCAGAAGACTATTGTCTCGTCAGACGGTACATATCACGTATAGCGAGACAAGAAGGGACGGCCGATAAGACGCAGCAAGTCTCAGTCGAGATCCCGATTCCGGCCCCAGCCCCGACCTGTTCCGCCACACGGCCACTAACGACCTCCTCCGGCTGTTGGTCGATAACCCCTACGAGCAGTTCACGATCCGCGAACTTGGCCGCCTCACCGACAACGCGGCCCAGTCGGTCAAGCGAGCCGTCGACGTCCTCGAAGCGAAGGGCATCGTGGTGGCCGAAACGACGGGCAACCGTCGACTCGTCAGCATCAATCGCACCCGCATCACGAAGCCCGACGACCCCGTTCTGCGCATCCCGCAGTCGGATTCCACCCTCCCGTCCGTGCGGCACTGGATCGACTACGCGACGAACTGGGAACGGTCGACGGCATTCTCGTGTTCGGCAGTGTCGCCCGTGGTCGAGCCGACCGACAGAGCGACATCGACCTCTGGGTACTCGCCAGCGACCGGGCCGACCAGCACCGCGCTAACGAACTCGCGAAGGAACTCGGACAGCAGCGGTTCGGTGACACCAGCACGGCGGGTCGCAGACGGCGGTACGACCGGGCGACGACCGGGCAGGGTGACCGTTACGAGTTCCAGATCCTCGTCGAGACGCCGGAGTCGGCACAGGCCCATAGCGATCGACTCGAGGACGTGTTCACCGACGCGATTACGCTCGTGGACAGCGACACCGTCCGTGATCTCAAGCACGAGGTTATGAGCGGTGCCTGACGAACCCGCTGATCTCGAAGAGTCTATTTCTCGTGTCGAGGATGCGTTCGGTGGCCAACTGGGCCGCCCCGACTACGAGGAGGGACTCGACCCGAATGAACACGAGTCCGACGTGATCCAGCTCCGGAAAGCCTGCCGATCGCTCGACGCGTGTCGCCTGCTTCGCGACCACGACGGGTACCACGAGCGTCATCGAGATGTCATTCGCGGCCACCGAGCGCACGCTTGAGTTCGACGCGCTTACCGCGTCGAACGACACGATCGATGACTTCCGTGAGGGGCACGACCGAGCCTACGACCGCGGTGCGGAACTCCGTTTCGTCACGGAAGAAACCGCGCGACGACTGAAACAGTTGTACCGTGACAACCGTGCAGCGGCGTATTACGGAAAATTCGAGGCGAAAGCCTCGCCATTCAGGGCGGGGATGAAGCCGACCAATAGTATTCAACCGCCGACAATGGCATAGACGGGGTTTCAACGCGAAATTTAACGCGTCTAACAATGATAGTATACATAGATGGTGAAGAGTACCCGTCACGCGAGATACGAACTCTACTACCACATAGTGTTCGTGCCGAAGTATCGGCGTTCGCACCTGACGGGGAAGACGAAGGAACGTCTCGAAATGCCTTGTTTTGCGGTCGACTAACGGCAGCTTCAGACGCTCTCACGGGAAGATTCCGTCACGCTAACCCGTAATTGGACGCCGTCTGGCGATATGGCATCGCTCAGACGGCTAGCACGGATGTGTCGAGATCTTGCCAAACAGCACGTTGACGACCCGGAAGTACCCGCCGCGCCGGACGGCGCGGGCGGGTACGCGAAATGGGTGCAGATCGCCTTGATTCTGTACCGCGTCGAGTTGGAGAAGAGCCTCCGTGAGACTGAAGACTATCTTAACGAGATGCCCGGTGTCCTCGCCGTGTTCGAACTTGACGAGGCACCGCACTACAGTTCGTTCTGCCGGTGGGAACAAGAGTACCGGATGCGTGACCTGCGCCGCCTGCTCCGCGCTTCGGCGGAGCAGGCGGGCTGGAGTGGTGAAGCCGCGATTGACGCGAGTGGCTTCCAGCGCGATCAAACCAGCTACCACTACCGCGACCGCGCGAATTACTCGTTCCAGTCGATGAAGACGACGATCTTGATCGACGTGAACTCGCTGGCGATCAAGGACGTTCATTTCACGACGAAGAAAGCCTGGGACGGCCACATCGGGATGCAGGTCTTCCGCCGGAACGCGGAAGACCTGCGTGTGTTGTCTGCTGATGCGAACTATTCGTGGAGCGACCTCCGCGAGGAGTGTCGCTCCAACTCAACGCGACCGTTGATCAAGCACAGGGAGCAGACACCGTTGCAGAAGGCCCACAACGCCCGGATGAACGAGGACTACAACCAACGCTGGATGAGCGAGACAGGTTTCTCGCAGTTGAAGGAAGACGACGGCGAGAAGCTCCGCTCCCGGAGCTGGCATGGCCAGTTCCGGGAGCTGACTCGCAAGTGCATCGTGCATAACCTGACGCAGGCGGCGAGTTAGGGCTCGCCGTCTGCTCCCCTTCTCCGGACGTATCCGGGAGAGGCATCGCCGCCGTCACCGGAACAATGGAGCAAGGTACCATAGTTTTGACTCATCAGCAACCGCTGTGAGTGACAGCTACTGCATCTTCTGAGGGCGAGAAGCCGTCTTTAGCGCCGTAAAATTGTAGATCAGCAACCCCACCCCGACGCTGTCTTGCGTTCAACAAGGCATCTCGAAACCATCTTCGCGGAAATCTGTGAGGACAAAGACCTCGAACTGGCCGAGTCCAAGGTCGTGCCCGACCACGTACACCTGTTCATCGGGAGTCCACCCAAGAATGCCCCGTCACTCATCGTCAACTGGGTCAAGGGTATCTCGGCGCGGAAGTACAACCAACGGTACGACGACCGCGTGAAGTGGACCCGTTCGTACTACGTCGGGACGGCGGGAAGCGTCCCCGAATCGCTGTGCGATTCGGTGTGCCAATCAGAACTACTCGGCAGTTCTGATGACGCCTCGAAAGGTGCTGTCGAACGCTACATCGCTGAACAGGAAGGTGGCGACGAATGAAGCGCGTCAACACCTTCGAGGTCGTGCCACAGACCGAGAACGACAAAGAGTGCCTCCTACGGTTCCTCGACGCCTCCGCTTCTCTGTGGAACGAACTGACCTACGAACGTCGTCAGAACTACTTCGGTGACGGCGACGTGTGGGACACGTCCGAATACCGTGGACAGTACAACGGTGTCGTCGGAAGCGCAACCGTTCAACAGGTCACGCGCAAGAACAGCGAAGCGTGGCGGTCGTTCTTCGCCCTCAAGGAGAAAGGCGAGTACGCCAACCCGCCGTCATACTGGGGCAACGAGGGGGACGGACGCGAATTCCGTAGCTACATCAGAAACAACCAGTATACGATTCGGTGGGGGAAGCGTAGTCGTCTCGAAATCCCTGTCGGGCAAGACCTGAAAGACGAATACAGACTCGGCTACCACGAACGACTCCGCCTCGAAGTCCGAGGCACTCCGAAGTGGGACGGCAAACAGGGTCGTCTGGAACTTGAGTACGACGAGGTTAGCGACACGTTCAGGGCTTTTCAACCAGTCACCGTACCTGATTCTCGACTGGCTTGTCACGAAGCCGCCCTCGACGGTGGCGCGAACAATCTCGTCGCCTGTTCCACGACCACTGGGAACCAGTACCTCTACGACGGTCGGGGGTTGTTCGGACGATTCTGCGAGACGACAGACGAAATCGCCCGTCTACAGTCGAAACTGCCCGAGAGACTGCGTCTCTCGGAATCACGGAAGACTCCGTCTTCCGGACGACTCCGAGAGGGACGCTACAGTTCCAAGCGGATTCGACGGCTGTACCGACAGCGGACGAAGCGTCGTGACCACGCACAGAACGCGCTGGTGCGCGACCTCGTTGAACGGCTGTACGACGAGGGCGTGGCGACAGTGTACGTGGGTGACTTGACCGACGTGTTGAAAACGCATTGGTCGGTCAGGGTGAATGAGAAGACACACAACTTTTGGGCGTTCAAGAAGTTCATCCACCGTCTCGCGTGTGTCTGTGAGGAGTATGGCATCGCCCTCGAAGCCGAGTCGGAAGCGGGGACGAGTCAGACGTGTCTCGAGTGTGGCGGCCACGACGAGACGATTCGCCACGAGGACACGCTGACGTGTCCGTGCGGTTTCGAGGGACATGCCGACCTCAAGGCGTCAGAGACGTTCCTTCGAGAAAACAGCGATACGGAAGCCAGGCCGATGGCACGGCCCGTGCGATTCGAGTGGGACGACCACGACTGGTCGGAGTCACCACGCACTCACGAAAGTCCCAAAGAAGTGCGCACGAACCCGCAAGTTGCCTCCGTGGGTCGGTAGCCGAACCCCCCACCGGAGGAATCCTCGCGCGGTAGCGCGGGGAGGATGTCAACGCGATACGGTCGCGGCTAGACAGCAGGCCGATGCGATGTTCGACCTCGCGGTAGCTATCCACGACTACGTCAAGAACTTCGCACGGCTCTCCCACGAGTGTCGCTGTCGGCGCCGACGAGCGAACGCCTCGCGGTCTGTCGGTCACATCTAATCAACCATTTCACGCGTCTACTCGATTCTCCAAGAGATGACTGCACCCTGCTTGTGGACGGTGTGTTGTAGACCAGTGAAGTGAGTAATCTTACACACGCTCGCATCGATTTCGTACCAGTAGTTGATGTCGCGGACAATCTTCTCGGCGGCGTCCGCTGCTGTGTATCGTTCTGGCAGCTCCTCCGCGGTTTTTGAATCCGCGTCGGTGCGGGTGTAGCACAGACCGAGCAGACCGCTTTGATCTCCGAACGAGGATTCGTGCAGCCGACGGGCATCGGTCAGGAGCGTGGTTCGGTGAAACGGACTGGACACGTGGCCGAACATGGTCGGTTCCGGATCGCCGTTCGCCAGTAGCGGATCAGCTTCGCCTCCACCGGCAGCCCGGTCGGCAACATGAGATCGCATCTCTCCCAGGGGAGACGACGCTGAAGTGGATGATTGAGTCTTAGGGGATCATCAGGACGACGGGGTGGCTCGCGTCTACGGTGGATTGATTGCGTCGTTGAGCGGGTCGACAGTCCCCGCGTCATAGCCAACTCGCCACAACTGATGGACGGCACGTGCGACGAGGACGAGTTCAGTGACCCCGATACAGGACGCTTCGACATCGTCGTCATCGTTCGACGCGTTCGGCGGTGGATGGTAGTGGGCATCTCCATCAGGAGCGGTGTACCCGTGAGGATGTACGTCCCATCGGAGGTTCCGATCCATGTTGTCACTGTAGTGGACGTTGTAATCGTCTCGTACTGACCACCGGACGGTGATGGTCGCAGTCGTCGCCCCGCCGATGCCGTCGTCGAGCTGGAGACGCAGTTCACTGGGACTTACTGGATCATCCAGCAATCCGCTCGCGAGGGGTTCGAGGCGCTCGAATTCGGAGCGAAAGTCGTGGAGTGCGCCGGCGTCGAGAGCGCCTTGTAGCGAGTGCGACTCGGTTCCTCGCATCGTCTCAGCCGATGACGCCTGCTGGTTCGCCGCGTTCGTCCGAGCCGGTGTCGTCCTCGACGGCCTCGGTTGCGTCCGCGAGCGCGAGGGCGGCCCGTGCGAGCTTCAGGTTCCGACGTGCCGTCTGCCACTCCGTCATCGCCTCTGCACCGATTTCCGCGTCAGCGATGGCCGCGGCGCGTGGCGATTCTGCGCCGGTCTGCTCCTCAAACTCTCGGAGGGTCTCGCGAAGCTCCGTGACGCGTGCCGACAGCGTCTCGATGTCAACCGAATCGAGTATCTGCTTGGCGCGTTCGAGGACGACCGATCTGGGAGCGCGTTTGTACCACGTTCCGCGTGCATCCGGCGGGGAGACTGCCTCGACGAAGCCATCCGCTGAAAGGATGCCCAGATGCTTGCGTGCGGTCGTCTCTGAGGTCAGCGCACGCTCGGCGATGGTAGCGACTGACTGGGGATCGTACGTCCGCTTCATGACGGTGCGAACGCGCTCGCCCGGACTGGTGTCCGCCTTCCACTCCTCGGTGACGCGCTCGTTCACGTCGGCGGGGCGATTGTCGGTCATGCGTAGTCTCGTATGCACAAGCATATTAGTCTTGGGAGCAATATGCTTGCTCGGCTATCGTGGTAGATCATCCCGTCGGCCCACTCAGCCCGACATCCTCACCAACTACAATCTGCGGTAGGTGGGGGAAAGCCAGAGGAGCGATCACGGTGAACTAGTAGCCACAACAGCCCGGGGGAATAGTCGACGGCTGTCTGACGATCAGTTGGTGTCGCCGACGCCTCCGTCGCTTGATCCGGGAAGACACCTCGTCGACGTGGACGGGCGAGCGGTCGGGACCGTGCAATCGCTCGTCATCGACCAGTGCTGACGAGCGACGACGCAGGAACGGCGGCCATCTGGGTCGACAACAGCGGCGTGGCGACGACTAGTAACCTGAAACGACTGACCCAGAGTGTGCGCCTCCTCGGCGTCGTCTTCGCCGCGCAGAGCCTCTGGCTCTACCGCATCCGATCTGTCCCGTCCGTCGCGGCCGCGACGCTGACGACGGTCTTCGGGCTGTGGTTCATGGCCGCGCCGCTACTGTACGACGTCGGGTTTCTGGCGACGGCGGGGACGCAGTTCGGTGGACTGCTCGTCGCCGCGTTCGCCCTCTACGTGCTCGTCAGCGCACTCTCAACACCGGACTGATCCGCTCGGAGGTTCCGCGCTCGAACCCGAGCGATCGGGGTCGAGAGTCGCGCGTCGCGCAGTACACAGTAGATCGTAGATCGGGACTGTCTCCCGCGGCCTGTGTCACTCCAACTGATGGTAGTCGAGTTCGTAGCCGGCGTCCAGCGCCACCTGCACCGCCTCGCTCGGTTCGTCGACGGGCGTCGTGGTGAGTCGCATCGCCCCGACGCTATCGCGGTGGAGTACCACGTTCCGACGCCACTCCTCGTCAGTCTCGGGGTAGTCGGTCCGTGCGTGTGCTCCCCGCGACTCGGTGCGGGCGGCCGCCCCTCGCAGGATCCCCTCGGCGACGTCGAGCGCGAACCCGAGGTTCATCGCAAACGCGAACGACCGCGTCGTCGGGTCGCCCACGGCGAGGTCCGACGCCCGGGTCCGGAGGTCGGCTAGCGCGTCGAGCCCTGCAGACAGTCCCCGGTCGTCGCGGCGGATCCCGGCATGCGCCCAGAGCACCTCGCGCAGTTCGTCGAACAGCGCCTCCGGGTCGTACGTGCCGTCGCTCCGGGCGAGTCGCCCCAGATCGGCGAAGTGAATCGCGGCCCGGTCGTAGAGCACGCCGCTGTCAGCCCCGCCGACCGCTCCTCGCTGTCGCCGTGCTGCGATGGCCGCGCCAGTGACGACACCGAACGCCACGGTTTCGGCCAGCGAGTTGCCCCCGAGGCGGTTCGCGCCGTGGACGCCGGCCATCGTCTCGCCCACCGCGTAGAGGCCGTCGACGTCCGTCTCGCCAACCGCGTCGACGACGACTCCACCCATCCCGTAGTGGGCCGTCGGTGCCACCTCGACGGGGTCGGTGGCCATGTCGACTCCGAGCTCGGCGAACCGTTCGTACATGCGGGGGAGTCGTTCGCGGATGAAGTCGCGATCCCGGTGTGAGATGTCGAGGTAGACGCCGCCGTCGTCGGTTCCCCGGCCCTCGCGGACCTCCCGGTCGATGGCCCGCGCGACCACGTCCCGTGCGTCCAGTTCCATCTGCTCGGGCGAGTACCGCTCCATGAACCGCTCGCCGGCGGGAGAACCCTGTTCTCCCGCGCCTCCGCTCGCCTCGCTCGCGGAGACGTCGGCGTTGAACAGGCGGCCACCTTCGCCGCGGACGGCCTCCGTCACTAACCGGCCGTCCCACTCCTCGCCGTACCGGCCCCCGACCATCCCGGTGGGGTGGAATTGGACGAACTCCATGTCCATCAGCCTGGCGCCTGCTTGGTACGCGAGGGCTGGCCCGTCACCGGTGTTCTCGTCGTCGCGCGAGGAGTGCCGGTCGTAGAGGCTGGTGTGGCCACCGGCGGCCAGCACGACGACGTCGGCGTCGAACAGCACGAACTCGCCGGTGTCCATGTCGAAGCCGGCCGCGCCGAGTACACGGCCAGCCGCGTCGTCCGTGAGTAGTCGCGTGACGAACACGTCGTCGCGGTACGGCACCGACAGCGCTCTGGCCCGCCGAATCAGCGTCTCCATGAGCGACTCGCCGGTGTGGTCGCCGGCGAACGCCGTCCGCCGAAACGACTGTGCGCCGAAGTACCGCTGGTCGATCTCGCCGTCGTCGGTCCGACTGTACGGCATCCCCCAGTCGTCCAGTTCGCGCAGCACGTCGGGCATTCGCCGGGTGACTGTCTCGACCTTCTCGGGGTCGTTCAGGAAGTGACCCTCTTTCAGCGTGTCCGCGGCGTGGATCGTCCAGTCGTCCTCGGGGTCGTGGGTACCCAGTGCACCGTTGATCCCACCGCGGGCCCACGTCGTGTGAGCGTCTCCGTGGGTACGCTTCCCGATCACGAGGATGTCTTCGGGGTCGACCCCCTGTTCGACGAGTTCGATCGCCGTCCGCGCGCCGGCCGCCCCCGCACCGATCACGAGGACGCCGAGGTCGACCGTCTCGTACGCCGTTTCGCGTGGCTGATCGTCGCGCCGTTCCTGAAAACTCATTGTATTTTTGCTAGGGGCTGCAGGTAATTAACTCCGTCGCGGTGTGTTTGCTCTCAGCCGGCTTCTCAGCGCCTCTAAATACAGTTTAAAGAGATAAATTGTGTGAAAAATATTGTCTCGGCCGCTCGCAGTCGGGTGTCTCGCCCGGTCGCGACGAGCGTCGAACCGGCGGCCGGCCGAACTGCTCCGTCCGACGGGACAAGTTCAAGCCGTTCGGGTCGCTAGGTTGTTCTATCCGCCGCCGTTCTTCCGTCATGTCACCTTCGGACTACCCCGTCACCGGCCTCCCGGCGCCCGACCCCTCGTACAGTCCCGTGCGCGTCGTCGAGATTCAGTTGACCGCGCTGGCCGACAACGACGACCCCGTGGAGGACGCGGGGATCAAGACCGCGTACAACTTCGCTTCCCCGGCGAACCGTCGCTCGACCGGCCCGGTCGACCGTTTCGTCCGGATGGTCCGGGGCCCGCAGTACGCGCCGATGGTCGACCACGTCGAGGCCGTCTCCGGGCCGATGGAGCGGGGCGACGGCAGCGCCGAACAGCGGGTGACGCTCACCGGCCCCGGCGGTCGGACGGTGACCTACGTGTTCGGGCTGTCGAAGCAGCGCGGTGGCCCTCTCGACGGCTGTTGGCTCACTGACCGCGTGCTCGTCGACTGAGCCGCGACGCCGGGACGCGTGCTCAGTCGCCCGTCGCTGCGCAGTTGTTCGGCCCGAGTTCCAGTTCCGTCCGCGTCTCCTCGTCGCCGGGGGCCCGCCGCCCGGCGTTGATGTCGATGATCGTCTCGTAGTTCGGTGGTTTCTCCGGGAGCGACGCCGTGAGCCGGTCGACGAACGTCTCCCGGTCGGCCGTCAGTAGATCAAGGCCAGTTCGGACTGTCCCGACCGTCGTCGTCACCGGTTCGCCGGGCGTCACGTCGGCGGTTCCGTCCGCGTCGATGGCGAAGTGACCCGGAAGCACGGTGACCGCGTCCGGTTCGGCCAGGAGGGTTCGGTGCAGCGACTCGTAGAGGAGGTCGGCCCCGGAGGCCGCCTCGCCCTCGCCGAACTGGAGTTCCGTGCGGCCCACCGAGTCGACGAACAGCGTGTCACCGGTCAGGACGGCCTCGCCGTCGACGAGGTAGCTCACGATTTCGGAGGTGTGACCCGGCGTCGCGACGGCCTTGACGTCGACGCCGCCGACGGTGACGACCTCGTTGCGCTCCAGCGCTCGGAACTCGTAGTCGACGCCTCGGTCGACGGCGTCGGCACCGAGGCAGTAGGTCGCCCCGACGTAGTCGGCCAGTTCCCGGCCGCCCGAGAGGTGGTCGGCGTGGACGTGCGTGTCGAGAACGAACTCGATGGAGTAGCCGCGGTCGGATGCGACTGCGGCGAACCGATCGACGTGTCGCGTCGGATCGACGACCGCAGCCACCTCGGTCTTCGGATCGGCGATCAGGTAGCCCAGACACCCCTTCGCGCGGCGCTGGAACTGCACGATTTCGACGTCACCGGCGGTCGGAACGTCGACGACGTCGTAGACCGCGCTCCAGCCCTCCATCCCGGTCTCGACGACCGTGACGTGTTCGTACCCGCTGTCGGCGAGTCGCTTCGCGATGTCGAACGAGGAGACGCCCTTCGCGCAGATGGTGACGATCTCGTCGTCCGGTGCCAGTCCGGTCTGGGCTCGGAAGTCGTCCGCGTCGAACTCGAAGTCGGGCTTGTACGTGTACTGCACCGCATCCTGGATATGCCACGCGTCGTAACTCTCCGCTGGGCGCGTGTCCAGGAGCGAGAACTCTCTCTCCCCATCGATCCAGTCGCGGAGCCGTGCCGCAGTAATCGTCTCGACCATCGGTTCGATGTACGACTTCCACGAGGTTATATGATGTGGCTCTCGCCGATCCGAGTCGTGTACTGTCGGTGGTCAACCGGACCAGACCGCCGCACGGACCGCGTCGCCGTCACGAGCCGTCGTCGGTCGCGGGGACGCGTCGACACGGCGTTATGCGCCGGAGGGCTGAGGCCGTCAGAGGTGTGTCGCATCGCCGGCGAACACCAGCCGCCAGCCCCCGTCGTCTCGGCCGACGCTGGTCGGTCCACCCAGCGGCGCGTCGACGCTCGGACCGTCGGTCGCTCGTCTGACGGAGAACTATACCGAGGGCGTACAGTGTAGGCACTGTCGACAGTACACGAGGTTTACGAATGTCACCAACTGCAAAATTTGTGAAAATTGTACGCGGCGTGCGAACCGTGGGGGGTTCTCTCCGATGAGCAGAGCCGTCAGCGTCTCGCTCCAGAAAGGCGGGGTCGGCAAGACGACGCTGGCGATCAACCTCGCCGACGCGCTGGCCGCCCGGGGGAACCGGGTGCTGCTCGTCGACCTCGACCAGCAGGGGAACGCGACGGAGGGCGTCGGGTTCAAGCACGCCTACGAGAACGCCACGGACCACGTCGGGAGCGTTCTCACGGACGACGAGCCGATCGACGTCAGGGAGGTCGTTCGCTCGCGGGACCGATTCGACCTGCTGCCGGCGCACGTCGACCTCGACAGCGTCGAGGACCGGATCAGGAACTCGACGTTCGGGATGCTCTGGGTCCGGCGGCGGATCGTCGAGCCGTTGCTCGGGGAGGCGTACGACTACGTCGTCATCGACTCACCGCCGAGCCTCGGCCCGCTGTCGGACGCGGCGCTCATCGGCGCGCAGAACGTCGTCGTGCCGCTGCTCATGAGCGAGCCGTCGGTGAGCGGCTTCGAGCGGATGTGGGAGCACCAGATCACGCCCATTCGCAACGAGATGGAGCTGGAACTCCTCGCGATCGTCCCGAACCAGCTCGAAGGCGACAACGAGGAGCGCCGGATCATCGGCGATCTGGAGGAGTCGCCGTTCGCGGGGTATCTCCCGACGTTCGCCCGGTCGGCCCACTTCGACGATCCGAACTCTCCCGGCCCGGGGATACGGAAACGGATCGCGTTCAAGCGCGCGTGGCGCGAGGGGAAGACGCTCCGGGAGCACGATCCCGACAACGACATGTTGGTTCGACTGGACGAACTCGCGGCGGCCGTCGAGCGCGGCGGAGTCGAAACCGCTCCCGAGGCCGACGGCGAACTGAGGGTGTGACGATGCCGGACGACAACCGATTCGCGGGGCTGAGCGAGCAGGTCGACGGCCCCGCAGACGACGATCGAGAGGCGGCGACTGACGCGACTGACGCGACTAATGCGACTGACGCGACCGACCAGGAGGCGGCCCAATCCACCTCCTCGGGCCCCGACGACGGAGCGGGCCCAGCGTTCACCTTCGACGAGACGACGGCCAAGAGCATCTACGCCCGCCCCGAGACGCTGACGCTCCTGGAGGACGTCGAGTTCGAGGTGGAGACGGCGCTCCGACGGGAACACGACGTGCGGGACGTGACCGGACGGGAGTTTCACGACGCCGCGGTGCACGTCCTCGCGGAGCACGTCGACGAGATCGCGGCCCGGATCGACGCCGCCCGCCGGGAGTAGTCCGCGTCCCGCGGTCCAGCTGGCGGCACCGGTTCGCTGGCCAGAGCGCCGCCCCGGAGCGTTGGAGGCCCCGCGCCACCAGCCCGAATTCGGGGGAGAACGATCAAAGATCGTTTCCCGAAGAGGACCGATAGATACGCTCACCAAGACTCCGCTCGAAACAGTCCGAGGTGGACGTACCGAGGCGTCGAAACCCGACCACACAGTCATAGTGGGCCGTGTGTGCGGAACTGATCGCGGATCGAGTCGGCCGGGCGGAACGATGCGTCGACGAACGCTCGACAGTCGATCAGAACCGACCGAGACGACCACAACGGGCCAGATCGCTCGCTGAACCGGCCTTCGGGGCCGATGGTGAGCTCCGGCGAGAGACAGTGCCCGGTGAGCGGATTGTGAGAACAGTTCGAGTATCTATTTCTGATATCACTAGAGCGACTCAGCGAGGCAATCGTTCGCATGGAACAAACGGTGGTGATCACGTGATCTCGTCGCCGGTGGGGACCCGAGCGCGTCCGCGACGGCGTCGTATCGCGACACCGACGTCTCGTGATCGGCACTCTCGCTGTCCGGCAGCGGGTAAAGTTCGGTCTCCGGCATCAAGAGCTTACGCGCATATGCTCGTAAAGCAGTCGCCGAGACGGACGGGCTCCGTCGGCCGATCCGAGCGACGTTCGTTCGAGAGGAACAAACGGAAGTTTCGAACGTGGCCGATATCGCGATGCATCGAGAACAGTGTTCGTTGTCGACGAACGCACGGTGGCGGGACAGCGTCGTCGAGCGCGCCAGCGAGCCGGGAGTCGAGTGACGGAGTCCGGACGACCGTTACAGAGGGAGTGAAAACCTCGGAGCCGCAGTCGTTCGACGACCGGATCGACGTACCAGAACGCGTCCGTCAGCCACGAACCGCCAACGAAGGCACCACACGGAGCAACCGAACGGGTCGTTCGCCGCGGGGCATCGAGACGAGGCCGGACTCCGGGAGTAGAGCGGTCAAAAAAGACTCCGCGGACGAGGACGGCCTCGGGGCGGCGGAAACTGATCCGGACGACGGGGCTACGTCTCTTCGAGGTCCGCGAGGTCCCACTCGCCGGTGACGATCGCCCCCGAGTCGGGGTTGTCCGGTTCGACCACGGCCTCCACGAACGCGGGGCCGTCGTGGTCGATCGCCGCGGAGAGCGCCTCGGTGAGGTTCTCCGGCCTGACGACCCGCTTCGTGTAGCCGACGTTGAACGCATCAGCCATCTGGACGTAGTCCGTGTCGGTCTCCTCGGTGAACTCGGTGTCGAGAACCCGGTCCCACCCGTACTTGTCGACCTGCAGGTTGCGGATAGACTTCCACCCGTGGTTGTTGACGACGAGCCACGTCACGTCGATGTCGTGTTCGACGGCGCAGGCGACCTCCTCCATACACATCTGGAAGCTCCCGTCGCCCTCGACGTCGACGACGGGCTTCTCCGGCCGTGCGAGTTTCGCACCGATCGCCGCCGAGACGCCGAACCCCATGGTGGAGAAGCCGCCACACGAGATGTTCTGCCGCGGCCCGTACACCGGGAACTCGGGGTGCACCGTCTCCTGGGGCTGCCCCGCGCTCGAGACGACGAGCCCGTCCCGGGGGAGCGCCTCACGAAGGCTCCCGAGCGCCCGGGAGATGCTCATCGGGACGTCGTCGGTCTGTCGGTCGTCGAGCATCGCCTTCCACTCCGCCCAGCGCCGCTGAATCTCGTCGTAGTACTCGTTGTCCGCCGTCGGGACGGGGTCGAGACGCGTGCTGAGCTCGTCGTAGAGTTCGCGCGTGACGACTTTCGCGTCGCCCTGGATGCCGACATCGACGGGATAGTTCTTGCCGATCTCGTTGGGGTCGATGTCGACGTGGACGAGCTTCGTCGGTGGGATCTCGAAGCTGACGCCGGGCTCGAACGACGAGGTCTGGAGGTCCGAAAAGCGGCAGCCGATCGCGAGCACGACGTCGGCGCTGGTCGCGAGTTCGTTCCCCGCCGTCGACCCGATCCACCCGGCGTAGCCGACGAACAGGTCGTGATCCTCCGGGAGGATCCCCTTGCTCTGGAACGTCGAGAGGACGGGCGCGGTGAGGTGTTCGGCGAGCGTCTGTACCTCGTCCCACGCCTCCGCCAACATACAGCCGCCGCCGGCGACGATGACGGGCCGGTCGGCGTCCGCGAGGAGGTCGGCCGCCGCGGCGATCGACTCGGCGTCGCCGCCGGGACGGCTGTGTGACCGCGAGTGCGCCGGGTCCGGGATCTCGACGTCCGCGGCCGCCCCCTGAACGTCCATCGGCACGTCGATGTGGACGGGGCCGGGCCGCCCCGTCGTCGCGATCTGGAACGCCCGCCGCAGGATGCGGGGGAGTCGCTCGACGTCGTCGACGACGAAGCTCTGTTTCGTGACGGGGTCCATCACCCGCGGGAAGTCGCCGGGGTTCTGTCGATCGATCTCCTGGAGGATCCCCTGGCCGTACTCGTGTGTCTGTGGGGCCCCGGTGAAGATCACCATCGGGATCGAGTCGACGTACGCAGTCGCCGCGCCCGTGACGGTGTTCGTCGCCCCGGGGCCGATGGACGTGAACACGGCGAGAGGGTCCCCACACGCTCTCGCGTAGCCGTCCGCGAGGTGGACGGCCCCCTGCTCGTGTCTGGGCTGGATGACCTCGACTTTCGACTCGTTGAACGCGTCGAGCAGGTTCGTGCTCCCGTGGCCGGGGATGCCGACGAGGTACTCGACGCCCTCTCGTTCGAGATAGCGGGCGATGATCTCGCCACCGTTTAGCCTGGGCATGTCTCGGTTAGGCCTCACGGGGGCGACTAATAAATATTCACTCTCGGTAGCGGATCAGAGCGGCCGCGTTGGCGGACGCCCGGCAGAGGAGACGGACACGGAGCGGCGAGCCGTTGGCACGGGTGTGTCGGTGAATCCGTCGCTGGCGGTCGTGAGCCGCTGGTGGCTGACACACCGCTCGCCGGGCGTGACCGTCTCTTGTCGAGCCGTGCTACCTCCTGAACGGAGGCATACGGGATGTGGCGGACGAGCCACATAAATCTACTGCGAGGGCCGGTTCATCGACTGCGAAGCCGGGTCGCGAGCGGCGTTGACGCGCCCGGGCCGGACGCCCGGCCAGTGTGTCCCAGGATGCGTCGCCACCGGACGGCCGTGGGTCGTCGACGGGTGGACGCTGCGCTCTTCGGTTCGAGTCGGCCTACAGCGACGGGATGACCTCGTCACCCATCACCTCGAAGAGTCGCTCGGGCTCCGGGCTGGTGTTGCCGAGCGCGATCCGGTCGAAGCCCATCTCCGCCCACGATTCGAGCGTCGCGGCGATCTCCGAGGGGTCGTCGGCGATGAGGAACTTCTCCTCGACCTGCTCGCGGGTGGCCTGTTCGCCCTCGCGCTCGATGTCGCGGGGGTTCGCCAGCGCGCGGTCGAAGACGTTCTGGGTCGTCGCCCACCAGGGACGGGTGGCCTCGACGGCCCGTTCGCGGTCGGGATCGTACGAGACGATGGCGAGCAGCGTCGTCTCGATGGCGTCCGGATCGCGGCCCTCCTCGGCCGTGTAGCGACGCACGGCCGGGTAAAGCCGGTCGGTGTACTCCGAGCCCTTCTTCACCGTGATGAAGCCGTCACCGTACTCGCTGGTGAGCGACGCGGTCGTCGGTCCGTTGGCGGCGATGTGGATCTCCGGCAACTCGTCCGGCTTCGTGTAGAGGCGCGCGTCGTCGACCTCGAAGTGCTCCCCCTGGTAGTTGACGAACTCGTCGGACTCCCACAGCAGTTTGATCACCGCCAGCGTCTCTTCGAGCCGGTCGCGACGGACCGGATAGTCGGGCCAGTCGTGGCCGAGCGGCGTCTCGTTCATCGCCTCGCCGGTCGACAGTCCCAAGACGACGCGCTCGTCGTGCATCTCTTGAAGGGTCGCGAACGACTGGGCCATGAGCGCGGGGTGGTAATGCTCGCTGGCCGGCGTCACGCAAGTGCCGATCGGCACGTCGAGGCGCTCGGTCGCGGCGCCCAGCCACGACCACGCGAAGCCGGCTTCGGCGTCGGTGTGGAACCACGGGTGGAAGTGGTCGGAGGTCCAGACGAAGTCGTACCCCGCGTCGGCCGCCAGTTCGGAGTAGCGCAACAGCTGGCTCGGACTGTACTGCTCCTGGTGGGCCATGTAGTCGATGCTGACCATCGTGGTCGTACCATGCGTCCGGGGTCTAATCAGTGTTTGTGGACGCGGCGCGGGCTCGCCACGGCCGCGGCGGTCGAGGCGGCGAGCCACCGCGGACGCGGCTCACCCTCTCTCGCGGGTCAGTCCCACGTCATCCACGCGGGATCCTCACACCGGTGGCGGCGGTCGATCCCGTCGATGCGCTCGGCGTCCGTCTCGTCGAGGTCGATCCGGTGGGCCGCGTAGTTCGACCGGACGTAGTTCGACCGGATGTGTGCCGGCGACGGCGACCGCGAGATCGCCGCGACGCCCTCTTTCGACAGGAGCCACGCGAGGCTCACGCTTGCCTCGTCGACCCCGTGTTTCTCGGCGACGGCAGTGATCTCGCTCTCGTCGAACACCGCGGCCTGCGCGATCGGGGCGTACGCGACGACGGCGGCGTCCCTGTCCCGGACGGCCCGCTGGAGGGCCCGCTGCGGTAACAGGGGGCATCTCGATCTGGTTCGCCGACAGCGGGACGTCGAGGAGGTCGTCGGCGCGGTCCAGGTCGTCGCGCGTGTAGTTGCTCACGCCGACACGGTCGGCGAGGCCCGCCGCGACGAGCGTGTTGAACGCCGCAGCACCGTCTCGATCTCGGACGACCGGCGGGCCAGTGGTGGGACAGGAGGTCGACTCGGTCCAGTCCGAGCCGATCGAGGTTGTCGCGGACGCCGCTGTCGACGTGGTCGAGACGGACCCGTCCGGCCAGGACGACGCGTTCCCGCCGTTCGACAGCCCGCTCTCGGAGCTCGACTCCGTCGTCCTCACGGCACACGTCGCGTGGTTCTCCGAGGAGGCGAACGACGATCGACGGCGCACGGCCGCCCGGGACGTCCGTCGCGTCCTGGCGGGCGAAACGCCCGAGAACCCGGTGAACGACCCGCGGTAGCCCACGCGAGACCGACCATACGACGCCGTCGGCCGGCGCGTCGTCGGGCGTCAGTCGTCGCCGGCCCCGTCGGGCAGTGTGTCGCATCCAGAAGCTATTTTTCAGCACGTACTGATGTGGGAACGTATGGGCACCGGATACACCACGATCATGTACGACGCCGAAGAGATCGAAGCGGCGCTTGGCGACATCGCCGCCTGCCGATACGACGGCGTGGAAATCGGCGTCGAGAAGATCCGCGCGGCCGGCCCCGAGAACGTCGGGCGGTGGCTCGACGACTACGGGCTCGAACTGTACCTCGCGATGGGCGAGTGGCTGGAGACCGAGGCGGCAGTGCAACGGATGGTCGACGGCATGCCGATGCTGGCGGAGGTAGACGCCGAGTTCGTGGGGATCCTGCCGCCACAGCGGCAGCGACACGACCGAGAGACGGTCGAGGCCTGGCTGTCGCGCGTCAGCAGGGCGGCCCGCGACGCCGGGCTGCGGCCGGTCGTCCACCACCACGGCGCGACCGCCGTCGAACAGCCGGACGAGACGCGGTCGTACCTCGACGCCGTCGACGGCTTAGAGCTCGTGTGGGACACCGCCCACTACTACCCCTACGGCGACAACTTCCCCGCGGGCGACGTGACCGACGGGATCGAGCGCTTCGCCGACGACATCGCCTACGTCCACCTCAAGGACGTCGACCCGGTCAAGGAGTTCGCGGCGAACCGGGACGCGCTCTCGAACGCCGACTTCCACCTCGACAACGTCATCAACTACTTCCGGTCGTTCACCGACCTCGGAGAGGGGCTCATCGACTTCGCGGGCGTCTACGAGGCGCTGTCGGACGCCGGCTACGACGGCCACTACACGATCGAGATCGAGAACCGGACCGAGCGGCCGCTCGTCCACGCCAAACAGAACTACGACGTCTGGCGGGACGTCCGCGCCGACTGACCGCGCCGGCCGCCGTCGTGCCACCGCAGCGACCACCGTCGACACCGAACCGCAGTGGATGGACCTCGTCGTGCCGTGGTCCGCGCCAGCGACCGTGAGGCGGTGAGAGAACGGAGCGCCCGACGCGACGCCCTGGGGGGAGTGAGTCGGGTGTGTCCGACCGGGGGCGTGACGCCGGGTGTGACGGCGACCGCGAGAACGGGGAGCGTCGGAACGACGCGCGTATCCATCTGATGTCGTTGGCGGCGTCGGCCCGCTCGGGGCCGAGCAGCAGCGACGCGGCCGACGGGCACGAGCGGGCCAGAGGCTCGCCACCGTGCGAACGCGACCGCCGTTCCGTGCGTCGTCCCGTGTGTCGTCCCGTCGACCACGGGGCGACGACCGTCGCGACGGGAGACTCAGCTCCCCTTCTCGTGCTCGGCGACGACGTCCCAGTCGAGTTCGATGCCCAGCCCGGGGGCGTCGGGGACCGCGATGCGACCGTCCTGGATGAGCGGGTCGCCGACGACGAGGTCCTCCCACCAGGGGACGTCGCGGGCGTGGTACTCCAGCGCGACGAAGTTGGGGACCGTCGCGCCGACGTGGACGGTGGCCATCGTCGCGACGGGGCTCCCGATGTTGTGGGGGACGAGCGCCTGGTAGTACGCCTCCGCGAGGTCGGCGATCTTCTTCGTCTCGGCGATCCCACCCGTCTTTGGGACGTCCGGCGCGAGGAAGTCGACTGCCTGCTCTTCGACGAGGTCGCGAAAGCCGTGCCGGCCGTAGCGGTTCTCCCCGGTCAGGAGCGTGACGTCGACCCGGCGCTTCAGTTCGCGCATCGCGTCGGTGTTCTCCGGTGGGAGTGGGTCCTCGACCCACGCGAGGTCGTACGGTTCGATGGCGTGACAGAGGCGTTCGGCAGTCTCGGGGCTGAAGTTCCAGTGGAGGTCGACTGCCACCTCCGCGTCGTCGCCGACCTCCTCCGTGACGGCCGCGACGATCTCGCGCTTGTGGTCGATCTCCGGCGGGTCGAAGTGTCGTGACTTCCGGTTGAGATCGCGACCCGAGGGAACGTCGAGGTCGAACTTCACCGCGTCGAAGCCGTCGTCGACCGCCAGCCTGGCCGCCTCGGCGTACGCCTCTGGGCGGTAGGTCTCGGTCGCCTGTCCCGCCGCCGCCGAGGCGACCATCGCCTCGCCCGCGTGGCAGTCGGCGTACACCGCGACGTCCTCGCGCATCTTGCCGCCCAGGAGCTGGTAGACCGGCTGGTCGAGGAGCTTCCCGGCGACGTCCCAGAGGGCGATCTCGACGCCGGAGATGGCGATGGTGCCGACGCCCTGTTGGGAGCCTCGCCCCGAGAGCGACTCGCGCATCAGGTGGTAGAGCCGTTCGACGTCGAGGGGGTTCTCCCCGACGAGGACCGGCCGGAGGTAGTCCGTGATGATCTCGTGGACGCCCGGGGAGGGGTAGGCCTCGCCGATCCCCGTCGGGCCCGCGTCCGTCTCGACGGTGACGATTGTCCACGGGAAGTTCCCGTCGACGACCGTCGTCGAGAGGTCGGTTATCTCGGCGGTCGGTCCGTCGCGGGCGGGCGTCTCGTCGAAGTCCGCCCACATCGTCGCTGCCAGCTTGGATGCGAAGTCTTCGTACATGGTAATCAGTCGGTGGATCGGGTGTGTTCGTCCTGGTACGTCCGGAACAGGTCGACGATGACCCGGAGGTCCTCGCGCGCCTCGGCGAACGGGGTTCGGACCTCGGCGTCGTCCCTCGCACACCGGACGAACTGCTTCAGTTCGCGCTTGAAGCTCTCGTCGTACGACGGCGTGTACACCGTCTCCGAAAGCTCCTCGACGCCCCGCTTGACGCGGAGTTCGGTCGGGGTGTTCTTGATGAACGGGTTCGAGAAGTCGACCGTCACCGTCCCGTCGGGGCCGTCGACGCGGATGAACTCCTCGAACCACTTGCGGTCCGAGTCGCCGGTCTCCAGCACGCACCGAACGTCGTCCGCGAAGGTGAGGTGGGCCGTGGCGTACCGGCCCTCGGCGAAGATATCCACGTGGTCGATGCGCTCGACCTCGCCGAACAGGCCCCGGAGCGCGTTCACGTCGTGACAGAGGTGGTCGAGCTGGAAGTCGTACGCCTCGACGAGCAGTTCGTCGTCGGTGCCGATGGCCCGTTCGATGTCGCGCCGCCGCTTCGTGGCGCTCTCTTCGACGAGCGCCTCCGGGGGCGCGCCGTCGACGAGGTCGTACACCTCCCTGATGATCCGCTGGTGGTCCGGATCCACGTCGTAGGCGGTGACGAGGTCGATCCCGTCGAGGTCGGCGATCTCCGCGCTGGCCCGCTCGTAGGCGGGGTCGTAGCGTTTCATGTACGCGACCATCGCGGTCGCGTCGGACGCCTCGGCCGCCTCAACCATCGCGGTCGCGTCCTCGAGCGTCGCGGCGAGCGGTTTCTCGACGAGTGTGTCGACGCCGTGTTCCAGCGTCGCGACGGCGACGTCCGCGTGCGCGTGCGCCGGCGTGAGAACGACGACGGCGTCGAGTTCGTCGCCGACCGCCGCGAGGAGGCGTTCGTGGTCCGCGTAGACGTGCGGAACGTTGTACCTGTCCGCGAGCGTCTGGGCCCTGTCGACGGCGGGATCGACCAGCGCAAACAGGTCCGTCTCCGGTAGTTCAGCGAGGTACGGGACGTGCATGACCTGTGCGACCAGCCCACAGCCGATGACTCCGAACTGCATTGTCCCGAATGACCGAACAGCTCGGTTTATACCTTCGGGTCCCGGACAGGTCGGGCCGACACACACTTTTATGTAGGTCCAAGATGACTTTCGACTACGACGAAAACCGCTCCACGTCGACGGTGTCTCACGGGACGACTGGGGCCGGTCGGGAATCGGCCGAGGAGTCCGCAGAGCGTCGTGGTTCGTGGACCGGGACAGAGACCCATGACACACGACTTGAAAGATCGGTTCGAATCTGAGCAGCACCTCACCGGCACGTGGGTGTCGATCGGGCACCCGACGGTCGCAGAAGTCACTGCTAGCGTCGGCTTCGACTTCGTCCTCATCGACACCGAACACACGACGATCTCCCTGGAGACGCTCGAGAACATGGTTCGGGCCGTCGAGGCCGCCCCCGGCGACACGGAGGTCGTCGTCCGGGTCCCCTGGAACGACCACGTCCGGCTGAAACGCGTCCTCGACATCGGCGTCGGCGGCGTGATGATCCCCATGATCAGTTCGCGCGAGGAGGCCGAGTCCCTCGTCGAGGCTGTTCGCTATCCGCCCGAGGGAATCCGGGGGGTCGCGTCGGGTCGCGCGACCGGCTACGGCCGGAACTTCGAGGAGTACGTCGGGAACGCCGGCGACTCGCTTTTCACCATCGTCCAGATCGAGACCGAGTCGGGGCTGGCGAACGTCGACGAGATCGCCTCGCTCGACGGCGTCGATTCGCTGTTCGTCGGTCCCGCCGACCTCTCGGCGTCCCTCGGCGTTTTCGGCGAGTTGGAGAGCGACGCTTTCGAAGACGCGGTCGGCTCCGTCGTCGGGGCGGGGGACGACCAAGGCCTCCCCGTCGGGACGCTGACGACCGATCCGGACGACGTCGAGGACCGCCTCGCGCAGGGCTTCGACTACCTCATCGTCGGCAAGGACACCGCGACGCTCGCCGCGGCGGACCGGGCGGCGCTCAGAACGTACGAGCAGGCGGCGGAGTCCGTCACCGGCACGCCGACACAGAGCGACTAACGCGTCGACCCGGGACGAGGGCGAATCCGTTCGCGAGACCCAAACACATATACGTGACAGTCCTGTCTGCAGTAGTATGCCGGCGAACGAAACCGGGGGCCGAACGGTCCAGGCGGTCGACAACAGCATCGCCATCATCGAAGCCCTGCAGGAACGCGAGGGCGCGGGGGTCACGGAGCTCGCGACGGAGCTCGACCTCTCGAAGGCGACCGTCCACGCCCACCTCAACACGCTCTTTCAGAACGAGCTGGTGATAAAGAACGGGACGGAGTACCAGCTCAGCCTCCGCCACCTCGACCTCGGGGAGACGGTGAAGTCGAGGCTCGGCTTCTACGACGTCGTGACTTCGGAGCTGGACGACATCGCCATGGAGACGGACGAACTCGCACAGTTCGCGACGGAGGAGCACGGCCGCGCCGTGTACCTGTACAAGGCCTCGGGGGAGAAGGCGGTCCAGACCGCCTCGAAGGTCGGCAAGCGGGAGTACCTCCACTGTATCTCGCTCGGCAAGGCGATGCTCGCACACCTCCCGGAGTCGAGAGTCGACGACATCGTCGCGAAACACGGCCTCCGCGAGTTCACGTCGCGAACGATCACGACCAGGGCGGAGCTCGACGAGAGCCTCGCGAAGATCCGCGAGCGCGGCTACGCGATCGACGACGAGGAGAAGATCGAGGGCCTCCGATGCGTCGCGGCACCCGTGCTGAGCGACGCGGACGTCCTCGGTGCCGTGAGCATCTCCGGGCCCACGAGCAGGATGCGTGGCGATCGGTTCGAGGAGGAACTGCCGGAAGTGGTCAAACGCTCCGCGAACGTCATCGAGATCAACGCGAAGTTCTCCTGAGCGGACGCCCCCGCGCGACGGGGCTTTCCCGCGGCTCGAACCGGCGTGTTCGTCCCTCGCAACCGCCGTTCGTGGCCAGCGAGCGCGCCGCTGTGCCGTGGAGCCGTCGCCCCGGGGATGGATGCGTGCGACAGGTTCGTTTGTACAGCGCGAACACTCCACAGCGTGGCGGAGCGGACAGGCGGACCCACCCAGCCGGGGCGACGCGGACGGCCACGCCCCGTGGCCCCACCGATGTGATAGCTCTCTGTGTGTTCGACGAGCCGGCGTCGGCCCGCTCCGGCGTGGCGGAGGCGGACATTACACGCGTACACGTGTAATGATCCGGCCGTGACGGTCCACGGTAGCCCCGGCCCGGATCGGACCAGGCCGACGCCGTGATCAGAACGCGATCCAGTGCTCGGTCTTCCCAAACGAACCAACGGTCGGTCGACCAGGAGTGCCGGAGCCGAGGTCGGGACGTGCGGACCGCCGTTCGTCCAGTCGGTGGGCGCTCTGGCGTGCCGGCGGCCCGACGCTCGAACCGACGCCCGGTGGGTCACCGTGATCCCCACGTTGATGTAGGGTCACTGCCGATCGGGAGCCGGCCGATGAGTGGTGTGACCTACGGCTTCACGGACGAGACTGTCGTCGTCACCGGCGGCAGTTCGGGCATCGGACGGGCGATCGCGATCGCCTTCGGCCGCGCGGGCGCGACCGTCCTGAACGCCGACCTCCGGCGGGAGCCGAAAGACGTGGACGCGACCGTGTCGACCCACGACGTGGTCTCCGAGGCGGGCGGGCACGGCGAGTACGTCGAGACGGACGTCTCCGAGCCCGACGAACTCGCCGCGGTCGTCGAGGCGACCCGGGAGTTCGGCGGCGTCGACGTCATGGTCAACAACGCCGGATGGTTCCACCGCGCACCCATGTTCGGCGTGGACGTGGAGACGTTCGAACGCATCCACGGGATCAACGCCAGCGGGGCGTTCTTCGGGAGCCAGACCGCCGCGGCCGACATGATCGAGCGCGACGCTGGCGGCTGTGTCGTCAACGTCGGCTCGATCAGTTCGACGCACGCACAGGCCAACCAGGTCCCCTACGATTCGACGAAGGGAGCGATCCGGATGATCACGCGCGGTGCGGCACTCGAGTGCGCCCCGCACGGGATCCGGGTCAACGCGGTCGCACCGGGACACATCGCGACCGAGTTCGGCTCCGGTGCCGCGAAGAAGGAGGCGGCGGTCGAGGCTGGCGAACTCGTCAAGCCCATCCCGCTGGACCGACCCGGCTATCCCGACGACATCGCGGACGTGTCGGTGTTCCTCGCGAGCGACGCAGCGAGCTACGTCACCGGCGAGATGGTGTACGTCGACGGGGGCTGGCAGGTGTTCTAGCCGGGCGAGTGTCTTCCGCTGGCTAACGCGCGGACCACCACGTGCGCGCGTCGCTCGGCGGACACAGTGCCGCAGTCGGCGAGTGACTCGATCGTCACCACCTCAAGATGCGAGTAACTATTTCTAAGCAATATGGTGGTCGGCCGAGAGCCTGCCGTCCGTTCCGGCGGACGACGAGCGTCCGAGGAACCCGTGAGACGACCCGTCGTTCGTTCGTCCGCCCGACGTGTTCGACGCCCGAGTTCACGGTGGGGCGTTGTGAGTGATAGCCGAGTAGTATTGTATTGTGAAGACACGATAGATCGGCGTACTGCAGTGGCCTCGGGGTGACAGAGGTGACCCCTTCTCGGATCGGGGAGGTCACCCGGCGGTTCGTGCGTGCGCCCGGGTGATCGGAGTCTTCCGGCGCTCAACCGGACTTCTGAGGATTTCTCCGCGCTCTATCGAAGGGTTCGACAGTCCGTCGTTCCAGCCAGTCCGAACGAACAGCCGACAGTGGGTTTCGGTCCGCTCTGAGCGCCATCGGTCGACAGCGATTCGACCCCGTTTTTGTGTAACTAGTGAACAATACAATCTGCGCAGTTCTCGACCGGTCTCGTCGGTTGTGGCGTCGAAGCGATCGACAGAACCGCCGTGTGCCAGACGGTCCGTGTCGAGCGTCGCCCGAACTGGGGAGCGAGCGCGTACGTGCGGGGCGTTCCGATTCCGCTCAAAAATGTTCACTCAACTGTGAATGTAGGATCTCACGGAACGACCAGCGGGAACGAACCACTCGGGGGACGGCGAACCAGGCCGTGAACGCACCGGCCGGAGCTCGGACGCCTAGTAAAAATTGTACACATTGTGAGGTTTCTACGATGTGTAGACACTGTGTCTACCGGTCGGTCCGGACGCGACCAAATCGATCAGGCCGAGTCCGAGACGGGGACGCGGTTTTCGAGCGGGTCGCCCGCGTCGAGTCGTTCGACGTTGCGCGCGAGGATCGCCGCGAGACGATCCCAGTGTTTCGGCGTGTGACCGCCAGTATGCGGCGTGACGAGACAGTTCTCCAGATCCCACAGCGGATGCCCGCCCGGGAGCGGTTCGGGATCGGTCACGTCGAGGGCCGCACCGCGGATGCCGTTCGACCGCAACGCCGCCACCAGCGCGTCCGTATCGACGAGACCGCCGCGGGCCACGTTGACGAGGACCGCGTCGGGCCGCATCGTCGCGAGCGCCTCGCGGTCGACCAGCCCGCGCGTGGTCTCGGTGAGCGGGCAGGCGAGGACGACGTACTCGCTCCGTGAGAACGCGTCGTGGACGGCGTCGTCGTCGAAGCCGACCACCTCGTCGGTTGGCCCGCCTTTTTCCGGGGTGTACCGGACGCCGATCGTGTCCACCGACATCCCCTGCAGGCGCTGAACGAGCGCCTCCCCGATGGAGCCGAGGCCGACGACGGTGACGGTGCTGTCGGTGAACTCGCCGGACTGGAAGTGTCGCCACTCGCCGTTTCGCTGGCGTCGCCAGCCTTCGTGGAGGTTCCGGGCGAAGACGAGCATGTTCCCGAGCGCCTGCTCTGCGAGCCCGGGGGCGTGGATGCCGCCGGCGTTGGTGACGGCCACCCCGCGGTCCGCGAACGCCGCCATCGGGAGGTGCTCCGTCCCGGCGAACGTGCAGGCGAACAGTTCGAGTCGCTCGGCGCGGTCGAGCAGTTCCTCGTCGACCGTGATGCCCGTGACGATCCGCGCGGTCGGAACGAGGTCGCGCTCCTGTCGCGGCGTTCGCGCGTGGGCGACCGTCGAGTCGGGCAGTCGCTCGCGCAGCGTCTCGGCGTACGGTTCCATCGAGAGTCCTTCGGTCCCCTCGCGGAGAACGACGATGTCGGGCGTGGTGGGCATGAGCGCTGTTGTGCCGGGTGCGGTCGGTCGAACGGCCGGCCGCCGTCCGTATTCAGTGTTCGAGCGTGGCGAGGCTGTCTCTTAGTCCTTGCGTGTGCGCCGGCCGGGCGTGTCAACCGAGAGACGGGGCGGCCGCGATCCCGTCGAGTTTCTCCCGGAGCTCGAACGACGCGATCGCCGTGCTGGCACAGCGATTGCCGAGGGCGGCGGCGGTCTGTCGGTCCGCGCCACGCAGTGTCGCACGGACGAAACCCGCGTTGAAGAAGTCACCAGCGCCGCAGGCGTCGACGGCGTCGACCGGCTCGGCGTCGACCCAGACGGCCTCGTCGTCGACGAGCAGACAGCCACGTTCGCCGGCCGTGATCACACACGACCCCGCCCCCTCGTCGAGCAGCAGTTCTCCGGCGTCGACGAGAGCGTCGCAGTCGGTGAGCCGCCGTGCTTCGACGTGGTTCACCAAGAGGTAGTCGACGGACGGCAACAGCTCCGAAAACGTCGGCTGCCACTCGCCGGGTGACCAGTTCGGGTCGAGGAACACCGGGCGGTCGTGCGCCGAGAACTCCCTCGCGAGGGCGAGGACGTCGTCGGTCCAGAGATACGGTGCCTGTGAGAAGCCGGCGATCAGCAACGCGTCGTAGTCGGTCGGGGTAACGGCGGGGATCGATCCGGCCTCGCTGGCGCCGCGGTACGTGACGAACGAGCGGTCGGTCTCGAAGAGGAAGCCGGCGGCGACGCTGATGCTGGTGTGTGGCTCGCGGATCACCCGGCTCGTGTCGACACCCCGCTTGCGGAGGAACTCGAGCCAGTACGTCGAGAGGACACCGTCGCCGACGCTCGCCACCGTCTCGGTGGCGGTCCCCAGGGCGGTCAGGCCGAGCGATGCGTAGCCGGCCGATCCACCCGGCCGCAGTTCGTACCGTGGTGCGACGACTTCTTCACCGTGATCGGGATAGCGGTCGAGTCCGTCGAAGACGGCGTCGACGATCGCGTCACCGAGGACGAGGACGTCGGTCATTGCGACGGATCAGTCGACAGGGGTGACCCTAAGCGTGGTGCGGTGCACAGTACCACACTGATCGCCGTCGCACGGGGTCGGGTGGTGCCGCCTGACTCGGCGGACTGGATCGGACCAGGGGAGCCGAGAGAGTCGGGGGGCGCGCCCGGCGAGCGACCCACGGAGGCGCCCGTCGCTGCGACGGTCCTCGGGCTCACCCGGAACCGGGTCATAAAAGCTCCACCATATGGGGGACACCTATGTATGAGCGGGAACGGTGATACGACACATAGCATGAGAACATCGGGTGAGCGTCCGACCGTGCCGGTGGTCGGTGCAAGACGTGACAGCGGAGCGAACGCCACGGGCGGCGGAGTGAGCACGACGAGACCGTTCGACACGCACGGGACGGGCGTGAGGCAGGGATGAGCATCCGAGAGGAGCTCCACGACGGTCAGGCGCGCGCGCGGTGGTATCTGATGGACGGCCTCATCTCGGTCAAAAATCGCCTCCCAGTCGACACGACCGCCCTCTCAGACAGGTTCGGATACGCACTGATCGCGCCCGGGCTCTTGCTCGTCAGCTTTCTCGCCGTCGGGATGGGCCTGCTCGTGTGGTACAGCTTCCTGACGTACGATTCGATCGAGATCTTCGTCTACCAGTACACGCTGGCGAACTGGGAACGGCTGTTGAACACGACGGCGTTTCACACCGTCTTCTTCAGGACGCTGTTGTACTCCGCCGTCGTCACCGTCGGGACCGTCGCGCTCGCGTTCCCCTATGCGTATCTGGTGGTCCGCACGGACCGACCGATCTTCCGGTACGTGCTGCTGTTCGGGCTGTTCGTTCCGTTCTTCACCGGGGTCATTATCCGGGCGTACGGGTGGCTCATCGTCCTCGGCAAGAACGGACTTCTGAATTGGGCGCTGGGGACGGTCGGGATCGGCCCGGTGGCGTTCATCGGGACGCCAGTCGCCGTCATCGTCGGGCTCTTGCAGTATCTGATCCCGTTCGCGGTCCTGATGTTGACGCCCGCGATCGCGAGTATCGACTCCGACTTAGAGCGCGCGGCGAAGAACTGCGGGGCGAACCAGTGGAACACGTTCCGGTACGTCGTGCTCCCGCTCGCCCGTCCGGGCATCACCGCCGCGACCATCGTCGTGTTCACGCTCTCGATGGCCAACTACTCGATCCCGGATCTGCTCGGCGGCGGGACGCTCGGCTTCGCCGCGAACTTCGTCTACAACAAGATATTCGGCACCCTGAACTACCCGTTCGCGGCCGTGCTGTGCATCGTCCTCGTGGCCATCGCGTCGCTGTTCGTCTTCGTGGTGTTCAAGCGGTACGGAACGGGGACGCTCGGGGTGGAGGTGAGCGAGGAATGACCGGCCTCGTCCGGCGCGTCGGCGGTGACCACCCGTATCTGACCGCGTTCGCGCTCTTCGAGTTCGCCTTCTTGATCCTCCCGTCGCTCATCATCCTCATCGTCTCGCTCGGGTCGAACCAGATCATCACGTTCCCCCCGACCGAACTGAGCCTGAAGTGGTACGCCTCGCTCCTCGAGCAGTCCCAGTACGTCGACCCGTTCGTCAACAGCGTCGTCGTCGCGACCTTCTGTACGATCATCGCGATCCCGATCGGGGTGATGACCGCACTCGGGCTGAACCGCTACGACATCAGGTTCGAGCACGGGGTTCAGATATACCTCCTGTTGCCGTTCACCGTGCCGCTCGTCGTGTCGGGGTTCATCCTGCTCATCCTGTTCGGGAGGATCGGGTGGATCGGCGACCTGTGGGCCGTCGGTCTCGCGCTGACGATCATCAACATCCCGTTCATGATCTGGAGCGTCGCATCGAGCGTCAACGCGTTCGACCCGACGCTGGAGGACGCCGCACAGAGCCTCGGTGCCGAGGAGATACAGACGTTCAGGTACGTGACCCTCCCGGCACTGATGCCCGGTGTCATCTCGGGCGCGTTGCTGATGTTCATGCTCGCACTGAACGAGTTCATCGTCAGTCTCATCATCACGACGACGGTGACGGAGACGCTCCCAGTCGCGATCTACGGGGCCATCCGCGGGAACATCAGCCCGCAGATCGCGGCCGTCGCGAGCGTCTACGTGGTCATCGCCGTCGCCGCGATCGTCGTCGCGGACCGCCTCGTCGGCCTCGAACGCTTCCTCCACTCCTGACCGACGCGGCTGGTCCGTCGGCGGGCGGGAGGGCCTGTCCGGTCCCGCCGGCTCAGGTGCGTCCGTCGGGTGCCACGAGTTCGACCGGGTGAGTCGCGTCACGGGCGAACAGCTCGGTCAGCTGCTCGGTACAAGACGTGCCGCTGGCGACGAGCGTTCTGTCGCCCGCGTCCGTGAACTGGTCGTGGAGTGCTTCGCCGACGTCCATCGAGAGCTCGTAGTACTCCGATTTGTAGCCGAAGCTCCCCGCCATCCCGCAACACTCGACGTCGGACGTGACGACGTCGAAGCCGAGTTCGTCGAGCACGGCCTCGGTGTAGCTGTCGACCCCGAGCGTCCGTTGCTGGCAGTGGCTGTGGTAGGCGACCGGCGCGTCGGGGGAAGCGAGCGGCTCCGTGCTCGCCCCGTTCGAGAGCAGGCCGTAAACGTACTCCATCACGTCGTAGCTGTGCTCCGAGATGCGTTCGTAGTCGTCCTCGTCGAGGAGTTTCCGATACTCGCGGCGGAACATCGCGAGGTCGGAGGGCTCGATGACGACGAGGTCGAACTCCGCCGCGAGATACGGATCGAGGTCCGTCGCCACCGCGTCCGCCTGGGCGGTCGCCGTGGCGATCATGCCCTGCGAGAGCGGCGCGCGCCCGCTTTCGATCGGCGTGGCGAGTTCGACGTGTGCGCCGAGCGCCTCCAGCGTCCGGACGGCCGCTTTGCCACGCTCGGTGTGGACGTAGTTCGTGTAGGTGTCGGGGTAGAGGACGACGGTTCGGTCGGCGTCGGCGTTGGGCAGCCGCGGCCGTCGCGATTCGAACCAGTCGGTGAGCGTATCTCGCTGGAACGTGGGGAGCTCCCGCTGGGGCGCGACGCCGAGGTAGCGGTCCATCAGCGTGCGGACGGGAGCGAGATCGACCAGCCAGTTCGAGACCGGTGCGGTCGCGCTCCCCAGCTTCGCCAGCGTCTCGAAGTTCCCGAAGAAGCGTTTCGGAGCACTGAGGCTCCCCTCGGCGTCGGGCGTGAGCCCCTCGACGAGGAACGACAGCTCCGAGGGCGCCGTCTCGCGGTTCAGCCGGTCGCGAACGACGGTGTTGATCCAGGGAATGTCGATCTTCACGGGACAGGCGTTCACACAGCGCGAGCAGCCCGTACAGAGGTCGTTGAACTCGCTCGCCGCGTCGGGGCCCTCGATCCCGGTCTCCCAACCGGTCGCGATCCCGCCCGTGTAGGTCTCCCCGCCGAAGGCGTGGCCGCCGACGTGCTGGAAGTTCCCGCAGGAGTTCGCACACGCGCCACAGCGGATGCAGTAGAGCGTCTCTCTCAGCTGTTCGTCGTCGCGCATCGCCATGCGCCCGTTGTCGATGAGGACGAGGTGGAACTCCCGTTCGCCGTCGCCGCTCCCGAGGGGTTCGTCGGGTCGTTCGAAGTCGATCGTCGGGGAGTCCACCGGTGGGGTGAGCATCGTGACGTACTGCGAGATGTCCTGTCCCGTCGCCGACTTCGAGATGAGTTCGACGAACGGGTGGAGCTCCTCGACGCCCGGGACGATCTTCTCGACGCCCGTGACGGCGATGTGTGTGTCGGGCGTCACGGCCGATTTCCGCGCGTTCCCCTCGTTCGTGACGAGCGTGATCGTTCCCGAGTCCGCCAGCACGAAGTTCGCGCCGGTCATCCCGATGTCGGCCTCGCGGATCCGCTCGCCGAGGTAGTCCCGTGCGAACGTGGTGAGTTCCTCGGCGGTCTCGAACGGCTCCTCGGGGTCGAAGACCTGGTTGAACAGTTCGGCGACGTCCTCGCGCGACTTGTGGAGCGACGGCCCGATGAGGTGCGATGGGCTCTCGTCGGCGACCTGCAGGACGAACTCGCCGAGGTCGGTCTCCCAGACCTCGACCCCCACGTCCGCGAGCGCGGCGTTGACCTCGATCTCCTCGGTGGTCATCGACTTCGACTTTACGAGCGTCTCCGCGTTCTTCGACGCCGCGACCTCCGAGATGTACCGGTTCGCGTCCGCGGCGTCGTCGGCGAGATAGAGCGTGCCGCCGTTCGACTCGACGCTCTCGCGGAGCGTCTCGATCAGCGTCGGGAGGTTCTCGATGGCCTCCGCCTTGATCTCGCGAGCCGCCGTCCTGAGCGCCTCGAAGTCGTCGAATCGCTCCATCGCGTCGTAGCGGCCCTGGTTCAGATGCGCGACGTTCTCCTGGACCGTCTCCCCCTCCGTTTCGAGGAGCGTGCGGATCCGTTCCGCCTTGCGTCGGCGGTCGACCTGTGCGCTCATTGGTCGGTGAGGAGGACGACGTCGACGTTGGTCGGGCCGTGCACGCCTTCGACGAGCGCGCCCATGTCGCCGGTCGCGCTCACGCCGCTCGCGAAGACGGACGAGCCGCCGACGGCGAACCGTTCGGCGAGGTGGTCGGTGGTGGACTCGACGTCCGGGAGGACGTCGCTCTCGCGGACGACCGCGACGTGTGTCGGCGGGTAGAGGCTGACGGGCTCGGTTCCGGCCGCGTCGCTGTCGAGGACGAGCGTGCCGTACTCCGCGATGGCCTTGCTGACCGGGGTGACGCCCGTCTGTGCGGTCCGGAGGAGACGGGGCGTCGGCGGCGTCTCGACGACGGTGTCGGAGAGCGAAACACCACCGTACCCCTCGAGCGGGACGCCGACCGCCGGCTCGGTCACGACCGAATCGAGCGTGGACGCGAACGCCTCCGACTCCGTCCGCGTTATCGAAACCCCGATGT
Organism: Salinigranum marinum; assembly: GCF_024228675.1. NCBI lineage: Archaea > Methanobacteriati > Methanobacteriota > Halobacteria > Halobacteriales > Haloferacaceae > Salinigranum > Salinigranum marinum. Next base: position 193,475 of record NZ_CP100462.1, on the reverse strand, counting down.
CGGTCAGCGACGATTCGAATCGTTGGGTGACGGATGTACTCACGGTACCCTGTTCGGTTTGTACCACTAAGAGTCACCTACTCCATGTGGCGGCCGGTCGGCTAGCCGGCCGGGGGGTTGGCCCGACCGGATGGCCGGGAGACGACACTGCCGGATGGCCGGAGGGCGGCCCGACCGGATCGAGCGTCGGCCCGATCGGCCGCCACCGAATGGCGGTCGGGGCTTTATTCGCCCAGCTGTCCTGCGTTCGCGTATGGAGATCGACGGGGAGCGGCTCCGACACGACATCGAGACGAACGCGACCTTCGGGGCGACGGCCGCCGACGAGGGCCGGGGACGGACGGTTCTCACCGGGAGCGAAGCAGACCGGCGCGCGCGCGAACACTTCATCGAACGGCTCGAGGACGCCGGCCTCGACGTCCGTGTCGACGCCGTCGGGAACATCGCAGGCCGCTGGACCCCACCGCAGTGCGACCCCGGCGCGGCCCCCGTCGCGTTCGGGAGCCACCTCGACTCCGTCCCGCGCGGGGGCATCTTCGACGGCCCGCTCGGAACGTACGGCGCGCTCGAAGGCGTCCGCGCGATGCAGGAAGCCGGCGCCGCCCCCGACCGGCCGGTCGAGGTCGTCTGCTTCACGGAGGAAGAGGGCGCACGGTTCGGCATCGGCACGCTCGGCTCGTCGGTCGCGACCGGACGACTCGACGCCACGGACGCGCTCGAGCTCACGGACGACGAGGGCGTCACGCTCGGCGAACGCCTCGAAGGGATCGGGTTCGACGGCGACGCCGAGATCGGGGCCGCCGGATGGGACGCGTGGGCCGAACTCCACATCGAACAGGGGACGCGGCTGACGGCGGCCGACGCTGGCGTCGGCGTCGTGGAGTCGATCACCGGCATCACGAACTGTCGGTAGTTCCCATCGGTTCTACACGCTGACTTGATTTTCCACGGCGGAAGCGACAAGTTCGATCTCGGTACGGAGACAATAGCCAGCGAAAGGCGGTCTCACGTCAGTGAGAGCGCCGAATATGTGATGGCGATGCCTAGCAACTGCTCTTCAGGGGCACTCGCTGGACGCGGGCTCGGTCAGCCCGCGTCCAGCTGACCATACGTCGCGGGAATCCCCACACCGTTGGTCGGTGCTTCCCACTTCCGGTGTAGCAGTTCGTCGAGCGTGTGGTTGATCCACGCTCGGAATACCTCGAAGCGGAACCACACGGGTAGTGCTCGCCCGCCGCGCCGCGGCGTGGCGAGCACGCCCCAGCGAACGATCAGCCACAGATTCCGCAACAGGAAACTCACCAGCACGAACACCAACCGAACGACCGGGTCGGTCGTGGTTGTGCGTGCACGCGCTTCGCGCATGGTTCGAAAGGCTGTCTCGATGGCTGATCGTTTCCGGTAGAGAGCCTCAACCTCCTTCGGCGTGCGATCAGCCAGATCGCACGCCATGTAGGCACGAACAAGCAGTCCGTGCTTCCCCCGCTTGCCCTGTCGGTAGGAGACACAGACAGCGAGCGGGAAGCGCAGTTCCCGCTCGCTTCCCTCGTACATTGTGTACTCCGTCCAGTAGGAGATCGACGTCTCTAGTTTCTCGGCCATCCGTTGGCCGCGTCGGATGACCGGGAGAACGACCGGAGCAGTCTCACGCAACCGCTGGATGCACGCCCCGTTGTAGAACCCGCGGTCACAGAGGAGACTGGCGACATCGAAGGGAAGTGCCGCGACGTGGTCGAGCAGTCGCTCGACCGCGTCGCTTATTGGTTCGTCTCCACGAACAGCAGTGACGGCGACGACGAGTGGTTTCGCCCGACAGAGGACGAATCCAGCGAGGTAGCGATGGCACTGTGAGGTGCCATCGCGGGGCGTCGTGTGACAGAGTTCACCGGGAGAGTGGTGTGGACAGCCGTGGTAGTGGACGTCGACGAAGTCAAGACAGATGATCCTCGGGCCGGGGCCGAGGATCATCGTCGCCTGTTGTCTGAGGAGGAGGTTGACGGTGGCTTCGAGTTCTTCAGGTGGGATGGTGTGAAGCTGAGCAAGCGTGTAGTCGTCGGAGTAGGTTCCACGAGTGCTGTCGGTGACCGCCTTGATCGAGGTCTGGTCAACAGCTGCTTGGAGGAGCGTCCGTCGGATAATCCCGGAGTCGAAGCCGCAGCCTTCGACTCCGGGTATCGGTAGCTCTGCGAGGAGGCCTTCCGCTAAGATTTCAAGGTCAGAGGCCGTAAGAACAGTGTCTGGATGGTATAAACACTTCATCAACACCCATCCAGACGCTTCCTGAGAATCTAACCACGACAGTCGTAGCTATCAGCTGACGTGATGGGAACTACCGACTGTGAGGTGACGATCGAGGGAGAAGCCGACCACGCCGGGGCGACGCCGATGTACGAGCGGTCGGACGCGTTCGCGGCCGCCGCGGCCTTCGTGCTCGATCTCGAACGGGCCGCCGAGGAGCGTTCGACGGCCAGCGAAGCGGCCGTCGCGACCGCCGGTGCGGCCAGCGTCGAGCCGAACGTGCGGAACATCGTCCCCGCCGCGGTGCGGCTCGACCTCGACATCCGGGACACCGAACGCGCGGGCATGGACGAACTCGTCAAACGGTGCGAGCGGATCCTCGCGCGGCTCGAACGGACGCGCGGCGTCGACACCACGCTCGAACGGTACCGCGACAGCGAGCCGACGCGGATGGCCGAGCGGTGTCTGACGGCCGCGGCTCGCGCGGTGGAGACGCGTGGGGTCGACGCGGTGCGGCTGTACTCGGCAGCGATGCACGACACGGCGAACGTCGCGGCGGCGACCGACGCCGTACTGCTGTTCGCTCCCTCGGTGGAGGGGATCTCGCACTCGCCGCGGGAGTGGACGGACTGGGCCGACTGTGCGGCCGCAACGGGCGTCCTCGGCGAGACCGTTCGGTCCCTGGCGTCGCGGTGACACCCGCGGGGAATCCCCGCCATCGGGAGGTGGACGTTTTTTGTCGGCGCTGGGCGGATCTCTTCACATGACCCGGTATGCGATCAACCCGGCAGAGCTGAAAGACGCCCGCGAGATCGGCTACAACCACGCGATCGTCGACGGTGGCACGTTCTACATGGCGGGGCAAGTCGCGATGGACGCCGACTCGACGGTGGTGGGCGACGACATCGAGACGCAGGCGCGGAAGGCCTACGAGAACGTCGGCGTCCTCCTCGAGACGATCGGAAAGACGTACGCCGACGTCGCGAAGGTCACCACGCACATCGTCGACCCGAAAGAGCACTACTACGACGGCTACAAGACGGTTTACTGGGAGACGTTCGACGAGCCGTACCCCTGCCACACCGTCCTCGGACACGAACAGCTGGCGAACGAGGCGTACCTCGTCGAGATCGAGGTCGAGGTCCCGCTGACGGCGGCGGACGTCGAGGCGATCGAGCCCGACGGTGACGTGATCCGAGCGGTCTGAGCGCGTGAGCGGTCCGAGCGTGTCCTCACCGCCATGCGGAGGGGTCCTCGTTTACTGGCTGTGCGGCGCACGTTGCGGTATGAATACGGGACCCGAAATCTCGGGAGTCGCGAGCCGGATGCCGCAGTCGGGGATCCGCGAGGTGTTCGACGCGGCGCGATCGTACGCCGACCTGGCCGATCTGAGCATCGGCGAACCGGACTTCGCGACGCCCGAGCCGATCGCCACCGCCGTCTCGGAGGCGATCGGGACCGGCGTGAGTCGGTACACCGCGACCGTGGGCAAGCCGAGCCTGCGCCGCGCACTCGCCGAGAAGCTCGCTGCCGAGAACGGGATCGACGCCGACCCCGAGTCCGAGGTCGCCGTCACACCGGGGGCGATGGGTGCGCTGTTCACCGCGGTGCACGTGCTCTGCGATCCGGGCGAGGAGGTCCTCGTCCCCGGACCGTACTGGCCGAACTACCACGGCCACGTCGCGAGTGCGGGCGCGCGTCTCGTGACGGTCCCGACCGACACCGACTTCCTCCCGACTCCCGAGCGCCTCGCCGACGCGGTGACCGAGGACACCACCGCGGTGATCCTGAACACCCCGGCGAACCCGACCGGTGCCGTCATCGACCCGGAGCGAGTGCGGAGCCTCGGCGAGGTCGCGGCCGAACACGGCCTGTGGGTCATCGCGGACGAGACCTACGAACACCTCGTCTACGACGGGGCGACACACCACTCGCTGGCGAGCGACGGCGCTCGCTTCGAACACACCGTGACGGTGCACAGCTTCTCCAAGTCCTACGCCATGACCGGCTGGCGGGTCGGCTGTGTGAGTGCGCCCGCGCGCGTCCTCGACGCGATGAGCACCCTGCAGGAACACACTATCTCCTCGGTGGCCGAGCCCGCGCAGGTCGCGGCGACCGCGGCGCTCGAGAACCGTCACGTCGTCGAGGAGATCCACCGGACGTTCGCGGCCCGTCGCGACCTGATTCTCGATCGACTCGCGGCGATCGACGGCGTCGAACCCGGGAGACCCCGGGGCGCGTTCTACGTGTTCGCGGACGTCTCGGCGATCACCCCGGACAGCCGGGCGTTCGTCGACCGCCTCATGGAGGAGGCCGGTGTCGCGGCCGTCCCCGGGTCGGTGTTCGGCGACGGCGGCGACGGACACGTCCGGTTCTCCTACGCGACCGACACGGAGACGATCGAAACCGCGATGGACCGGCTGGAGCGGCTGCTCGGCCCGGCGTGAATCGCCGATCGGACGACCACGATCGGGCCGTCAAGCAGGCCCGCGGACGACGCCGGCGTTTCGCAAGCGGAGGTGACACGTATATCCGGCGCGCCCCGGTCACTCTCGGTATGACCGAGACGCGACGGGTAGTGATGCTCGATCCGGACTGGTTCGGGGACGTCGAGGTGGAACGCGCGCGGTTCAGGCGGCTGCTCGGGGAGGACGTCGTCGTCGACGCGGTGGACTGTCCCGACGAGGAGATCCCCGAGGCGATCGGGCCGGCCGACGTCCTCCTCTCACACGACACGGGGGTGTCGGCCGACAGCATGGACGCGACCGGCTGTTCGGTGATCGCACGCTACGCAACCGGCGTCGACGGGATCGACGTCGACGCCGCGACCAGCCGAGGAATCCGCGTGACGCGAGTCCCGACGTACTGTAACGACGAGGTCGCGACGCACGCGGTCTCGCTCGCACTCGCGTTCGTTCGCGGGCTCCCGGTGTACGACGACGCCGTCGCCGACGGTCGGTGGGAGTGGTCGGACGCCGCCCCCCTGCAGGCGGTCTCTGACACCACGTTCGGGCTCCTCGCGTTCGGAAACAAAGGGCGTGCAACCGGGGAGAAAGCGACTGCGCTCGGCTTCGACGTCTGTGCGTACGACCCCGGCGTCGCGGATGCGGAGATCGAGTCGGCGGGCGTCCGCGCCGTCGGGTTCGAGACCCTGCTCGCCGAGGCGGACGTCCTCTCGATCCACACACCGCTGACGCCGGAGACGGCGAACCTGATCGACGCGGCGGCGATCGACCGGCTCGACGACGACGCAGTGCTGGTGAACACGGCCCGTGGCCACGTGGTGGACGAGGACGCGCTGCTCGACGCGCTCGAAGCGGACCGACTCCGCGGTGCCGGCCTCGACGTGCTTCGCAGCGAACCACCCGAAGCGGAGAACCCGCTTCTCGGCCGGGACGACGTCGTCGTCACTCCGCACGCCGCCTGGTACTCGACGCGAACCGCCGACGCGCTCCGACACCGCGGCACGGACATCGCCGTCGCCGCGTACGAGGGGGAGGCCGTCGACGGCCTCGTCAATCCCGACGCGCTGCGTCGGTGATCGCCGCGCCGTGAGTCGGAGAGGATCGCTCGGCGATCCGACGACGCCCAGAGGCGGGGCGGCCCACGGCCTCAGTCGCGAGCGGCGTCGGGCTCGTCGTCCGGATAGACGAACACGTCGTCGACGTCCCAGCCGACGGTGACGTCGGCACCGCGCTCGTAGAGGACCTGCGTGTCGGTCCGCTGGTCGACGAGCCGAACGGTCGTCTCGAACGCGGGGACGTGGACGTGGTACTGCGTCTGGTCACCCTCGAACGAGACCTGTTCGATCGTCGCCGCGTACGCGTTGTCGTGGTCGCCGCTGAGGGCCACCTGTTCGGCCCGGAGCGCGACGACGACGTCCGAGGCGTCGCCGACGGCCGCCGCGGGGACCTGGACCGTTCCGTCGGCGATCGAGACCGTGGCCGTCCCGCCGGTACGGTCCGTCACGGTGCCGTAAAGCAGCGTCGTGTTCCCGATGAAGTCGGCCGCAAACGGCGTTTCGGGCGCCGCGTAGATGTCCTGTGCGGAGTCGAACTGCTCCAGGCGTCCGTCGCGGATGAGCGCGATACGGTCGGCCATCGAGAGCGCTTCGGTCTGGTTGTGCGTGACGTGGACGATCGTGAGTTCGGTCTCCTCGTGAATGCGCGTCAGTTCGGCCCGCATCTCCTCGCGGAGCTTCTTGTCGAGCGAGCTCAGCGGCTCGTCGAGCAGCAGCAGCGTCGGCTCGTAGACGATGGCGCGGGCGAACGCGACGCGCTGTTGTTGGCCGCCGGAGAGCTCGTCGACGGGCTTGTCGGCGTAGTCGATCGGCAGGCGGACGAGTTCGAGGACCTCCTCGACCTTCCGGTCGATGTCGCCGGGGTTCTGTCGCCGCATCTTCAGCGGGAACGCGATGTTCTCCCCGACGGTCATGTGCGGGAAGAGCGCGTGACTCTGGAAAACGAGGCCGATGTCGCGCTCGTACGGTGGCTCGTTGGACACCGGTTGGTCGTCGATGTAGATCTCGCCGGCCGTCGGCCGCTCGAAGCCGGCGATCAGGTGCAAGAGCGTCGTCTTTCCCGCCCCGCTCGGGCCTAAGATCGTGATGAACTCACCCTCCTCGATGGGGATCGAAACGTCGTCGACGGCGCGGAGCGTTCCGTACTCTTTCGTGACGCCGTCGATCCGGACGACGGCCTCGCTCGACTCGTCTACGGCTTCGTTTAGTTGTTCAGTCGCCATCGGTTACTGTCGGAAGGTATGACGCCCGATCGGGACATAAGACGACCCTCCGTGTGGTGGGGTAGGTAGTTTCATACGAGCAGGTATTCCAAGAGGTTCTTGATAATTTTGTTCTCTCCGCGTCGGAGATGCTCCTCGAACGTTCGTCGGGAGACCCCCATCTCGTCGGCGATCTCACCGGTCGTCGCGCCGCGCGGGATCTCGTAGTAGCCCGCCGAGACGGCCAGCGAGAGCGCGCGTTTCTGTCCGTCCGAGAGAGAGGGGAGTGCGGAGTCCAGCATGAGGAGGGGCACGTCGGAGGCGACCGCGTTGATCTCGCGTTTGGCCTCGACCGTCACGCGGTGGTCGTCGCTGATGTCGTGGTAGACGCTGGAGAGTTGCTCCTCGGTGAGGGCGAGCACCCGAGCGAGGAGCGAGCCGTCCGTGTACGTCAGCGGCGGGAGCGAGAGGCAGTGGTGGGGCTGCAGATACCCTTCGAGGAGGTCGTCGCGGAAATCGAGCAGGCAGGTGTCGGTGATCAGGACGGCCTCGTCGTCCTTGTGGACGATGTCGCGGATCCCGATCGTGTCGCGGAACGTCTCGATCGGGACGTCGATGTCGGCACCACGCAGGTAGACGAGATCACAGTACTGGTTGCACCACATCTCCACGTGAACGTCGTCACCCATCGAGGCGTCTGCGTACGGGCTCGTGTGATCGATCCTGAACGTCGCTTCGTACATCAGCGGTACCGGGGCCTGGAATTACACATCTGTCGTCTGTTCGAGGAGCATGAGTCTCTATTCATTGTTCGGACGCCGGTTCTGTGTCCGGATTCGAACGTTCTGTTGTTCAGAGACGATCGAGGAGGTATATAAATCCTCCGCCATATGTGGGTGCGCGATTCTTCCAGAGTAACCGCTAGTAGACGGACGAGCGATGTTCACTCACCCACGCGACGAGGCACCGAGCGAGCGGTGGCAGTCACTCGACGGTGCCCCGGAGGGAACCGAACTGAACACGAAAGGGTGGCGGCAGGAGGCCGCGTACCGACTGTTGAACAACAACCTCGACCCCGACGTGGGAGAGGAGCCGGAGAGCCTCGTGGTCTACGGAGGGACGGGGCGGGCGGCGCGGAGCTGGGACGCGTACGACGCGCTCACCGACGAACTGCAGGCCCTCGGCGACGACGAGACCCTCCTGGTCCAGAGCGGGAAACCCGTCGGGCGTTTCCGGACACACGAGCGAGCCCCCCGGGTCCTCATCGCGAACTCGAACCTCGTCGGGAAGTGGGACGACTGGGATCACTTCCACGAGTTAGAGGGGGAAGGCCTGATGATGTACGGGCAGATGACTGCCGGGTCGTGGGCGTACATCGGGACGCAAGGCATCGTCCAGGGGACGTACGAAACGATGGCCGAGTGCGCCAATCAGCACTTCGACGGGACGCTCAAGGGGCGGATCGTCGTCACGGCCGGCCTGGGTGGGATGGGCGGTGCACAGCCGCTCGCCGTGACGATGAACGGCGGCGTGTGCATCGCTGCCGAGGTCGACGAGTCCCGCATCGAGCGGCGGCTCGAGACGGGGTACTGTCGAGAGCGGATCGACGACCTCGACGACGCGATTCGAGCGGCCGAGGACGCTGCCGCGGCGGGCGACGCGCACAGTATCGCCGTCCAGATGAACGCCGCGGCGCTGTTCGAGGCGCTGCTCGACCGCGGGTTCGTCCCCGACGTCGTCACTGACCAGACGTCGGCACACGACGCGTTCGAGGGGTACTACCCACGCGGGTACACGGTCGACGAAGCGGACGACTACCGGGCCGAGGACCCCGACGGCTACCGCACCGCGTGTCTCGAGACGATGGAGCGCCACGTCGACGGCATCCTCGAGTTGCAGGCGCGCGGGTCGGTCGTCTTCGAGTACGGAAACAACATCCGCGGCCAGGTCGCCGACTTCCGTGACCCCGACGACCCGTGGCCGCTCACCGGAACGCCCGGCGAGGAGCGCGACGCGTTCGACTTCCCCGGCTTCGTCCCCGCATACATCCGCCCCATGTTCTGCCGGGGGAAGGGACCGTTCCGATGGCTCGCACTCTCCGGCGACGAGGCCGACATCTACCGGACCGACGAGGCGATCAAGGAGCTGTTCCCCGAGAAGGACCGGCTCGTCCGCTGGATCGAACTCGCCCGAGAGCAGGTCGAGTTTCAGGGCCTCCCCGCGCGCGTCTGCTGGCTCGGCTACGAGACGAGCGAACCGCCGGAGGCGTCTCGAACAGAGGGCGGGAAGACCGCCGACGAGGACGGGCTCACCGAACGGGCACGGTTCGCCCTGCGGATCAACGACCTCGTCGACGAGGGGGAGATCTCCGCACCGATCGTCGTCACTCGCGACCACCTCGACGCGGGCTCGGTCGCGTCGCCGAACCGTGAGACTGAGGCGATGCGTGACGGGTCGGACGCGGTCGCGGACTGGCCGATCCTCAACGCACTGGTGAACTGTGCAGCCGGTGCCGACATCGTCAGTGTCCACGGCGGCGGCGGCGTCGGGATCGGAAACTCCCTTCACACGAACAACCACGTGGTGCTCGACGGGACCGACCGGGCGGCCGAGACCGCGAAACGCGTCTTCACGACGGATCCCGGAATGGGGGTCATCCGGCACGCGGACGCCGGCTACGAGGAGGCCATCGACGAGGCCGACCGCTCGGACGTGCACGTTCCGATGCGTGCGCGGGAGCGGGAGCGGTGAGATGAGCCGACGGCCTCACACCACGTCTACACGGACGGGAGGCCGGCCGTGACGGACGCGACGGCCGTCAACGGCGCTCGACAGCTCGTCCGGGTCGGGACGAGCGGGCCCGCCGTCCTCGCGGACGTGCCCCGCTTCGAGTACGTCCCGTCCGACACCGAGGTGCGAACGACCGAGACGGTGATCGAGGCCGGGGAGGTGATCCGAGATGCCTGAGGTCGTGGAGATCGACGGGGAAACACTCACGCCGGAGCAGATCGAGGCCGTCGCCCGGGACGGAGCAGCCGTCACGGTCCCCGAGTCGGTGCGGCGGAGTGTGCGCGAGTCGCGCGACCGGATCGAGACGATCCTGGAGACGGACGAGCCGGTGTACGGCGTCAACACGGGGTTCGGCGAACTCGTCCAAGAGCGAATCCCGGAAGCCCGGATCGGGGCCGTCCAGCGGAACCTCGTCCGGAGCCACGCCGCCGGGGCCGGCGAGGAGCTACCGAAGAGCGTCGTCCGCGCGATGATGACCGCCCGGGTCAACACCCTCGTGAAGGGCTACTCGGGCGTCCGCGAGTGCGTCGTCGACCTGCTCGTGCAACTGCTCAACCAGGGAGTCCATCCGGTCGTCCGCTCGAAGGGCAGTCTCGGAGCCAGTGGTGATCTGGCCCCACTCGCGCACATGACGCTCGTGCTCATCGGGGAGGGGGAAGCGACCGTCGACGGAGACCGAATGGATGGGGCGGCGGCCCTCGAACGGGTCGATCTCGACCCGCTCGTCCTCGGCGCGAAGGAGGGCCTCGCGCTCATCAACGGGACACAGCTCACGACGTGTCTGGGGGCGCTGGTGGTCCTCGACGCGGAGCGCGCCGTCCGCGCGGCCGACGTCGCAGGGGCGATGACGACCGAGGTGACGATGAGCACGACCGCGTCGTCCCACCCCCGCATCAACGACGTTCGACCGCATCAGGGCCACCGCGAGGCGGCCGACAACGTCCGCGCGCTCACCGCCGACTCCGAGATCGTCCAGTCACACAGGAACTGTGACCGGGTACAGGACGCGTACTCCATCCGCTGTCTCCCGCAAGTCCACGGCGCGGTCCGCGACGCGGTGCGTCACCTCCGGAACGTCGTCACGGTCGAGCTGAACAGCGCGACCGACAACCCGCTGATCTTCGATGCCGACCGCGTCGACCCACGGGCGAGCGGGACGGACGACGCGGCGGTGCTCTCGGGTGGGAACTTCCACGGGGAGCCGCTGGCCCTCCCGCTCGACTACGTCACGAGCGCGATCGCCGAACTCGCGTCGATCAGTGAACGCCGGCTCGACCGCCTCCTCAATCCGAACGTACAGGCCGAACACCTCCCCCCGTTTCTCACCGCCGACGCGGGCGTCCAGTCCGGCTACATGATCACACAGTACGTCGCTGCCGATCTCGTGAGTACGAACCGCGCGGAGGGACGACCGTCGATGGACAACGTCCCCGTGAGCGGGAACCAGGAGGACCACGTCAGCATGAGCGCACAGAGCGCCCTGCGTGCCGCCGACGCCGTCGAGCGGACGCTCCGCGTCGTCGCGTCCGAACTCGTGTGTGCGACACAGGCGATCGACTTCGTCGACCCCGCGTACACGCCGGGGTCGGGAACGAAAGCCGCGTACGACTGCGTGCGCGACTCCGTCCCGTACCTCGACGACGACCGCCCGGTCCACGCCGACGTCGACGCGGCCACCGATCTGATCGTCTCCGATCTCCTGTTCGAGCGGGTCGAGGCCGCCACGGACGAGCCGCTCCAGTGAACTACCTCGGGGACAGCCCCAGAGGCTTCACCGTTTTGGGTTCGTACCGCACCCGCAGGCGAACTTCATTCCCCTCGACCTTCCCTTACGAGTCGGCTGGAATTACCACCCGATCGTCCGGTGTGTCCGTGAGGATCGGTGACTCCACCTCGCCCGACGCCACCCGTCACACTACGCCGAAAACGTGGGTTTTGAGAGGTGTCGCATTCCTCCGCGACTGCGCGTAGTTGTTTCGGATTAAGTTCTTTCATCCACGTCGCAACGGTACCACGACAGGCGGTTGTTTGTGTAATAGACAGGTCGGCCTCACCCTCGAGGTCGAGCCCCGCGGCACTCGGCCTGCTCCGCCTGTAGAGCGCCGCGCCCGCGCCCCACGACACCGGCGAGTTGTGTACACGCCAGGGCTCCGTTTGAGAGAGATCGGAACTTTTGTGCGATTTTTCGTTACGTTCAACGTTCGGGGAGCGTCGAAGGGAGACGTTTGCGGGTTGTCAACGCGTAACTATATATACTACCCCACATGTGGAGGGGGAAGACGTATCACGAACCTCCAATATAACGTATACACGTATGAGTCGACATACCGATTCACCGGTCTCGAACGACACGTCGAGTCGTTCACGTCGGACGTTTCTCGCGGCCGCAGGGGCAGCGACCATCGCCGGGCTCGCCGGCTGTACTGGCGGTTCCGGCGGTGGAGACGGCTCCGGCGGCGGCAGCGCCGACGGCGGGAGCGGGACGACCACGGGGTCGGCGAATTCGATCCCCGCGAAGCCGGACAGTCTCACGGTGCGTGCGTGGGGTGGCGCGTGGCAGGACAACCTAGACGAGTTCGTCGCCCAGCCGTTCACCGAGGAGACCGGCATCGACGTCGAGTTCGACAACTCGACCGAAGAGGAGATGCAGGGCAAGATACGGACCGCCGTCGAGCAGGACCGCAAGCCCCCGGTCAACGTCAACTGGTCGCTCACGAAGACGAGCTACCGGTCCTTCCAGATGGGCCTCATGGAGCCGCTGGACACCGAGATCGTCCCGAACGTCCAGGACCTGCTGGCGGCCAGCAAGCCCCAGGTCGACGAGGTGGAGTGGCCGTTCGTCAACCTCTACTCGTACACGTACGCGCTGACGTACAACACCGACGAGATCTCGTCGGAGCCGACGTCGTGGAGCAGCTGGTGGGACGACGAGTGGGACAACAGCATCGGCCTCTACCCCGGCGGGCACGGCATGACGCCGCTCATCGCGAAGATGACGGAGACGGAACTGGGGCCCGTCGACCAGATGGGTCCCGTCTGGGACCAGTTCAACGCGCTCAAGCCGAACGTCGGGACGATCGGCGACGACTCCCACCTCACGCAGAACCTCCGCCAGGGAGAAGTCTCGATGGCGGTGATGCTCCCTGCGAACATCGTCAACGCGCAGGACGAGGGCGCACCCGTGGAGTACACGATCCCCGAGGAGGGCGCACGGGCGGGCCGAGACACGATGTGGGTCCCCACGAACCAGGACGAAAGCGCGGTGTACTGGGGTCAGAAGTTCATCAACACGGCGGCTGACGTCGAAAACATCGGCCCTTGGTCGGTGGGGCTGGGCGTCGCGCCGCTGCACCCCGACTCGGAGGTCCCGGGCTGGATGGAGGAGTCGATCGCGTTCCCGACCAGCGAAGAGCAGTTCAACCAGATGATTACGGTTCCGTTGGACGTGCTGACCGAACACGAAGCCTCCTGGGAGAGCAGAGTCAACGAGATGATGCAGAGCTAACCCCCCGACCGGAGCCCCGCAACCGATCCGCACGCCGGGAGAGGGACCGACGGTCGGAACCGATGCGCGGACTCCCGTGCACCGGCCCGCGAGTTCCCCCGTCCCGGGTCGGGTCCCGAGGCGCGCGTCCCGGACCGCAGTAGCGGTGCCGGTGACCGGCCGGCGGTCACTCAGGACGGATCATCGGTCCGTCGTCGCTGGGAGAGTTCGTCCACGGTCAACAGCGCGTCGCGAACCGCCGCGGGAGTCACGTCGAACGGTTCGTTGTGGATCGTCTCGAACGGCTCGCAGGTCGCCTCGGCGATCGTCCGGAGTCGCTCGTCAGTCGGGTCGTCGAGCCCGACGTCGGAGAGCGAGACGGGCAGTCCGAGTTCGAGCGAGAAGTCGATCAACTCGATGATCTCCGACGTCTCGCGGCCCTCCAGAACCAGCTGGGTGAGCGTGCCGAGGTTCACTTTCTCGCCGTGTGTCGCGTCGTGGGTCGCCGCTACCCGTGTGAGCCCGTCGTGGACGGAGTGAGCGGCGGCCAACCCGCCGCTCTCGAACCCGATGCCGCTCATGAGCGTGTTGGCCTCCACGACGGCCTCGACGCTCTCCGTGACTCCGTCCCGTTCGACGGCCGCGATCGCGCCGCGCCCGTGCTCACGGATCGTCCGGTGGCACGTCCGCGCGATCGCGTGTGCCGTCCGGGTCGGTCGTCCCTCGAAGATGTTCTCGGCAGCCGCGCGGTACGCGGTGTCGGCCTCGTACCACGTCGCGATCGCGTCGGCGATCCCCGACCGGAAGTGCCGGACCGGCGCGCGGGCGATGACGGCGGTGTCGACCAGCACGAGGTCGGGGTTCGTCCCGTGGAAACGGAACTCGTCGAACTCGCCGTGCTCGGTGTACACCACCGAGAGGCTACTCGTCGGTGCGTCCGTCGAGGCGATGGTCGGCACGGTGATCAACCGGGCGTCGACGTCGCTCCGGACCGCCTTCGCGACGTCGAGCGCCCGCCCACCGCCGACCCCGACGACGACGTCGGCACCCGTGGCGTGTCGGCCGAGACGGTCGATCTCCTCGTGCGTACAGCCACCCCCGAACGTGATGCGGTCGACGGCGAACCCGCTCGCTTCGAGCCCCGCCTCGAGCGGGTCAGCGGCGATCTCGAGTACGGTTTCGTCGGCGATCACCACGGCCTGACCGCCGTCGCCGTCCCCGTCGACATCGACGTCGACATCCGCATCGATGTGTTCCCCGACCGTCTCCAAGATTTCCCTCCCCTGGACGTACGCGCTCGGTGATCTGAAGACGCGCGTCACGCGACACGCTCCAGTCGGGGTGCGAAGGAGCCGGTTCGGCACGTCGCGTTCCCGGCGACCGGGCGAGCGAGCCACGCGTGCCCCGCGGGAGGGGAAGCGAACGATCGTCTCATCTGACGGTGTAGCCGCCGTCGATGACGACCGTCTCCCCGGTCATGTACGACGAGGCGTCAGAGGCGAGATAGACGACGGTCCCCCCCAGATCCCCCGGCGGTGCCATCTCGTCCATCAGCATCTCGGAGAGCCACGCCTCCTCCATGTCGGGGTTTTCCGCGAGGAGTTCGTCGATCATCTCCGTCCGGATGTAGCCGGGAGCGATCGCGTTCGCCCTGATGTCGTATCGGGCCCACTCCGAAGCGAGTTGGCGTGTGAAGGAGACGACGCCCCCCTTGGACGCGTGATAGACGACCTCCTCCTGGGGGTAGTTCGCGACGAACGCCGACATCGACGCCATGTTGATCACCGTCCCCCCGTCCCCGTCGATCATCGCCTTGCCGGCGTGTTTCGTACAGAGGAAGACGCCGGTCAGGTTCGTCGCGATGACCTCGTTCCACGTCTCCAGCGACATCTCGTGGGCCGGTGCGGTTCGGGCGATCCCGGCGTTGTTGACCAACACGTCGATCGAGCCGAAGGTGGCCAGCGTCTCGTCGACCATCGCCTCGACGTCGTTCTCCTCGGTGACGTCGGCCGGAACGGCGATGGCGTCGACGCCCGTCTCCGCCTCGATCTCGGCGGCGGCCGTTCGACCGTCGTCGGCGGTTCGACTCACGAGACAGAGGTTCGCTCCCGCTTCGGCGAGTGCGCCCGCGAGCGCCCGGCCGATGCCCCGACTCGCACCGGTCACGATGGCAGTGTCTCCGTCGAGCGCGAACTCGTCCAGTACAGACATACAGGCCAGACTGACGTAGGGGGTAATAATCAACCCCCACCGAATGGCGGGGGACGGAGGTCCCGCGGTCGTCACCGCGGGCTTCGGACATGGCTGTCGACGGCGGAGTCGTCGGGCGCGTCCGACGCGGGACGGCGAGACGATCGGTTGCCGAGGCGGCCCCGAGGGCGGCTCGATGTTACTCGAACCGGGTTCGGACGCTCTCGGCGTGTGCCTCCAGCCCCTCCAGTTCCGCCAGTGTGACGATCGTGTCGGCGATCGAGTCGAGCGACTCCCGATCGAGGTGTTGGACCGTCCGTGAGCGGACGAAACTATCCACCGAGAGACCGCCGGAGGTGGTCGCGGACGTGGACGTCGGGAGGACGTGGTTCGTGCCGCTGGCGTAATCGCCGGCCGCGACGGGGCTGTACTCCCCGACGAAGACGCTCCCGGCGCTGTCGATCCGTTCGAGCGTCGCCTCGTCGTCGTCGGTCATCACGACGAGGTGTTCGACGGCGTACTCCTCCGCGAACGCGGTCGCCTCGTCCATCGAGTCCGCGAGAAAGACCCCGCTGCTGTCGTTGGCCAGCGCGTCGCGGATGATCTCGGCGCGGTCCCGGTTCGGGACCTGTCGCTCGATCTCCTCGACGATCGCCCGGGCGAGCGAACGGTCGGTCGTGACCGCAACGGCCGAGGAGTGTGGGTCGTGCTCGGCCTGGCCGACGAGTTCGGCGGCCACGAACCGGGGGTTCGCCGTCTCGTCCGCGACGACCAGAACCTCGGTCGGACCGGCGATCATGTCGATGGCGACGTCGCCACGCACTTCGGCTTTGGCCGCCGCGACCCATCGGTTCCCGGGCCCGACGATCTTCTCCACCGCGGGGACGGTCTCCGTTCCGTACGCGAGGCCGGCGATGGCCTGGGCGCCCCCGACGCTGTAGACCTCGTCGGCACCCGTGAGCCCGAGGGCCGCGAGCGTCACGGGGTTCAGCTCGTCCGCCGGCGGGGTCACGACGGCAACCTCCTCGACGCCGGCGACCTTCGCCGGAACGACGGTCATCACTGCCGTCGACGGATACGCGGCGCTCCCGCCGGGGACGTATGCGCCGACCCGCTCGATCGGGCGGAACTGACGGCCGAGCGTCACGCCGCCGAACGAGTCGGTCCAGTCGGTTCGGACCTGCCGCTCGTGAAACGTTCGGACGTTGTCGATGGCCGCTTCGATGGCCTCGCGTACCGCCGCGTCGATGCTGTCGGCGGCCCGCTCGGCCGCCGCCGTGATGTCGAGCGACTCCACCTCGACGCCGTCGAACCGGCGGCTGAACTCCCGGAGCGCGTCGTCCCCGTCCGTTCGTACCGTCTCGACGATCTCGCGCACGTCGGGGCGGATCTCGTCGATCCCGGTGTCTCTGTTGAGGACCGACTGTCGCTCCGACGGATCGAGGGTTCCGACTGATCGTACCTCCATGATGGTATCACACGTCTCGGCAGCCGTATTAAACATCACCCACCGAATGGGGGGTCGTCGCTCCGAGAGGGACGGTCGGCTCAGTACACCAGTTCCCCGGAGATGAACTTTCGCGTCCGTTCGTCCGTCGGCTGCTCGAAGATCGTCTCCGTGGGCCCGATCTCGGTGAGTCCGTCGCCGAGGAGGACGCCGACCCGATCGGCGATGCGTTCGGCCTGGTGCATGTCGTGGGTCGCGACGACGACGCCGATGCCGCGGTCGCGGGCTTCGAGCACCGCCTCCTCGATCAGTCCCGTGTTCCGCGGGTCGAGATCCGAGGTAGGTTCGTCGAGCAGGAGGTAGGTCGGATCGTACGCGAGCGCCCGCGCGAACGAGACCCGCTGGGCCTCCCCACCCGAAAGCGAGTGCACTTCCTGGTCGAGCTTGTGGCTGAGCCCGACGACGTCGAGCGCCTCCGAAGCCGCGTCCGCCGTCCCGTTCGACCCGAGGACGGACCACAGGTGGTCGTTGAGCCGTTCCCCCCAAGACTGACGCACCCGGAGGCCGTACTCGACGTTCCGAGCGACCGTCGCGTCGAACAGGCTCGCTTCCTGAAACACCATGCCGATCCGACGGCGGAGCGCTAGCCGCTCGCCCTCGTCGACGGCCCACGCCGCCTGCCCGTCCAGTTCGGTCGTTCCCTCGGTCGGCCGGAGGAACAGCGCGAGGATTCGAAGCAAGGTCGTCTTCCCGACCCCGGAGGGGCCGATGATCCCGACCACTTCGCCGGGCTCGACCGAGAGCGAAACCTCGGCGAGGACGGATTCGTCGCCGAAGGCGTGCGAGACGTTCGAGAGCCGGATCATCGGTTCATCGCCCCCGAATCACCGACTCGGACGACGATGGCGTTGATCGTCAGGACGAGCGCGACCAACACCGCGCCCAGCACCAATGCGGTCTCGTACTGTCCCTGGCGAGCCTCGAGCTGGATGGCGGTCGTCAGCGTCCGCGTCTTCGAGATGCCGTCCGCGCTCGTGATGTTCCCGCCGACGATGAGGACCGAGCCGACCTCGCTGATGGCGCGGCCGAACCCCGCCAGAATCGCGGTCGCGATGCCGTAGCGTGCCTCCTTGAGGACGACCAGCGCCACGTCGAGGCGTGTGCCGCCGAGGACGTGCGCGGCGTCCCGGACGTTCTCGCTCACGCCGGTGATCGCCGCGAGGCTGATCGCCGTGATGGGCGGCGTCGCGAGCACGAACTGCGACATGATCATCGCCTCCTTGGTGAAGATGAGCTCCAGTGGCCCCAGCGGTCCCTGGTTGGAGACGGTGAAGAGGACGAGCAGACCGACGACTACGCTGGGAAAGCCCATCCCCGTGTTGATGACGGACTTCACGAACTGCTTGCCGGGAAAGTCGGTGAAGCCCATCACGATGGCGACCGGGATGCTGAACAGCGTGCTCAGCGTCACGGCGATGACGCTCACGTACAGCGAGACGTAGATGATACTCGAGACGTACCCCTCCCTGAACGGGAGGTCGACGACGACCGGGAGCAGGTGGGCGACCGGATCGAGCGGCACGCTCACTCGTCGGTCGCGTTGCTACTCCACCCTTGCGGAACGTACTGCTGGAAGTCCGGGTTCTCGGAGATGGCCTCGGGGAAGAACAGCTGTTCCCCGTTGACCTGGTAGCTCGAGATGGCGTCCTGAGCCCCAGGACTGGTGATCCACCCGATGTAGGCCATCGCGAGGTCGTAGTTGGCGTTGTCGTGGACGCCGGGGTTGACCGCCATGATCCCGTAGGGGTTCGCGAGGATCTCCGGGCCGTCCTCGATCGGGCCCTGAACGAGGATGACGAGGTCGATCTCCGAGCGCTGAGAGATGTACGTCCCGCGGTCCGAGAGCGTGTACGCGCCCTGCTGGTTGGCGACGTTCAACGCCTCGCCCATCCCGGTCCCGGTCTCCTGATACCAGCTGCCGCCGGGCTCGGTGCCGGCGGCCTCCCAGAGGTTGAGTTCCTTGGTGTGGGTCCCGGAGTTGTCCCCGCGGGAGACGAACGTCGCCTCCGCGTCGGCGATCGCGGTGAGCGCCTCGGTCGCCGAACCCATCCCCTGGATCCCCGCCGGGTCGCTCTCCGGCCCGACGATGACGAAGTCGTTGAACATGAGATCGCGGCGATTGATGCCGTAGCCGTTGCGCATGAACTCGTCTTCGAGTCCCCGGGCGTGGACCATCACCACGTCCGAGTCCCCGTTGCGGGCCGACTCCAGGGCTGCACCCGTCCCCTGGGCGACCGCGTCGACGGTCACGCCGTACATCTCCTCAAAGTCCGTGTGGATCTCGTCGAGCAGTCCCGTGTCGTACGTGCTCGTCGTCGTCGTGAGCGTCAGCGTCTCGCCGCTGACGCCGGCCTGCGTCGATTCCTGTGTGCCCGAGCCGCCGCTCTGTGTACAGCCAGCCGTGCTCGCGACCGCTCCGACCCCGATCGCCTTGAGCAAACGCCGTCGTTGTATCGTCATGGAAATATCGATGAATCATTGAGACAAATACGTTTCGATTCCGTCCGGTGTGGTAGTGTGTGGACCGCGAAGAGCCACCGAGGAGACGGGACAGAACGACGTGGGGTCCCGTGTCCGACGTGGGCTCCGGGACGATCGTCACGACGGCCGTGGCTTTTGACCCGTACCGCGGGCCGCGCGAGCGGCGCGCGAGGATCGACCACAGCGCCGGGCCGACCACAGCGACGACCGGCGTCGACAGCCGGCACCGTCGGATTGGAGCGTCCGGCGCACGACCGACCGCCGGTGTCGGTGCTGATTACTATCGGGAGGGCCTACCGGGGAGCGTGACCGATCGAGAGCGGGATCCACTCCTCTACCCCAACCGCGGCACGGCACGGCGCGCGACCGCCGGCGTCTCCCGGCGAGGGTTGCTCGCGGGGAGTGCGGCCGCCGGGATGGCGGCGACCGCGGGATGCCTCGGCGACGAGGACGGTGGCGACGCCACGCGACGGCCGACGGTGTTCGTCTTCAACACCGGCGACGGGAGCGTGAGCCTCATCGATCCGGCGGCCGACGAACTGATCGAGACGCGGGTGCTCGGCCTCTCCTCGTCGTTTCCGTCGAACCAGTACGCGCCCGAACTGACCGACGAGCCGGAGGAGTCGCTGTGGCTCAACGTCGGACGCGGCGTCCGGGGCGTCTCCGTCGGCTCCCTCTCGGAGACGGCGGTGATCGAGACCGGGTCGGGGGCGAACTGGCTCGAACGGTCGCCTGACGGGAACCACGTCGTCGTCAGCGCCCGAGAGCCCAGCCACCGCCAGTTCCGGATCGACGCCGATCCGACGTCAGAGAGGTTCGGGGAGGTGACCGGCGAGATCGATCGGACGGTCGAGGGCGGTCGGGGGGACAGAGATGGACCGGGCCCGTGCGACGTGACGATCCACCCTGACGGCGAGTACGCGTACGTGCCGGACCTCTTCGGTGACACGCTGACCGTCGTGTCGGTCGATCCGTTCGAGATCGTGACGCGGATCGACGTCGAACCGGTCGGGGACAGCCCGGCGCGGCCCTGGATGGGGACGGTCTCACCCGACGGCCGAACCCTGCTCGTCGAGCACAACGAGGACGAGACCGGGACCGAGAGCGTCTGGGACGTCAGCGATCCGGCGAACCCCCGCGAGTCGACCCGACTGACGGCGGCGGACGGTCTCGGGCGGCGGCCGCTGACCAGCGAGATCGGCCCGGACTCCGAGACGGGCTACGTGTTCACCCCCGGATCGAACGACGTGACGGTCGTCGATCTCGTAGCCGAGGAAGTGACGAGTCGGCTCGACCTCGGCGGATCGGCGTTCGTCGGGACGTGGAACCCCGCCCGGACGAAACTCTACGTCCCCGTCCAGACGAACGACGAGGTGGCAGTGATCGACCACGAACGGGGCCAGATCGTCGACCGAATCGCGGTCGGAGCGAGTCCGTACGGCGCGACGTCGGCCCTGGTGCGGCCACAGCCCGGCACGTCGTCGAGCATGCTCACCGTGATGGCACGGCTCGGCCTCCGTTCGGAGACCACCTACTGTATCGGGAACTGCGCGTGCGGACATCAGCTGTGAGCCGCTGACGGTCGTCGTCGTCGGTCGCCGCTCGCTGGTCGCCGATACCCTCGAATCGAGCGCGTAAACGTGTTGAGCGGCCGAACGTGTGAGGCATCGCGTCCCCTTTTCGGCCGCGACGGGCGGCTAGGACCGGTTTAGTCAGCGAGTTTCGGAGGTCAGCCGAGTCACCGAGGCCGCTCACGCGGGTCGTGTGCTCGCCCGAATACACTCTTGATCAGGGGTGTCGATCACGTGCGCGCTGGTGTTAGGTTCGGGCGGCTTCCGTCTGTTTGTTACCCCACAAATTCGATTTGGGTCCTTGGTCTTCTCACTGCTAATGATACTCGTTTAATTCGAATCCTACCCGCCTAACGAACGCTCGAAGTAACTCCGGTCGATCGCCTCGGTTAGCGATCGACCTATCAACTTCCCATTCGAGATCCGTGAAATCGAACCGAACGAAGTTCCCGAGCAGGTCGACTTTTCGGTACTTCCAGACCTGTTCGAATGGCAGTAGCTCAGGCGCGTAGGATGGCATCTTAGGGAAAGACACAGCGACGCGCGTCGCTGTGTCGAACTCTGGTGTTGTCAGAAGCCGTTGCGCGTTTTTGTGGTATATATTATTATCCCGATAGTACCGAATTTTGGTTATGGAAATCTAGAAATTCAAGTAGTAATTCAACAATTTTCTTCCCAGGGGTCCTTTCGGAGTCATCCACCCGCTCGGTGTTCTGTCAGTACGGCTGAACGGGGGTTTACTATCAGCGACCGATACCTGTCCGCCATCGCATGGCTTCGGTTGGTACGGGGTTGATTTTCGTCGTCGTCGCACTGATTCCCACGTATCTGTTCGTCCGGGCGAGGCGGCGAGTCGAGCAGTCTCGTCGACGGAGACGCGTTCGACTGCGTCGCTGACCGACGACGTCGTCGCGGTATCCGGAACGGTCGAGGCGGGGCCCGCGGGCACGCTCACCCACCCCGTTACGGGTGCCGACGCGCTCGCAGTCCGATGGGACGTCGAAGAACCGGACGACGCGGACGAGGAAACGGTCGGTGTGGACGACAGTGGGCGACAGACGGTTCCGTTTCGACTCGTCGACGACGACGGTTCGGTCAACGTCGACCCCACGGAGGCCGATCTCCACCTCTCGTCGGCCCACTACGACACGTTCGTGAACGCCGGGAGGGCCCCCGGGGAGCAGGCCCTGAGGTTCACCGAGCAGGTACAGGAGAACGAGCGCCGGTGTCACGAGGCGGGGACCAAGCGGATTCACAACACGCCCATCAACGAGGCGACGGTCCACGGCACCGGCGGGATACACTACGAGAGCAGGGTGCTACAGCCCGGCGACACGGGGTACGTCCTCGGCCCAGCTCGGTCGGACGGCGACGGAACGTACACCATCGGCACCGACAACGACGCCGAGTTCATCATCTCTGATATGAGTAAAGACGCACTGAGTGAGAGCCTCGGGTCGAGCCAGTGGCTGTTTGCCGGTGTTGCCCTGCTGTTCTACGGGCTCGCGGCGTATCTCATCTTTTTGGCTAGGTCGATCCAACTTTATCGCTGCCAGACAGGTTCACCTGTCGTGTCTGGAGTAGTCAATGACCCACGACTGAACTCGTTGGCTTCCGCCTTGGTTTTCTGTGAGATCGAATCATAACGGTCAAATCTATCTAGCGTACATTATTCAGCAATAGTTCTGAGAGCGATATTCACCGTTTACATTCCATTATTGACAATCTTTTTTGCAATAGTAGTTAGCGTACTGGTCGTTCTCTACTGTATCGGACACGTTCGGCGGTACGGGGCCACCCAATAAGTCACTGCCTTCACCATCTTCGCTACCGCAGTCACCACTTGGGCCACCTTCGCGATGGTACAGTTGACGGCAACGACATACGAGCTGACGTTTCTAGCGTACCAACTGCTTCACTTCGGCGCTTGGGTGACCCCAATTCAATTGTTGATTTACGCAATTAGTATGGGCCCAACGACAGAACGAGTAACGTTATCAATAGCCATTATACTAACTCTGACAGTTGTGCCGCTGTTCATATTATTGTTCACCGCGCCGACACAGTACCTGTTTGTTGAGCCGACGCTCTAACCCCTCGGGTCGTTTTCAGTTATCGAACACGGAAACCAGCCGCTCTACGACGCCTATCTCGCCTGGATCTACCTGTTGGTGTTCCCTGCACTGGGCTATATCTCATACCGGGCCAGGACTGATGAGACGATGTCTCGTAGACAAAGCGGGTTAGTGGTCCTCTCGGTGCTGTTCCCGGTACTTCTTTCGGTCGGACAAACGCTGTCGCTCCCTATCATTGAGACACCTGGCACCATCCTGACGCCGCTATCACTGTCTGTCGGCATGAGCGGGCTCGAGTACGCTGTCTTTCGATACGAGACGTTCGATGCGAAGTTACGCGCCCGCTCTCGGACAGTAGAACGGATGCAAGAGGGGTACCTCCTTGTTGACCCGGAGGGCCGATACACTCCCGAACTGTAGGGCGCATGCTCACGTTATGGGCTCGTCGATGACGTTCGAAACCGATGTTAATCGAGGCGACACTGCAGATCGACGGCGGATACTATCTGCTTATCGAGCGATTTTGCTGCTCCGATTCGAATCCCAGTCACCCACAGTAGTACCAACAGAACGTGTTCGTTCGACATGTACTGGAACTGCTGACTGAAAAGACCAACCGTGTGGGGTAACTACTGAGCCGACGGGGCGAGACGGGCGAAGGCCTGTCGGGCCAAGTGACGAACCGGGCGGCAGGTGAGGTGACGAACGAGACGACGGACCGGTCGGCGGCTTAACGGATGGCGGTCTAACGGATGACGATCCTGGCGAATGCGTGTGTAGACAAAAGACCGAACCAGCGGCGCTCGGATCGGTGACGCGGTCGGCAGGCGACTCAGGCGAGGCTTTCGAGTTGGCTGTCGCGGAGCACCGACTTCAGCACGATACCAGTGTCCTGGACGAGTCGATGTTCGAGGTAGCTCCCCTGACCCCGCCCGCCCCCAGTGCGCGTCGACTCGACGACGCCGAGGAACGCCTGCTCCTTCAGGAGTTCGTACACCCGGTGTTCGCTCAGCACCGTGGCGTCGATCTGCTCCGCCGTCTCCCCGTAGCGCTCGTAGATCCGACTCGTCGAGAAGGCGTCGGTGTCGTCGCTCTCCTCGGTCAGGAGCGCGAGCGAGTAGAGGATGAACTTCACCTGCGTCGTCGACCCCCGGAGGAGTTCCTCGAACCGGTCGATCTCGGCCCACTCCTGTGCGTCGCGAACGTGGTCCTCCGTGATCGTGTGGACGTTCTCGCGTTCGGCGAGTTCGCCCGCGTGACGGAGGATCTCGATCGCCTTCCGGGCGTCGCCGTGTTCCTGGGCGGCGACCGCCGCGGTCAGTGGGATGACGTCGTCGGAGAGCACGCCGTCGTAGAACGCGTCACGCCGATGCTCCATGATCTCTCGGAGCTGGTTCGCGTCGTACGGCTGGAAGACGAACTCCTCCTCGCGGAGGCTGGACTTGACGCGCTCGTTCAGCCGGTCGCGGAACTCGATCTTGTTGCTCACCGCGATGACGCCCAGGTGACAGTCGGCTTTGCCGGATTCGCGCGCGCGTGACAATTGCATCAGGATGTCGTCGTCGTCGAGGCGGTCGACCTCGTCGAGGATGATGATGACCGCGTCGTAGGCGGTGTCGAGGATCTCCCAGAGGTAGTCGTAGTACTCGCCACTACCGATGCCCGCCCGCGGGATGTCGAGGTGGGTGCGGTCGGGGTCGTTGAGCGAGCGCGTGACGGTTCTGGCGACGCGCGTTTGCGTGTTGTGTTGGGCGCAGTCGACGTAGACGGTCCCCACCGAGACGGCGTTGGACTCCGCCGCGCGTCGCGCACGGTCGGTGACGTGACGCGCGACGAGCGACTTCCCCGTCCCCGTCTTCCCGTAGATCATCACGTTGTTCGGCGGGTCGCCGCGAACCATCGGACGGAGCTCCGCAGCGACGGCCTCGATCTCGCCGTCGCGACCGACGATGCGCGCGCTCTCGGGGACGTGCCCGACTTTCAGGAGCTCTTTCCGGGCGAAGACGTCGACGCGGTCCGGGTCGTCCTCGTCGAAGTTGAACAGAGGGTCTTCGGACGGCTCCTCGAACCGGTCGTTGAAGTCCGAAAGCCGTGACGGTTCTTCGACCATCGATATCTCATACCGTGTGGGCGTATCACTTAACTGTTCGCACCCCTCGAACAGAGTGTAACTCGACCGTGAATCGCGTTCTGACGCACTTCAAGCCGCATATCAGTTAGTCAGGACGTGAGCGTGGTCCCGAGTGATACGCCGCCGGAACGACGACCGTACCGGAGCGAGGGACACCCCTCGTCAAGAGTGTAAACTGCGGAATCCGCCCGTGTGGGGGCACCCCTCATCCAAAGTGAAAGCCGGATCCAGAGCCAGACCGAAAACCGAGGCCCGGCGCCCGATCGTGGAACGGATCCGGTCGCGAGCCGACGGAACGACCGTCAGACGAACGGCGGACACCCCTCGTCAAGAGTGTATCCGGCGCCTCTCGTCCAGAGTCTACCCCGCGCGTCTCTGACGCCACCGTAAGATCCCGTCCGTGTGCTCGGGCCGCCACGTGTTCGAGCCGCCGCGTACTCGGACCGAACCGCAGGTTCAGGTCGGATCGAACTCCGAGTCGGACCGGACACGTCTCGGTCGCCACGTTGCTCACGCGCTCGACCCTGCGAGCCTCGGGATCGAGTCCGTCAGTAACCCACGACTGAAGCCGTGGGCTTGTCAGTGGACTCCCCTTCTGCCGTGAATCCTGATACAACGAGGTGGCGTGAGGGTGATCGCACACGCGATGCTGGAGGGGAGGAGGGATCACACACACCCCTCGTCAAGAGTGTATCTCGCCGAAGATCCCCCCTGGGTGGGAGCACGAACCGGATGGGAGAGATGGCCGACGGGGCCGACAGCACGGACGAAAGAACGGAGAGAGAACAGATGAAAGAACGGATGAGAGGTGACGAAAACGGCGCACATCCGTCGAAACGCCCGTTCTCTCGGCCGGGTCAGTCTCTGAACAGTCTCTGAACAGCCCCCGAACGATCTCCGAACGGTCTCCGAATGACCTCAGAATAGTCGCCGGTCGGTGGTCGACCTGCCTCGTCCGCCGCTTCGAGACGCCGTTTTGGGGAACTGTCGATCTACCGATGGGTTATTCATAACTTATATATACTATACCAGCGAAAAGTCCGCCAAGAGTATTTTGGCGATGAAGGAGGACGATAGCGGTATTCGTCCGGGCGCTCGTGAAGTCAACCGTGTTCCGCCTCAAGCCAATCTCCCGAAAACAACCGAGATAAGCCTTCCATCCGTCGATATCGGTATCCCCTCCGAAAATGAACCCTCGTTTCGACTCGACACCACCCCCCTCCCTCTCGTCGCGTTTCACTCTGGACGAGGGGTGTGTGGGGTCCCCCGAACTCGCCCGTCGGAGTTCCCGCCACGATCCCCGATCGACCGGGGGACGCGGTTCCGACCGCCGGATCGTCAGTCCCCGTCGACGTCCGCTTTCGCGTCGGGGGGCGTTCCCCTGGAGTCCAGCAACGCCCGGAGATCCATGCGCGCCTGGTCGAGGACGACCAGGACCGGTGGGAGCGTCGTGATCGCCGCCACGAGCGTCAGGAAGATCACCCCGACGGTGAGATAGCCGAAGTCGGAGATGATGGGGAACGGCGAGAGCGTCAGCGCCGAGAAGCCGAAGACGGTGGTCATCCCGGAGATGGTGATCGCCTTGCCGACGCGGGCACCCGCGGTCTCGATCGCGTCTAGCGGGGCGGCACCGCGGCGCTTCTCCTCGAAGTAACGCTCCATCACGATGACGGTGTACTCCGCGCCGATCCCGACCGAGAGCGCCCCGAGGGAAGCCCCCAGCGGCGAGACGCGGATGTCGAAGGCGGCCATATAGATGTTCTGCCAGCCGACGACGAACAGCATCGGGATCAGCGGTGCGAGCGCCTTCACCGGGTCGCGGTAGTAGACGAGGAGGAGCACGAAGACGGCGAGGACCCCGTAGCCCGTGATCCGGTCGCGCGACTCGATCTGGTCGATGACCGAGGGGGTGGAGATGACGGCGGTCCCCGTCAACTCGGCCTCGACGCCGGCGGGCGGACGACTGAGTTCGAGCGCCGACCTGATCGATCCGATGAGCGAGACGGTCTCCTCGGGTGTGACGTCCGGCCCCGTGACGACGACGAGGTGGGCGTAGCCGTCGGTGTAAAACTGCGCCCGTCGCTCCGGCGGCACCCTGTCCAGCACGCGATTGACGCCCGCGCGGGTCGCGGGGAGCTCGCCGCCGTTGTAGGATTTGATCAGCGTGGCGGGCGACTGGACCGCCGTCACCTGCCCGCTCCCCGTCGCGATGTCGCTGAACCGCTCCATCCAGCGCAACGTCTCGGGGTCGCGGATGCCGGTTCCCGAGACGACGATGTCGTACTGTGCGGCGCTGCCCCCACCCGAGACGGCGCGGAACTGCTGAAGGTTCACGTACGCCGGGAGGTCCTGCGGGAAGAACTCCTCGAAGTCGGCGAGCGTTCCGAGGTCCTCGCCGGCGTAGAAGCCGCCGACGGTGAGCAGGCCGGCGATCGCGAGGACGAGCGCCGGGTGTGCGGCGAAAAAGCGCGCACCTTTCCCCAAAAAGCGGGCGACGTCGCTCAGTTCCTCGTCGTCACGATCGACGGCGGCGGCGTCGACGACGGATTCGGGATCGTACCGCCACCGGACCCACAGGGTCAACACCGGCGTGAGCAGGAAGATCCCGGTGATGAACGACAGGACGACGCCGAGGATCGACGTCTGGGCGAACCACTCGAACGCGGGGACGCCAAGCGTGGCGATCCAGGTGGCACCGAACCCCAGCGCCGCCGCGAGCATCGCGACCAACACGGCCGGGCCGATGCCCGCCAGCGCCGCCGGGAGCGCTTCCGAGGGCGGGGCGCGTTCGAGTTCCTCTTCGTACCGCTGGTGGAACTGCACGGAGTAGTCGATGCCGAGGCCGATGAGGATCGGGAACACCGCCGACGTGAGCGTGGAGTTCGGGATCCCGAGGTAGCCCATCGCGCCGAACGTGTAGATCACGCCGACGAAGACGGCCACGATCGGGAGGAGCCGCAGCCTGACCCCCCGGAAGAGGAAGAAGAGCGCGACGATCATCAACCCGACCGCGAGCCCCAGGAGCTGCTGGGTGCTCTGTTGGATCAGGACCGACAGCTGCGCGGAGAAGGCGGGCTGGCCGGTGATGATGACCTCGGTGCCCGCGGGGAACGCTGCCCACGACCGGGCGTCGAGCGCCTCTTGGTACACCGGGCGTTGCTCCTCCTGGGTGAGCCCCGACTCGAGGACGACGGTCACGACCGTCGATTTCTCGTCGGCGACGACCCGTTCGATGGCCGCCCGCGAGTCGGGGATACGACCGTACTCGGCGCGCACCCGATCCGCCGGGGTGATGACCGTCACCACCTTGTCGGCCGTCTCCATCCGCCGGTCGAACGTGTCGATCGCGGTCATCGTCTCGGGGTCGGTCACCGGTCCCCGGACGAGCACGGCCATCGTGCCGCGGTCGAAGGTGTCCTCGAACCGCTCTAAGGTGGGGTTCGACTGGACGAACGCCTCGTTGCCCGTGACGCTCGTGATCTGCGACGCGCCGGCACCGGCGACGACGATGAGCCCGACGACGACGGCGAGCGTCAGGAGCGGTCGCTTCTGGATCCGGTCGCCGACGCCGGCGAAGACGACCCGGAGGACGCCCATCGGTCACCTCCGCTGTCGCTGCCAGACGAAGACGCCGCCCGCGAGCACGAGCACGCCCATCCCGGCACCGACGTAGCCGATCGGCAGCCCGCCCGATGGCTCATCGATGGGGACGCCGAACTGGAGCCCGTCGGCCAGCTTCGAGTTCCCGCCCGGGTCGTCGTAGCGGATCTCGACCGAGGCGGGGTACGCCTTGGCCATCGCCGATCCGCCCGCGGCGACCGAGAACTCCGCAGTCCGCGTCTCGCCCGGCTCGAACGAGCCGAGGAAGGCGTCGTCGTCGGCCGACGAGAGCGGATCGTTCACGAACACCTTCGCGTTGGCGTTCGAGACCGGCTGGTCGCCGTTGTAGCGGACCGTCACCGCGAGGGTCCCCTCGCCGCCCGAGGTGACCGACGTGTTGACGCCCACGACCTCGAAGGCGTCGCGTTCGGCGTCGAGCGTGACTGCCCGGCGGATCGGCTCGTCGAGCCGGCGGAGATCACCGTCGGTGTTCTCGTACTCGACCGCGAACGACAGCGACAGCGAGCCCGGCTCGGCGTCGGCCGGGACGGCGAAAGTGAACTGCGCCGACGTGGACTCACCGGGGCCGAGGTCGCCGACGGCCGCCTCGGGTCCGGTCGCCTGGAGCGGCTCCGGCCCCTGCGCGCGCACCACTACGTTCCGTGCGGCCACGTCACCCGTGTTGACGACCGTGGCGCGGACGGTCGCCTCCGACTCGTCGACGCGGAACGACTGCGTCGAGAGGTCGCGGACGTCGAACGAGCGTTCGGGCTCGACCCGGACGCCCGTCGACAGCGTCTCAGAGGTCTCGGCCACGCCGTCGGGGGTCTCGTACGACACGTCGACGGCGATCGGGTAGCTCCCGGGCGAGATCCCGGTCGTCGCGCCCACCTGGACGCTGATCGAGTGTGACTCGCCGGGCGCGAGCGCATCGACGTAGACCGAGCGGCGCTCGCGCGGCTGGGACGGCTGGCCGAAGTAGAGGTCACCCGTCCGGGTCGACAGCGACACCGTCGCCGACCGAGCGGTCTCGGAGCCGACGTTCCGCAGGCCGAACTCGAAGCTACTGGTGTCGCCCGCGACGACGGCGTTGCCCTCTGTGGGGACGATCTCGAACCGCGCCTCCTCGTCGACAACGAGCGTGATCGTCGTGGTCTGCCGGCGGAACGAGCCCGCGTAGGAGACGTCAGTGTACCCCGGCGGCGACCGACTCTCGGTGTAGTCCGCGCTCCGGGTGAGCGAGTAGCTGATCTCGACCGGGATCTCGTACGTGCCGGGCTGGAGCGACTCGCCGGTCTCCAGCTGGAACGACGCCGTGCCGACCGCGCCGTCGGGGAGGCTCCCGAGCGTCACGCTCCCTGATTTGACCTCGATCGGGGCGTCGATCCGGTCTTCGCGGATGTCGACGGTGAGCCCGCGGGCGGTTTTGATCCGCTGTTCGAGCGCCGCCGGGCCACCCCGCTGGAGGGTGCCGTCGTTCGACACCGCGATGTCGAGCGTGGTCCGTTCGCCGGGGCCGATACGGTTGTCCTGGACGGAGAGATCGATCTCCGGCTGGCCGATGACCTGCTCGGCCGCGACGGGCTGTGCGCCGACGACGACAGAGAGGACGACGAGGGCCGCGAGAATACGCACCTTCATTAGTTCCGTCGAAGGGGGGCCGTATTGTAAAACCTCTCGAACGTGTTTCAATTCACGGCGGGTTGTCCAGCCGGATCGGTCGGCGGTTCACGTCCCACACGCCCGTCGACGACCGCTGCCGCGATTCAGCCCCCGCGGAGTCGGAGGAGGTCGACGACGGTCAACACGAAGCCGATCATCCACACCGAGAACAGCGCGAGGTACGACGCGTAACTGAGCGTCCCGTCCGGGAGCGCGAGGCCGACGAGCGCGAGTGCGATCATCAGCGCGACGGTCAGGGCGTTCCGCCTGGTAAACACGACACGCGTGAGGTCCGCGACGGCACCCGGCATGGCTGTCCTTACATCCCGCGGTTACTTACCTCCTGCCCGACCCGGCGGCGTGTGGGGCCCGCGGCGCGTGGCGCTCACCTGCCCGGCGCGGACTCGGGTGACGAGGGGTGTTCCAGTCCCGAATCCGACACCGCGGCGGCATCGAACTGCGCGTCGGCGAACAGAACGACCCCGCCGGCGGCACCGAGGCCGACCACACCGAACAGGAGGGTCACAAAGAACGAGCCGAAGCCGAAGAGTACCGGGAGCGCCGCGACCCCGGGAACACAGACGCCACAGGCGAGGACGGACACGTAGATGCGCGCGAGCGTCCGCCACATCCCCTCGTCGCCCCCTTCCATTCGTCCTCCCTGTTCTGTTTGAGATGAATGCTCATATCTCTTACCCACGCTGGATTCCACGCACGCTTTCTGCACCACTCGGATCCCCACACCTCTGTTCGGCCTTCTCTCCCCGGATCCCCCCACACCACCGTCCGCCCGCTCCGAGCGTTCACTCAGTACAGTTATCCAGTGGCCCCCGCTCACGGGGGCGGCGACGACCGGCCGCGGCGCGCTCGCGCTCGCGGTCGCCCGTGTCGGCTCGGAGCCAGCGGTGGCTCACGAACCCGACTCCAGCCGTCGCCGGAGCGCCTCGGTTTCGGCTGCGAGCCCGTCGCTGACGGCCACCTCGTACGTCGCCGGATCGCGGAGGGTACGAACCGCCGCCGGAAGCGCCGCGACGTTTCGGCGCGTCGTCTCACGGATCTCGTCGAGCGGCGGACAGTCGTAGACGAGCTCGCCGTCGTCGACCACAGTGACGAGCAGGTCACGGCCCGCGCCGTCGTCGTCGCGGCGGCCGAGCACGTCGCGGACGAACTCGCCGTCGCGCTCGACGCGCCCGACGCGCTTGGGGCCGGGGTACGTTGCCTTCCCCGACGAGAGCTTCATGCTCGGTCGCAACTCCCCGTCTCGTTCGACGGCGACGAGCTTGTACACGACGTCGAGCGCGGGGGCGTCCTTGCTCGTGGTGAGCGCGGTTCCCGGGCCGAAGCCGTCGCCGACGCCGCCGTGTTCGAGGAACTCCTGGATCGCGTACTCGTCCATGCCGGAGGAGATGAACAGGTCGACGTCCGGGAGCACCTCGGCGACCCGCTTCGACAGCGCCACGAGGTCCCCCGAGTCCAGCCGGACTCCCTGGAGGTCGACGCCCGCCTCGGCCGCCACCTCTCGCGCGAGCTCCGCCCCGGCGACGGTGTCGTACGTGTCGATGAGGAGGACGCTGTCGTCGCCGTACTCGTCGACGAAGGCGGTGAACGCGTCGCGCTCGGTCGCGAAGCTCTGTACCCACGAGTGCGCCATGGTCCCGTACGTGGGCACCCCGAACGCCTCGCCCGCCGCGACGTTCGAGGTCCCGTCGAACCCGCCGACGGACGCCGCTCGGGCGGCCTTGAGCCCGGCGTCGACCCCGTGCGCGCGACGCGAGCCGAAGTCCACCAGCGTCGCCGCGTCGCCGTGTCGCTCGACGACGTCGCGCATCCGCGCGGCCTTCGTCGCGACGAGGCTCTGAAAGCCGAGCTGGTTGAGCAGGATCGTCTCGAACAGCTGTGCCTCGGCGAGCGGAGCGGTCACCTCGACGAGCGGCTCGTTCGGGAAGACGACCGTTCCCTCGGGCACCGCACGCACCTCGCCCGAGAACGCGAACGAGTCGAGGTACGCGAGGAACGCCGCGTCGAAGCCCGCGTCGTCCAGATGCGCGAGCGCGCGGTCACCGAACGACAGCTCCGTCACGGCCGCGAGCGCCTGTTCGAGCCCCGCGGCGACGACGTAGCCACGGTCGGTCGGGAGCGACCGGAAGAAGAGGCTGAACGTCGCCTCCGGATTGTGCTCCTGGCGGACGTACCCCTGCATCATGGTGAGTTCGTACCGGTCGGTGAACAGCGCGAGCGTCTCGGGCGTCAGGGAGCCGAACGCGGGAGGTGTCATCCTATTGAAGTGGGGGTCCGGAACAAAAACCGCTTTCGCCGCAGGGGGTCAGCAGACGGCGGGTTTCGGCCCCTCGACGGCGGCACAGGCGGTCCGGAGGTCGCCCTCCAGCCGGCCGACCCGTGATTCGAGCGCGTCGACGCGGGTCTGGAGCCGGCCGGCGTCGTCCCTGACGGTGGCGAGTTCTCGCTGGAGCGCGGCCTTCTCCGACCGGAGGTCGCGGTTGTCGGTCTCGACGCCCGCGAGCTCCGACCGGAGCGACCGTTCGCGCTGGCGGAGCTCACGGAGGTCGCCCTCCGCCCCACTCAGCTGCGACCGCGTGCGCTGGAGGTTCTCTCGCGCGCCCGACAGCTCCGACTCCGCCGACGCGAGTTCGGCCCGCGCCGTGTCGAGGCGGCTCTCGGACCGTTCGAGGTTCTCCGACACCTGGCTCACGTCGCCCCGCGTCGTCTCGAGGTTGCGGTTCAGCTCGTCGAGTTCGGTGCGCGTCGACACCAACTCCGTCTCCGTCTCCCGGAGGTCGGTCCGGAGCGCCTGGTTCCGTTCGCGGAGCTGGCTGTTCTGCTGGTCGAGCTGTTCGACCGACTGCAGGAACACCATCGTCGTGCCCGCCGTGCCCGTGGCGAGCACCACGACGAGCACCACCATCCCGAGGTTGATCGTCCGACCGATAACTCGCATACGGGCTGCAGGCGACCGGGGGTAATGAACCGACTGACTGGCACCGACGGGCGGCCCGCGCGGGAGACGAACAGTTCTGTTTGTACCTCTCGCGGGTCACTCCGAGAGTTCGGCGAGGAGTCGGCGGACGTGTCCCTCGGAGTACGAGACGTCGAACTCGCGGTCGAGGACGTCCCTGAGGGCGGCCGGCGACCACTCGTCGTCGCTGTCGACACCGTACGACGCCGGCCCCTCGTCGATGACCTCCCTGATCACCGACCGGTCGAGTTTCGTCGGTCGACCCGGTCGGTCCTCGTCGGTGATCGCCTCCTCGACCGGACGCTCCTCGAAGCGCGAGAGCCAGTAGTAGACGGTCGACCGTGGGATGCCGTACCGTTCGCTCAGATCGTCGACCGAGGTGCCGTCGATGTAGTCGAGCGCCACCATGAGTCGTTTCGTCGCCTTCGCGTCCGTCGCCTCGGCGAGCGCGTCGCGAAGGGTCGCGGGGTCGATGCCGTCGAACTTGCCCATACGGGTATGGGGAGAACGATCCCCTTAAATCTAAGGAGATATGTCTACAACCCTTCGACAGTCGACCGCACGAGTCGATACACCCAAGGGGGTCGGGCGGTTGAAGCGAAGGTATGAGCGATACCGGGTCCACGCCGGGTCCGCGCGGAAAGGTCGAACGTGTCATCGAGGCGTACGGCCTTGAGGGGCTCGGCGACGAACTGGAGCGACGGTGGACGGGTGCGGAGGGGGAACGCGAGAGTCTCCGGAGCCTCGCCGACCGGTTCAACCGCGCGGTTCTCCGCAGGGCGCTCGACGAGGTGGGCGCGAGCCCGCTCGACGGCGAGGTGGAGAACACGTACCGGCTGCTCCGCGGCGACGACGTCAGCCCCGGGATGCGGACCGAGGTCCGCCGCCAGCTGGAGCGCGACGGCGTCGACCTCGACGCTGTCGAGTCGGACTTCGTCTCCCACCAGGCGATCCACACGTACCTCCGGGAGCACCGTGGCGCGGAACTCGAAGCCGAAGAGGAGTCGCGGATCGAAAAGGAAGCACGCACGATCCGCCGGCTCCAGGGACGGGTTTCGGTCGTCACGGAGAGCGGCATCACCCGGCTGGCGAACGCCGGCGACATCACGATCGGCGACTTCGACGTGTTGACCGACGTCCAGGTGTACTGCGGCGACTGCGGCTCGCAGTACGAGGCGGTCGAACTCATCGAACGCGGTGGCTGTGACTGCGAGACCGGCGAGGAGTAACCGTCGGACGTCGCCCGTCCGGACGCGTCACGAGGGGTCGACACGCCGACACGTGTCTGACGGAGTCATGAATGCTTATGTACAGCGCGGTTTATGTTCACGCAATGACTTCCGCACAGACGCCGGACACGAACCTCGCCATCGACGTTCACGTCGAGAACGTCGGTGGAATTTCGGAATCCGACGTGACGCTCCACCCGGGCGTTACGGTCCTGGCGGGAAGAAACGCGACGAACCGAACATCGTTTCTGCAGGCGCTGATGGCCGCGCTCGGAAGCGAACACGTCTCGCTGAAGGGCGACGCCGACTCCGGGCAGGTCGACCTGTCGATCGGCCCCGAGCACTACACCCGGACGCTCGAACGCACCGGCACGACGACCCGCACCGGCGGTGACCCCTATCTCGCCGACCCCGAACTCGCAGACCTGTTCGCGTTCCTCCTCGAATCGAACGAGGCCCGGCGGGCGGTCGCCCGCGGCGATGACCTCCGCGAGCTGATCATGCGCCCGGTCGACACCGCGGCGATCAACAGCCAGATCGAGCGTCTCGAGGCCGAAAAACGCGACCTCGACGAGGAACTCGACCGGCTCGAACAGCTCTCCGACCGGCTCCCCGGTCTCGAAGAGCGCCGGGGGAAGCTCGAGGGACGGATCGAGGAGACCGAGGCGGAACTCGACGCCGCCCGCGAGGAACTGGAGACGGCCGACGCGAGCGTTCAGCGCTCACGCGAGGAGAAGAACACGCTCGACCAGAAGCTCGACGCGCTCGGCGACGCGCGCGACGAACTCGAATCCGTCCGGTACGACATCGAGACCGAGCGCGAGAGCCTCGACTCCCTGCGGGCGGACCGCGACGACCTCGCGTCGGAACTCGACGCGACCGACGAGGCCGACCGGGCCGACGTCACCGAGATCGAGGCCGAACTCGACCGCCTCCGCGAGCGCCGTCAGGGGCTGGATTCGACGATCAAACAGCTCCAGAGCGTCATCCAGTTCAACGAGGAGATGCTCGAGGGGACGAACGAGGAGATCGCCCGGGCCCTCCGCGACGACGAGGGAACGGTTACCGACGGCTTACTCGCCGACAGTACGGTCGTCTGTTGGACTTGCGGGACGGACGTCGACAGCGACCAGATCGAGGCCACGCTCGACCGCCTGCGGGACCTCCGCCAGGAGAAGATGTCCGAGCGGCGCTCGCTCAAGGGGGAGATCTCCGAGCAGCAGTCCCACCGCGACGAGATCGAAAGCGCCGCCCGGGAACACGAACAGCTCGAACGCCGGCTCACCGGTGTCGAAGACGAGATCGAACGCCGGGAGGCCAAGATCGAACGCCTCCAGGAACGCCGCACCGAACTCCAAGAGCGGGTCACGGACCTCGAAACGGAGGTCGAGTCGCTGGAGGACGAGACGTACAGCGAGGTGCTCGACCACCACAAGGACGTCAACCGCCGCGAGTTCGAGCTCGACCGCCTCCGCGACGAGAAACGCGACGTCGAGACCGAGATCGAGGAGATCGAGCGCCGCCTCGACGAGCGCGCCGACCTCGAAGACGAGCGCGAAGCGATCACCGAGGAGCTCGCCGATCTCCGGACGCGCATCGACCGGACCGAGCGCGAGGCGGTCGAGGAGTTCAACGAGCACATGGACGAGGTGCTCTCGCTCCTGGAGTACGAGAACATCGACCGTATCTGGATCGAACGCACCGAAACAAAGGTCCGCGAGGGACGGCGGCGGGTAACCCGGACGGCGTTCGACCTGCACATCGTCCGCTCGACCGCCGAGGGGACGGCGTACGAGGACACGGTCGACCACCTCTCCGAGAGCGAGCGGGAGGTCACGGGGCTGGTGTTCGCGCTGGCGGGCTACCTCGTTCACGAGGTGTACGAGACGTGTCCCTTCCTGCTCGTCGACTCCCTGGAGGCGATCGACTCGAGCCGCATCGCGACCCTCGTCGACTACTTCGCGTCGTTCGCGGACAACCTCGTCGTCGCGCTCCTCCCCGAGGACGCACAGGCGCTCGACGACGACTACCGGCGCGTCACCGACATCTGAGTCCGGTTCGATCTCCGGTCTCCGTTACACCGTTATTCGTGTAACGCTCACATCCAGCGGACACTCACCGCTCACACCCCACGGACAGTCACGTCAGCGGTACGATCGGTACCCGGATCTCGGAACTACTTGCTCGGATCTTTCGTTTCCCGGACCCCGACGGCTGCGGGTGAACTTTCCGCCACTTCCAGCCGTCCTGACGGGTACGCTCTGCTCAACCGGCGGCCGCTTCGGGAGCTGTACTGTACGGAATCGGACCGTTCGTCGGTGGGATCGACTCGAACCGGCGCTTGTGGCCGCCCGGCGCGGGACGACCCGGTTCTGGGATACTTTGCCGCCCCCTCGGTCGATCATCCGGCCATTGAGCAGACAGTTCTGATTCGCGGTTCGGCATCGGAGGGCGGCGGGAACGCTCAGTCACCCGCCGTGTCGTCACCACCGTCGTCGGGGTTCGGGGGATGGTCGTCGAGGACGCGGACGCCCTGGAACTCGAACCGGGCCCCGCCGGCCGCGCTCTCACACACCGCGACGGACCAGCCGTGCGCCTCGGCGACCCGGCGGACGATCGCGAGCCCGAACCCGGTGCACTCGGTGCTCGAGGAGACGCCGTACTCGAAGATCCGCTCGTGGTCCTCCGGAGGGATGCCGGGCCCGTCGTCGGTGACGGCGAAGCCACGGGTCGCGGCCGTCGCTCCGGTGGCCGGCACGGGATCCTCGCTCGCGTCGGCGTCAGCTCGGCTGTCGACGACGGTGACGTGGACCGCCGGCCCGGCGTGGGAGACGGCGTTCGAGAAGAGGTTCTCGAGGAGTTGCTGGAGGCGTCCAGGATCCGCGATGACGACCGCCGCGGTGTCGACGGTGAGCCGGGCGGCCTCGGTGTCGACCGACCGCCAGGCCGCGTCGACGACCTCCGCGAGCGAGACCGGCGACAGTTCGGTGAGGCCGTCGCCCTCGCGTGCGAGCGTCAGCAGGTCGTCGATGATGGCCTCCATCCGTTCGAGGGCGAGTCGGACCTCGGCGACGCGCGAGAGGTCCTCGGTCCGTTCGAGGAGCGAGAGGTTCGCACCCGCGACCGACAGCGGGTTACGGAGGTCGTGGGAGACGACGTTCGCGAACTCCGCGAAGCGGTCGCGCTGTCGCTCGAGTTCCGTCGCGCGCTCGACGCGGTCGGTGACGTCGTGGGAGTTGATGACGAACCCCTCGACGACGGGGTCGTCGATGAGGTTGCGCCCGGTGTTCTCGAGGACGACCCAGCCCTTCTCCGGGTGGGCGAACCGAAAGGTAATCACCGGTCGGTACGCCGGATCGGCGACGGCTTCGAGGAACGTCTCGACCGTGTGGTCGAGGTCGTCGGGATGGACGTAGTCGAAGCCCACGTCGCCGACGAGGTCGTCCGGGTCGTAGCCGAAGACGTGGCGGGCGGCGGGCGAGAGGTACTGAAAGACGCCCGCGCTGTCGACGATGGAGACGACGTCCGAGGAGTGTTCGACGAGGCGGCGAAACCGCTCCTGTTGGTCGTCCATCGCCCGGGCGGTCCGGTACTGGGTTGCGAGGTTCTGGACGCGGTTGGCCAACAGCGCGTACTGTTCGCGCCCCGTCGACTTCTGCAGGTAGTCCGTCACGCCCGCGGAGATGGCCTCCGCGGCGATCTCCTCGCTCCCGGCGGCCGTGTACAGCACGAACGGCAGTCCCGGGTAGACCGCGCGGATGCGTCTGAGAAGCGCGAGCCCGTCCATATCGGGCAGGTGATAGCCCGAGACCACGCAGTCAGCGGCGTCGAGACGGTCGAGCGCCGCCGCCGCCGTCGAGACGGAGAGCACCTCCAGTTCCGGCTGTTCGCGGGGGAGAAACGTCGCGACGAGTCCGCGGATGTCCTCGTCGTCGTCGACGTGGAGGGCACAAAACGCGGGATCCGACTCGGTGGTCATCGACTGGTGAGCCGACTACGGCCCAGACGTGTATATAGTAGGTACCCCGATCCGCAGGCCGAAGCGACGCTCACGGCGGGTTCTGGTCCGGCGAGACCGGGTTTAATCGGACATTTATCGGCCACGTACGGGCGTGCAACGACTCTGTGCGGACGATCGGCCTTCACGGCTGCGTCGCGGCCGTCGGCTCTGCGTCGCGGCCGTCGGCTCCGCGTCCCGACCGGTCGGCCTCCTCAGGCGCTCCGGTCGCAGTCGGCACAGAGCGACGAGATCGACATCGACAGCATCCCGGTGTGTTCGCGGGTCAGCGGGCAGCCACAGTGGCTGCAGGTTGGGGTGTTCGTCATGGTGTTCGTTCCGTCCGTACCAGGGTGGGGAGGCTCTTGGTTATGCTCACGATACCGGTTCGTCTGGCGGTGCTTGACACCACGTTCACCGGTCGCCGGCGGGGCTAAGCTGTGTCGCGAGCGGCTCGGTCGCGGACCCACCGACCGCGCCGAGAGCCGCTCGCGACCACCTGCGGGCGGCCTCGTCGGCTTCGGCGGGACCTGCTCCGCGGACGCCGGCAGCCGAGACGGCACGGTCGAGCGCCGCGTCGGACGCCGTCCCGGCGGCGACCGCTCGGAGACGGAGCCAGACGGTCACCGTGTCGACGAGTAGCCGCCCAGCCGTCGCCGTCGGGTCAGCCACACCCGGCACGGTCGAGAGGTACGCCGCGGCGGCGGTGTCGCCCGCCGCGGCGTCCGAAAGCCAGTCGGCGACCGTTGCCCGCGAGGCATCGTCGGGAAGCGCGTCGCGGGCGCGGTCGAAGATCGCCCGCTCCTCGCTGGCGATCTCGTGGAACGCGTCGCCGACGACGACCGCATCCGCGCCCGCCTCGAGCATCGCCCGCGCGTCGTCCCGCGAGGCCAGTCCGCCGCCGTACCACACCCGCGACCGCGACACGGCCCCGTCGACGGCCTCGACCACCCGTTCGGCATCCATCCCGCCGAACGTGCCGGAGTACTCGATGTAGACGACGGGTGCGCGCAGATAGCGGTCGGCGACCATCGCCCGCCGCGCCGCCTCCGCGGGCCCGAGCACGTCCTCGGCAGTGACGCCCGCCTCGCGTGCGGCGGCGCTGTCGGGGTTCTGGACGACGTACGCCTCGAACGCGGCGGTCGCCAGCAACCACGTCGTGGCGGCGTCGGCGAGGGCGTCGCGGACGACGCCCGGCGTCCACCACGGGACGCGCTCTTCGACCATCGCGGGTGCCAGCCGCTCGCGGACGCGCTCGATGCCCGCCCCGAGGTCGCCGACGATCGCGTCCGTGCTCCCGTTGAGCACCTGGGGGATGGCGATGAACGCCGCCGCGTCCATCGTGCGGTCCGTCACGTGTGTCGGGTCGCTCGGTTCGTGAAACACCGGCCGGTCGACGGCCGACAGCAGCGCGAACGTCGCCTCGGTGTTCGTCGGTGTGACCGCCGTCGACCCGCCGACCGCGACCGCGTCCGTCCACCGGAGATATCGGGGGTACAACAGGGGGAGCCGCTTGTCGTCCTCCGGGTCGACCTTCGTGAGGTGTGTCCACGACGGGACGGGGTTGGTGTCGACCGGGAGGGCGCTCGCGACGACCCGGCCGGCCGCCACGAGCCGCCCCAGGCGCTCACCCGTGTGCATCCCGCTTTCCCTCGTGCGCGTTCATACGCTCCGGTCGGCCGGAGCCCTCAAAACGCGCACGGTGTTCGGTGAGCGGCTCGATCTGAGAACCGTTACCCCACAGGCGACTATTTTAGTCTGTGGGGTAACTATCTTCGTCGTCCCTCGTCCGTCGCGCGTTACCGTGTATAACAACTTTCAAGCCGGTCCCGGCGGGAACCGCGGGTATGAGACCCCCCCGAGCCCGCCACACCCGACGGAGGCGTGGGCGATGAGCGACCTCGATGTCGGCCCCCGGATCGCTCGCTGGGCGGCCGACCGCGACCGTGTCCCGACCGCCCAGCGGGCGGTCCTCGGCTACTACGCCGAGACGGGGACGTTCGACTACCGGGCGCTCGCGCTCAAATCCCGCGTCGACGACGAGATCGAGGAGGTGCTCGCGGAGCTGTACGGGGACGTCGAGACCGCACTCGCCCGGGCGTTCGACGCCGACAGCGTGACCTTCGAGTACGAGACGAAGCTGACGCTGCCGGCCGAACTCACGCTCGGCTACCTCTTCCGTCGGGCACAGTCCCGTGCCGCGGGCGGCAACGACCCGGTCGCGGACACGACCCAGAACGGGCTCGTGGGGGCCGTTCTGGGTCGTGTCCCCGGTCCGGGCGGCCGCCGTGCCAGCGTCACACACCGTCCGCGCGCCGACCGCGGGGCGGCCGCCGCGGCGCGTGAGGCGCGCGAGATGACCGCGTTCGTGCTCTATGCGCTCCTCGACGGCGACATGCGCGACGCGATCAACGACGACGAGTTCGGTGACTTCGTCGTCGACTTCGAACCGGCCGTGCCCGACGCCGACCCCCGTCGCGTCGCCACGGTGGCACAGTCGTGCCTGCAGGAGCGGGTCGACGCCGGCTTCGCCGACTACCCCGACGACGTCCGCGCGGCGTACGACCACGCGGTCGCGGTGAGCGAAGCCCACCAGGAGCAAGACGAGCGGTTCCGCGACCTGCTGACGGCGGCCGTCGACGGGGACGGGGGCGACGGCGACGCGGCCGCTCTCGACCCGGCGTCGGCCCGTGCGGCCATCGACGCCGAGTACAGACACCGCCCGATGACCGACGACGGCCACCCGTTCACGGATGGAGAGCTCGACCTGCCGTATCTCACCACCCAGTACGACCGGGTGGGGGTCATCTACCACGGCATGTTAGAGATGTACCGCGCGGCCGGCTTCGAGATCGAACCGGCGTTCGAGCGGAGCATCGTCTTCGCCATCATCGGCGCACAGGTGTGGCTCGACGACGTCGACGACTACGCCGAGGACGTCGCGGAGCGACAGCTCACACCCGTCACGGCCGAGTACGCACTCGCCGACACCGACCGCGCGGCGTTCGAGACGGTCGTCGACGTCGCCGAGACGTACTTCGACCGCGCGCGGGCGTACGCCGACGCCGCCGACTCGACGCTGACGGGCATCGCGGTCGAGTACATCCTCCGCTCCGGCGACGTCTCGGGGCTTCCCGGGGCCGACTGAGGGTCGCCGGCCGAGCGCTCGGCCCCCGTCGCGTTCGTTTCTCCGTCATCTCCACTTATTTGACCCGTCGCCGTGAGTGGCCACGTATGCAACCGACAGGGTCACGCTGTCTCGTCACCGGGGGTGGCGGGTTCATCGGAAGCCACCTCGTCGACGCGCTCGTCGGGGCGAACGACGTTCGCGTCCTCGACGACTTCTCGTCGGGCACGCGCGACAACCTCCCGGACGACGTCGACGTGGTCGACGGCGACGTCCGGGACGCCGACGCCCTCGAGACGGCGATGGCGGACGTGGACGTCGTCTTCCACGAGGCCGCGATCGTCAGCGTCACCGAGTCGGTCAAGGAGCCGGTCCGGACACACGAGATCAACGCGACTGCGGGGCTAGCGGTGCTCGAAGCGGCCCGTCGAGCGGACGCCCGCGTGGTGTTGGCCTCCAGCGCCGCCGTCTACGGCCACCCCGAGCGCGTCCCGATCAGCGAATTCGACCCGCTCCAGCCCACCTCCCCGTACGGCCTCCAGAAGCTCGCACTGGACCGGTACGCCGCTCAGTACCACGACCTCTACGGACTGGAGACGGTCGCGCTCAGATACTTCAACGCCTACGGCCCCCGGAGCGCCGGCGGCCCGTACGCGGGCGTCATCAGCGTCTTCCTCGACCAGGCCGCCCGGGGCGAGGCGATCACGGTGAACGGCGACGGCACCCAGACACGCGACTTCGTCCACGTCGACGACATCGTGCAGGCGAACCTCCGCGCGGCGACGACCGACGCAGTCGGCGAGGCGTACAACGTCGGCCGCGGCGAGGCGATCACCATCCGCTCGCTGGCCGAAGAGATCCGGACGGCGGTCGGCTCCGACTCCGAGATCGTCCACACCGACCCCCGACCGGGGGACATCGACCACAGCACGGCCGATCTGACGAAGGTACGAGCGAACCTCGGATACGAGCCGACCGTGTCGCTGGCCGACGGCCTCCGCGACCTCGTGCGCCACGGCGACGGTGAGGGCGACGGCGACTGAGCCGCCCGCTACGACCGGCCGTCTCGAGTGACCGCTCCGGCCTCCGTCACCCGGGCGATGAACGACTCGTACTCCGAGAGCACCGCGTCGAGCGAGAAGTCCGCCGCGCGGGTCCCGAGCGCCGCCGCCGGGGTCGGCACGTCCAGGCGTTCCACGATGGCCTCGGCCAGCGCGACGTCGTCGCCGACGGGGACGAGTCGGCCGTACCGGCCGTCGGCGAGGATCTCGCGCGGGCCCGACGGGCAGTCGGTCGAGACGATCGGCGTCTCACACGCCAGCGCCTCCAAGAGCACGGTCGGGAGCCCCTCGTGTTTCGAGGAGAGGACGAACACGGACGCGGCGGCCATGTACGCGTACGCGTTGTCGACGAAGCCGACGAAGGTGACGGCGTTGGCGAGGCCGAGATCGTCGGCGAGCGACTCCAGCTCCGCCCGCTTCGGCCCCACCCCGGCGACGACGAGCCGGATCTCCGGCCGTCGTTCGTGGACGCGTTGGAACGCCCGCAGGAGGGTCGCGTGGTCCTTCGCGGCCGCCAGCCGACCGACGGTGAACACGATGTCGCCGGCCATCGCTTCGGCGGCCGCGCCGGCGAGCGGCTCGGCCGCCGCCGCGCGGATCGCCTTGACGTCGATCGGGTTGTACAACACCGACACCCGCTCGGCGTCGACGTTCGTCCCAGCGACGACGCTGTCGGCGACGCCGCGCGACACGCCGACGACGCGGTCGGCCCGGGGGTAGAGGACGGTCGCCAGCCCCGCCGTGACTCGGTCGCGGAGCCCGGGGCGGACGCCGAACGTGTTGTGCTCCGTGAGGACGAGCCGCGTCTCCACGCCGGCGAGGGCGTGGGTGAGCACGCCGACGACGTTGGCGTTCATCATGGCCGCGAACAGCACGTCCGGGCGCTGCCGCCGGAGGTACCGCCGGAGCGCCGGCACCGCGGCGAGCACGCCGACCCCCGAAATCGGGGGGGTCTCCAGGTCGACGACCCCGACCGCGTCGTCGACGCGGTCCAGCAACGGCCCGACGGCCCGGGCGAGGACGAGATCGACCGCGTAGCCGCGCGCCGCCAGCCCGTTCGCGATGGTGACTGTCACCTGCTGGGCCCCGCCGAGGTTCATCGTCGGGATGAAGAAGGCGAGCCGCGGCAGTGCCCCCGACCGCTCGGCCGTCGCCAATGCACGGGTGCGGTAGTTCGGTGGAGCGCCCGCCGTACCGAACACGCCGGGACCGGCCTCGTCGACGCTCACGACCGCACCACCCGGTGGAGGAACTGCCGTCCTCGCCTGGCCGGTTCGTACGTGTACCGGCCGCCGAGCGCCGTGGCGAGGAACAGGTAGCCATCGAGATCGGTCGGATCGAGCCGGAGCGACCGGACGAGAAAGCGTCGCGCGTCGGCGTAGTGGCCGTGCTGGACGGCCGTGCGACCCATCTTCCCGGCCATCGCCGCCTCGAACCGCCGCTCGGTCGCGGGGCCGTACCGCGCGGCGAGCGGCCGGAACGTCTCGACGAACAGCGGGTAGGTCACGTCGCGCTTGCGGACGTAATTCCGCGTCACGCGGTCGTCGCCGTCAAGGTGGCGGACGACGAGCGGTTCCTCGCACGCCTCGAACGCGTACTCGACCGACAGCCGGACGAACCACTCCCGGTCCTGCCAGCTCGGGTAGCGTTCGTCGGGGT
Source organism: Salinigranum marinum (assembly GCF_024228675.1). Classification (NCBI taxonomy): domain Archaea; kingdom Methanobacteriati; phylum Methanobacteriota; class Halobacteria; order Halobacteriales; family Haloferacaceae; genus Salinigranum; species Salinigranum marinum. The sequence continues at coordinate 148,977 of NZ_CP100462.1, read as the reverse complement.
AGCCGACGGTGTCGACGGCCTCGGCGCGGACCATCACGCCGGAGTACTCCGAGATGGACGCCCCCGAGAGCAGCTCCTCGGTCACCCAGCCGCGGAGCGAGTGGACGACCGTGTTGACGACCCGGCCCTCGCGGACGAGGTCGGTGCCGACGTAGACGAGGCCGACGTAGTCGTCACTCGCGGCGAACGTCTCGACCTGTCGGGCGAGCTTCGTCGGCTTCCACTCGTCGTCGTCGTCGAGGAAGGCGAGGTAGTCGCCGGTCGCGGCGCGGATCCCGCGGTTGCGCGTCGCGCTCCCCCCGCGGTTCTCCTCGTTCCGGAGGTAGCAGACGGCGGCGAACCGTCCCGGATCGAGCGAGTCGACGACCGGTTTCAGCGGCGTCGGCGAGCAGTCGTCGACGACGATCAGTTCGACGTTTCGGTACGTCTGTCCGGCGACGCTCTCTACCGCGCGCCGGAGCCCCTCGGGTCGGTCGTACGCCGGCACGACCACGCTTACGAGCGGTGACCTCGCGCCCGCGTTCACTCCCGCCCTCCCCGGCCAGCGAGCGATCGGATGTCGGTCGCTCGCCACCACCCAGCGAACCGCCCGAGGTCGTCTCCGTTCATACCCTCAGAGGGCGCTCAGGTCGGTTAGTTACGAACCGTATACCGGTCGTCGCGGCCGTCCGCTCCGTCGGCCGATCGGCCGGATCCCCACCGGTACTGACGTCCTAACCGTCGGGAGAACCAGCCGTTCGCTCGTGTCGGCGCGTGTGGGTTCCGCGCCGGCGGTGACGCGGGCCGTGACGGCGGCGTGCGTGACGCCGCGGCGGTTTACTTCCCCTCGATGTCGTCGGCGAGCACGATCTCGATGAGCCGGGCGGTCCCCCGTCTGATCCGCCCCCCGACGGCGGTCGGGGAGATGTCGAGCAGTTCGGCGATCTCCTTGTGTGAGGTCCCGCGCGGCTCGTCGAAGTACCCCCGTTCGTACGCCGTCAACAGCGTCGTTCGTTGCGGCTCGGTCAGCGGCTTCCCGTCCAGTGAGATCCCCTCCTGCTGGTACATCTGGGCCAACTCGAAGGAGATGCCCTCCTCGCGGCAGTAGTCCCACAGCTTCGAGATCGCCTCGCGATCGGGCAACTGGAGGCGGATCCGCCAGCCGTGGCCGGTGCTCTTCGCCTCCAGGGTGAACCCGCCGACCTTCGTCGCCTCCGGCGTCAGCAGCTTCGTCTCCGGGGTGTGCTGGAGCCGGTAGATGTTCGTCGTTTCGTCGTCCGCGATCCGTGTCCACTCCTCGACGGTCGGGTCGCTGTCGAACCGTGCTTCGACCGCCTCGAAGTCGTCGTCGGCGTGTTCGACCATGAAGAAGAACATCCCCGTGTCGGGGTCGGTCCCGCTGTTCGGGATGACCTGGATCGACGCCTCGGGGAGGTCCCGGATTGTCGGCCCGAGCGCGAGGGCCGAGTGTTCGATCTCCACGACGGCGATGAGGGTCATCGCTTCTCGTACCGGCGATGGCGCGAGCGTCCGTCCGCCCACACCTCGACTCTCTCGTTCGTGAACGTGTACATGGATAACAGGCGGGATGGGACGGTGTTAAGGGGTTCGGTAGCTGCTAGCAGCCGACCCTGTTCGCGACCCGTGTCGACCGTCTCGGCGGGTTCGTGTGCTCGCGCTCTGACCGCCGGACCCGGACGCCGTGCTCCGGTTCCCCACCAGCTATACCCGTGCTGTCCGTACGGTCCGGTATGCGACTGGCTCACAGTTCGTGGACCGACGCCGACGCCGCAGACACCGAGCTGGCGGTCGTGCCCGTGGGGAGCACCGAACAGCACGGGCCGCACGGACCGCTCGGAACCGACACGCTCACCGCCCGGGCCGTGGCCGACGCCGGCGCGAACCGGTGTGGGCACGAGGTGGTCGTCGCACCGGCGGTCCCCGTCGGCGTCGCCGAGGAACACCGCCAGTTCACCGGCACGCTCTGGGTCACGGAAGCGAACTTCCGCGCGTACGTCCGCGACGTGGTGCACAGCCTGGCACACCACGGTTTCGACCGGGTCGTCCTCGTCAACGGCCACGGCGGGAACATCGACGCCCTCCGCGAGGTCGCCGGCACGATCACTCGCCACGACGACGCGTACGCGGTGCCGTTCACCTGGTTCGACGCGGTCGGCGAGCACGCCTCCGAGATGGGCCACGGCGGCCCGCTGGAGACGTCGCTCCTCCTGGCCACTCACCCCGACCTGGTCGCCACCGATCGCCTCGAAGCCGCCCGCGACGGCGGGAGCGACGGCTGGGGCGAGTGGCTCCACCACACGAACCTCGCGTTCGACTCCGCCGAGTTCACCGACAACGGCACCGTCGGCGACCCGACCGCGGCCAGCGAGGAGTGGGGGGCCGAACTGCTCGACCTCGCGGCGACGGCGCTCGCTGATCTCCTCGGTGTGGTCGCCGACCGTGACACGTCGCGTCCGGCACACAAGTAGGTCGCCCGTTCGCCCGTTTCGACCCGCGCCCGTCCCGCCGTGTCACTGCGTGGCGGAGGCCTCACGGAGCCGCTCGACGACCTCGGCGCGGCTGATGTCGCGTTCGGCCTCGGTGGCGAGTCGCCCCACGACGAGGTCGAGCAGATTGAGCTCCCGGAGCATCTCGACCGCGTCCTCCCGGTCGACGCCGATGTCGCGCTTGATCTCGTAGACGGTGTTCGACCGTTTCACCGTCTCGACGAGCGTCTCGACGGTGACGTCGTTGGGGAGGCCGATGCCGTCCGCGAGGACGACCGGTTCCGAGGCCCCGGCGTCGGTACCGGGTTCGTCCTCGGGTTCACTCCCGTCCGCCGTCGCCGGCCCACCCTCCGGCTCCGGCGTCACCTCCGCCTCCGTCCCCGCGTCGGAGTCGACTCCCCCGTCGCGTTCGGTGTTCTCCCGCTCCTCCGTCCCCCCGTCCTCGTCTCCGTCGGCCGTCGGTCCGCCCGCGTTTCCCTTCGTGTCGTACGAGTTCGGCTGGTGGACGCCGGCGTCGATCATGTAGCGTCTGACCGTCTCGGCCGTCACGTCCATCCCCAGCGTGTCGGCCATCTCGGCGAACGTGCCGCAGGAGTCGTACACCTCCGCGAGGAGTTCGGGATCCCTGAACGGGGGCACCGACCGGTCGCCCCCGCCGCGCTTCCCGTGGCTGTCCGTGTCTGCTCCGCCGTCACGCTCTGCTCCGCTGTCACGCTCTACTCTGCCGTCGCGCCCCCCGAGGCCGTCGTCGCCGTGACGCCCGTTCCCGTCGCCGCGTCCCCCATCAGCACCGTCCCAGTCGTCGGGTTCGCCCGCCGGGACCGGTCGCTCGCCGTCCGCCGGGCCGGCGTCGCTCCGGACGGGGACTGAGACGGAGAGGGCGACGGTGATCGCCCCGTCGTCGACGGCGACGGCGGTGGGCTCGATCGTCACGTCGCGGTCAGTCGTCGGGACGAGCGCGTCCGCCGACTCGAACGCGAGCCGGAGCTGCCCGTCGGCCTCGACGGTCGCCGTGGCGAGCGAAACCGGCTCGGCCCCTCCCTCGGCGTCCGGCTGCGTCGACACGGTCAGTTCGACGTCCGCTGTCACTCCCCTCGCCCCGTCCGCCTCGGCCGGCTCGACGACCCCCACGTTCCGGACCGCCGCCCGGTCGAACTCGTCGAGGACTCGGCCCAACTCCTGGAGTGCGCTCCCGACTGTCATGGCCCGTGTTACTGCGGGTAAACGTCTCTGACCGTCATCAAACTGTATGCTTAATGACGGCTGTTTTTATATACCCCTCCGGAGCCGTCGATCCGGCCGTACACCGTTGCAGTCGCGCGATGTGGCGCGATACACCCACGAAACGTTTTAATCACTCTCCACACAATCTCCGGTGTCATCCAGCCGATCTGCTGGACCCCGAGGGAACCACATCGATGGACCAACCACGCATCGTCACGACCGAATCGAGCTTCGTCGAGGCCGCCCGCGACGCCGACCCGGCCGCGCGCGTCCCCGTCGAAGTCCGCGTCACCGTCACCGACCCGTTCCTCGCCTACCGCCGTGCCCGCACCGGCCCCGGCGCCGACGCCGACGGGAAGCCGTCGCCCACACGCCGCGCCCCGGGCTCGGACGGCGTCTACCTCGAAACCACCGGCGGGCAGTCTGGCTGGGGCTACTTCGCAGTCGACCCGATCAGCCGGCTCCAGGTCGGGGCGACCCTCGAAGCGGTCGGGGACGCCGAGCCGTCGCCCTCGCTCGCGGAGCTGGCGGGACTCCTCGCCGGGGAGACGCTCGTCCGGGGGGACTGTGACGTGCCGTATCCGTGCGGCGCGTTCGGCTGGCTCTCGTACGACGTGGCGCGCGAACTGGAGCGGCTCCCCGAGACGACCGTCGACGACCGCGGGCTTCCCCGCCTCCAGTTGGGCGTCTTCGATCGCGTCGCAGCCTGGGAGGAGCCGCGCGACGGCGAGACGACGCTCCGGGTGACGGCCTGCCCCCGCGTCGGTGACGACCCCGCAGCGGCGTACGACCGGGGTCGCGACCGGGCGCTCGCGCTCGCCCGTGCGGCCACGACCGGCGATCCGGCGGTCGGTGCGCCGCCGGTCCGCGCCGGCACCGCCACGTTCGAAAGCGACTGCTCGCCGGCCGCATTCGCCGACCGGGTCCGCCGCGTCAAGGAGTACATCCGCGACGGCGACACGTTCCAGGCGAACGTCTCCCAGCGGCTGCGCGCCCCGGCCGCGGTCCACCCGGTTGAGGCGTTCGCCGCCCTCCGACGGGTGAACCCCGCCCCGTACTCGGCGCTCGTCGAGTTCCCCGGGGTGGATCTGGTGAGCGCCTCGCCCGAACTCCTCTTGGACGTCGAGGGCGAGGGCGGCCGGCTCCTGACCGAACCCATCGCCGGTACCCGCCCCCGCGGGGCAACGCCCGAAGAGGACGCCGAGTTGGCGGACGAACTCCTGAGCGACGAGAAGGAGCGCGCCGAACACGCCATGCTGGTCGATCTCGAACGGAACGACCTCGGGAAAGTGAGCCAGTACGGCAGCGTCGACGTGCCGGAGTACCGCCGCGTCGACCGTTACTCGGAGGTGATGCATCTCGTCTCGCTCGTCGAGGGTCGGCTCCGGCCCGAGCACGACGTGGCCGACGCCGTCGCCGCCGTCTTCCCGGGCGGCACCATCACCGGAGCCCCCAAACCACGGACGATGGAGATCATCGACGAGGTGGAAGCCACGCGGAGAGGCCCCTACACCGGCTCGATCGCCGCGTTCGGCTTCGACGGACGCGCCACGCTCAACATCGTCATCCGGACGCTCGTCCGCCACCGCGAGGAGTACTTCTTACGGGTGGGCGCGGGGATCGTCCACGACTCGGTGCCGGACCGCGAGTACGCCGAGACCCTCGACAAGGGCCGCGCGCTGGTGACGGCGCTGGACGAGGCGCTCGGTGAACGGACCGACCTCGCCGTCGAGGACGCGGGGGTGGCCGACTGATGTCTCCTCGTATCCTGGTCGTCGACAACTACGACTCGTTCGCGTACAACCTCGTCCAGTACGTCGGCGCGGCCGTCGGTGCCCCCGACGACGGCGACGTGATCGTCCGCCGCAACGACGCGGTCGACGTCGCCGACATCCGGGCGCTGGACCCCGACGGCATCGTCGTCTCGCCCGGTCCCGGCACGCCCGCCGAGGCGGGCGTCTCGATCCCCGTCTTCCGCGACCTGTCGTACCCGACCCTCGGGGTGTGTCTCGGCCACCAGGCGCTCTGTGCGGCCAACGGCGCGCCCGTCGGCCACGCCCCCGACGTGGTCCACGGCAAGCCCTCCACCATCAGACACGACGGTTCCGGGGTGTTCGAGGCACTCCCCGACTCGTTCGAGGCGGGACGCTACCACTCGCTGGCGGTCGAACGCGGCGACCTCCCCGACTGTCTCGTCGAGACGGCCCGCACGGACGACGAGCGCGAGGTCGTCATGGGCGTCCGCCACCGCGACCGCCCCCACGAGGGCGTCCAGTTCCACCCCGAGAGCATCCTCACGGACGTGGGGATGGGGATGGTCGAGACGTTCGTCCGCGACTGCGCCGACGGCTCGTAGCGACTCACGACCCGGTGGCCGTCAGCGTCTACCAGTTCCCCGGTCGTCGCCGTCCGACCGCCGTTCGGCCGCCAGAACGACGTTGTCGAGGAGCGCGGCGACCGTCACCGGTCCGACGCCCCCCGGAACCGGCGTGACGGCCGCTGCTGTCTCCTGCGCGGAATCGTAGTCGACGTCGCCGACGGTCTCCGTCCCCGTCGCTCCACGTCGCCTGTTGGCGCTCACGTCGACGACCACGACCCCCGGCGAGAGCATCGAGCCGTCGACGAGTTCCGGCACGCCGCAGGCGGCCACGACGACGTCCGCCCGGCGGGTCTTCGTGCCGAGATCATTCGTGTGCGAGTGACAGACGGTCACCGTGGCGTTCCCGCCCGCCCGCTGGAACAGCCGGTTCGCCAGCGGCGTTCCGATCGTGGGGGACCGTCCGACGACGACGACGTCACGCCCCGCGGTCTCGAGGTCGTACGCCGCCAACAACCGCCGGACGGCGGCGGTCGTCGCGGGGACGAACCGCGGCTCGCCGGCGACAAGTCGTCCGCGGTTCTCGGGGTGGAAACAGTCGACGTCCTTTCGGGGATCGATCCGCGTCCCGACGCCGACCGCCGGCACCGTCGGGGGGAGCGGCGTCTGGACGAACACGGCGTCCACGCTCGCCGCCTCCGAGAGCCGCTCGACCGCCCGATACAACTCCTCGGCGGCCGCGTCGGGAGCGAGCCGCCGGTCGCGCGTTTCGATGCCCACCTCGTCGCAGGCGGCGTGTTTCAGGTCCATGAACCGCTCGTCGGCCGGGTCGTCGCTCACGAGCACCGTTCCGAGCGTCGGGACCCGCCCGTGCTCGTCACGCAGGCGGGCGAGTCGGTCGCGCACGTCCGCGCGGATCGCCGTGGCGACCGGTTCGCCGTGAAGCGGTTTCGCTGTCACGTCCGGGGTTCGTCCGCCACCGACTTGTAGCTTCAGCCCGGCTCGACGGGTCGGGGAGTCGACCGTTCGATCGGGGCCCGAATCATGTCCCTGCACGTCGTCACGGTCGTCCGGATCCACGTCCCGACGGCTGCTCGTCCAGGGAGCACCGACTCAGTAGCCGAGGTTGCAGGTCCGGTAGACGACGTAGACGACGTCGCCGTCGACGGCCACGCCGATCCCGTGTTTCTGGTCGTTCGCCCGGCTGAGGACGTCGCTCCGTGGGTCGCTCGCGAGCAGCCCGACCACGCGGTCGGCGATCTGCCGGCTGACCTCGTCCGGGAGCGGGCGGCCCGCTTCGGGCACCCCGTCCGGCTGGTCGACGGTGAGCTTCACCGGCACCCGTTGACAGAGGCCCTTTCGATTCGGGAGCGACTCGTTCGCTCCCGGCCGAACGCCGACCGCCGTCGGCTCGGTGAAGTAGTCGATCGTGGCGAGCCGTCGGGCCATCGACTGCGCCTCGATCCGCGTGTTCGTGTCCCGCTGGGCGGGGTCGAGGCCACGGTCGGCACGCTCAGCGTTGACCGCGGTCCAGACGTCGGCACGGAGCTGCGCCTCGGCCGCCGTCGGCTCTTCGTGGTCGATGAGATCGCCGCGCGCGTACTGGACGCCGGCGTACATCGTCCCGAACACGACGAGGAAGATCGTCACGATCGCGAGGAGGCTGAGTTGACCCCGGGCGGACGCCATCGGTCGGGGTTGTTACGCGACGAACAAGTGTCTTGCTCCGTGACACCACGGCCCGCGCCCGGCGGTCCGTCCGTCGCCCCGTGGCCCGACTCTACGACCCGACTCGTTTAATCTGCCATTATCGACCGTTTTAGACGGTGTGACGCACGATACCGCGCGTGACCCTGCCCGGACAGTGACAGACTTATCGGCCTGGACTGCGTAGTCAGATCAACGTGACTCGCCTGAAAATAACCCCTGGTCCGGGCGCTCGGAGCGCGTTCCGGTTGGGGATCGTGGCCGCCGCGGTTCTCGCGCTCGCCTGTGTGGGGCTCCTCTACTGGGCCGGCCACCTCACCCTCGTCCTGACCGGCTTCGTGCTGTTGATCGTCTTCCCCGTCTACCTCGTGTTCGCGGCGTCGGTCCTCAGCGTCTGGCTGGGCTACAACAAAGACAGCTCCGACCTGCGACCGGTGTACCGCGAGAAGAAGAAGAAGACGTCGTAGTCGGCGTCGCGAACAGAGCTATTTCCCTGTGGTCCATCTGCCGACGTAGTGAGACGGCACACCGGCGATCTGCACTTGCTCACCATCGCGACGATCTTCCTCGTCGTCTTCGCCGCCATCTGGGGCGGCGTCCAGCACTCGCGGGGGCAACTCCTCCCCGACGACCGGATCGACGCGGGCGAACAGCGGGTCAGGGACGCGCTCTGGACGCGCCTCGCGGAGTGGCGGGCGGCCGAGGGACTGCAACCGGCCCAGCGCGCCCAGCGGAGCACCCTCGCGGCGCAGACGATCGCCAACGCCTCCATCACCGGGCCGTCGTCGATCGACGGTACCCCGGCTGGGATCGGTTCCGGCCGGTGTTCGCAGCTTCTGGTCCGGCACACGGTCGCCGACCCACGGTGGGCCGACGCCACGCGCGACGGCACGCCCACCCCGGCAGTGGCCGACGCGGTCGCCGGCGAGCTGTTCTCGGCGCTCGTCGCCGCGGACGACACCGGCCTCCTCCGGCGGACCGGGACGTTCTGGACGGCGATCGGGGTCGCCGCGGACGGCGACGAACTGGTCGTCGTGTATCGGTCGTGTACGCAGCGACGGCTCTCCCCGTGAGGCTCGGTCGGGGGCCCCCGATCGGGGGCGCGAGACGGGCGGGGAAGGCGCTGCGACCGTGCCGCGTTACTCGGCCAGCCGCTCGCGGCGCCACGACTCCGTGTCGGGCACCTGGTTGAAGGTGTAGATGTGGACGCCCTGGATCCCGTAGTCGGGGTCGTCGGTGTACGGCGCGAGGCCGTCGATGAGCTTGTCGGGCGTGTACTTGCCGCGCGAGCCGACGAGCTGGCGGACGAAGTCGACCACACCGGTCGTCTTCCGGAGGAAGCCGAGGGAGTCACCGACGCCAACCTTCTGGGAGATGCTCAACAGGCGCTGGTACTTCATGACGCCGGGGATGCCGACCTCGACCGGGAGCTCGATCCCGCGGGCGCGGATCTCCTCGATCCACTCGATGACGGCGTCGGGGTTGTAGCAGATCTGGGTGACGATGTAGTCGGCGTACGGCGCTTTCTTCTCCATCGCCTCCGCCATCGTCTCGTCGTCGACGAAGTGGTGGCCCTCGGGGTAGCCGGTGATGCCGACTCTGTCGAACTCGTAGCCGAGTTCGTCGAGCGCCACCAGGAGGTCGTACGCCGACTCGTACGGCCCCGCCGGCTCCTCGCGTTCGCCGCCGGGGACGAAGATGCTCGTCACGCCCGCGTCGGTGATCCGTCGGGCGATCTCGTCGAGGTGTTCCTCGCCCTCGATGTAGCGGGCGGCGACGTGAGGGACGATCTCGTACCCCTCCGCTGCGGCCTTCTCGGTCCACTCGACGGTCGCGTCGATGCCCAGGCTCGGCGAGGCGGTGATCGCGATCTCCGCGCCGTCCGGCAGGTGGCTCATCTGGTCGCCGAAGCTGTCGAACGGCATCAGCTCGAACTTCGGCTCCGCCAGCAGTCGCTGTACTCCCGCTGTCGTCCGCTTCGAAGGTGATGTGAGTGACATGATTGGGTAAAGACCGCCCGGGTGCCGCCGTGCCGTCGGCCAGTATGTGATGTTAACAGGTCCGGCCTAAAGACGATGGCGTCCAGCTACCTGCGGTTTTTATAACCTCGGTCGGACGGCCCGCCGGGACCGTTCGCCGACTACTCGTCGGCTTCCTCGCGGGCGTTGAGCTTCGCCTGCTCGCGGGCGCTCGGGTTCACCGACTCCTTGAACGGCACCTTCGCCGTGGTGGCGAACACCGGCTCGCCGGGCTCCTCGGCGTACTCATCGGGAAGGTGAACCCCGAACTCCAGATCGAGTTCGACGTCGTAGATCTCGTCGTTCAGGGGGACGTCCGTCTCGGCCTCCAGCATCTCGGCCGGGACGAAGCCCATCCCGATGTTCGTTTCGAGTTCAGGGTTCCACCACGGCGACGTGAGGTAGCCGCACTCCTCGCCGGTCTCGGGGTCGGAGATGAGGTAGAAGTCGTTGGCGTAGTCCCGGATCGGCTCGCCGGCCATCTTCAGGCCGACCAGCTTCAGGTTGAACGGGTACTCGCCACCTTCGATCAGTTCCTTCTGGCGCTCGAGTTCCTCCTTGCCGATGTAGTCCGCCTCCTTGTCGTCGGGCACCTGGTAGCCGAGGTTGACCTGGAACGGCGAGGTCTCGTGGTCGAGGTCCTGGCCCCAGGACATGATGCCGGCGGCGATCCGGCGGTGGTGACCGGGCGCGATCTGCATCCCGCCGTGCTCGACGACGGAGTCGTGGACCGGGTCCCAGACGCGCTCGGCGTACTTCGAGGCGTCCTTGACGTAGACCTCGTAGCCCTTCTCGCCGGAGAAGCCGGTCTGGCTGATCAGCACGTCGACGCCGTCGATCTCGGCGTCCATCAGGCCGTAGTAGGGGATGTCCGAGACCTCGTCGCCGACGACGTCGACCATGACGTCCTCCGCGAGCGGGCCCTGGATCTGCATCGGCGCGACGTCGATCTCGTCGATCTCGACGTCGAAGTCCATGCCGACGTTGACGCCCTGGAGCCACTGCATCAGCGTGGAGTCGGAGATAGAGAACCAGAACTCGTCTTCCTCGGGACGCAGGAGCACCGGGTCGTTCAGGACGCCGCCGTCCTCGTTACAGAGGATGACATACTTGCCGTGCATCGGCTCGATCTGCGTCGCGTCGCGGGTGATGACGTAGTTCGTGAGCGCCTCGGCGTCGGGGCCCTTCACACGGATCTGGCGCTCGACGGCTACGTCCCAGATGGTGACGCTGTTCGTCAGCGCCTCGTACTCGGCCATCGCTCCGCCGTCCTCTGGTTCGACGAGTCCCCGCGGGTGGTAGAGTCGGTTGTAGACTGTACAGCGCCAGGCGCCGTTCTCGTTGAACGACTTGTGGAAGAACGGCGACTTGCGGACGCGCGTCGAGACGAGCATCTCGATCCCCGGGTCCCCCGACTGTCGGAGGTTCCGGGGTACGACCCGGTCCGACTGGTCGACGCTCGGGTAGTTCGGATGCTCCTGCTCGGACACTTGCCCTTCGTTCTGTGACATCGATTTGGAACAAACATCCCACTATAAATAATGGTGGACCTCAGGTAGTCCGCAGTTATAAATGGGGGTCGCTCTAGCGTGAATATCGCCTGCCCTCGCGCGGCACCCGAGCGCCCCGCCCCGCGCGAGGGCGACGCCGTCCCCACACAACCGCCACTCGCATAAACGTCACAGGCAGGCGAGCATCGCAATTCATAACGCTCCGTCCGATGACTGGAGAGTGAACCCGATATGACGACACACACGCTGACAGACTCGGTCGTAGGCGGTGGCGAGCGGTGACGCACGTCCTCGACGGCAACGCGGTCGGCGACCGGATCAGGGCGGAACTCCGCGGGAGCATCGAGACGCTCGCCGACGCGGGCGTGACGCCGGGGCTCGCCACGGTGTTGATGAGCGACGACCCCGCGAGCGAGACGTACGTCTCGATGAAGGGCCGCGCCTGCGAGGACCTCGGCATCGAGAGCGTCCATCAGGAAATCGACCCCGACGCGCCAGCCGACGAGCTGTTCGACGCGGTCGAGACGTTGAACGGCCGCGACGACGTCCACGGCATCCTCGTGCAGATGCCCGTCCCCGACCACGTCGACTCCCGCGCGATCCTGCGGAGCATCGACCCCGTCAAGGACGTCGACGGCTTCCACCCCGAGAACGTCGGGCGACTCGTCGCTGGCGACGCCCGGTTCAAACCCTGCACGCCTCACGGCGTCCAGAAGCTCCTGGAGGCGGCCGAGGTCGATCCCGAGGGGAAGGACGCGGTCGTCGTCGGCCGCTCCGACATCGTCGGCAAACCGATGGCGAACCTGCTCATCCAGAAAGCGCCGGGCGGCAACGCGACGACGACCGTCTGTCACTCCCGGACGCAGGACCTCGCCGAGAAGACCCGGGCGGCCGACATCGTCATCGCCGCGACGGGCTATCCCGGCCTCGTGGACGGCTCGATGATCAAGGAGGGGGCGACCGTCATCGATGTCGGCGTCAACCGCGTGGACGCCGACAACGAGAAGGGGTACGAACTGGTCGGTGACGTCGACTTCGACTCCGCGAAGGAGAAGGCGGGCGTCATCACGCCCGTCCCCGGCGGCGTCGGCCCCATGACGATCACCATGCTGCTGTACAACACGGTCAAGGCCGCGAGCATCCAGGAGTCGGTCCCGGTCGAGTTGCCCTGACGCCGGGCGCTCGCTCGACCTCCGCGACCGGTCGCGGCTCCGGTCCGACGCGTCAGTCGAGATAGCCCAGTTCGCGGAGGTTCTCGCGGAGTTCGCGGTCGAGTTCGGCCTCTTCCAGCGCGGCGCGCGCCCCGTCGTGTCGGTCTTCGATCAACACGAGCAGTTGGAGCGCCGTCCGGAGCTTGAACCGCAGTTCTGGGTCGGTCGTCTCCTCTAAGACGCTCTCGAGCATCCTACCGACGGTCTCGACGTGGTTCTCGGACATCACTTCGTCCGTGCGTCCCGGCCCGACATAAAAGGGCCAGCCATCGTCCGCCCCACTGGAACGGCCGACGGGGGGCGGCGGATGGCTCCAGATCTCCGGAGCCGCCGGAGCCGCCGGAGCCGCCGTTCAGAACAGCCCGGAGATGGTGCCGTCGTCGTCGATGTCCATGTTGGCCGCCGCCGGCTCCTTCGGGAGGCCGGGGAGCGTCAGCACGTCACCGGTGAGCGCGACGAGGAAGCCCGCGCCGGCCGACGGGTACACCTCCTTGACCTCGAGCGTCCAGTCCTCGGGCGCGCCCTTGAGGCTCGGGTCGTCGCTGAGCGAGTGGAACGTCTTCGACATGCAGACGGGCACGTCGTCGAATCCCAGCCCGGTGAGGCGCTCGATGTCGTCCTCGGCGTCGCCGTGGTACGTCACGCCGTCCGCGCCGTAGATCTCGGTCGCGACCGTCTCGATCTTCTCCTTGATCGAGCCCTCGAGGTCGTACAGGTGCTCGAACTCCGAGTCGGACTCGGCGGCGTCGACGAGCTGTTCGGCGAGGTCGAGCCCGCCCTCGCCGCCGTGGCGGAAGAGGTTCGACTCGGCGACGCGAACCCCCAGCTCGTTCTCGCAGTGGTCGACGACGGCCTCGATCTCGGCGTCGGTGTCCCCGGGGAAGCGGTTGACCGCGACGACGACCGGGACGCCGAACTTCTGGAGGTTCCGGACGTGTTTGTCGAGGTTCTCGAACCCTCGCTCGACGGCGTCGACGTCCTCGGCTTCGAGTTCGTCGAGATCCGGCGGCCACATGTCCTGGCCGTGGTATTTCAGCGCCCTGACGCTCGACACGAGCGTGACCGCGTCGGGCGACATCTCGCCGAACCGGCAGACGATGTTCATGAACTTCTCCGCGCCGAGGTCGGAGCCGAAGCCGGCCTCGGTGACGAGATACTCCGAGAGGTGGCTGGCGACGTCGTCGGCGATGAGCGAGTTGGTGCCGTGGGCGATGTTGGCGAACGGACCGCCGTGGACGAACGCGGGGGTCCCCTCGATGGTCTGGACGACGTTCGGCTTCAGCGCCTCCCTGAGGAGGATGGTCACCGCGCCCGTCGCGTCAATGTCGTCGACCGTGATCGGGTCGCCCGCCTCGTCGTAGGCGACGATGATCCGGGCGACGCGCTCTTTCAGGTCCGCGAGGCTGTCGGCGAGACACAGGACGGCCATCAGCTCCGACGCGGCCGTGAGGATGAAGCCGTCCTCGCGCGGGACGCCGGTGACGTCGCCGCCGAGACCGATCACGGTCTCGCGGAGGACGCGGTCGTTCATGTCGATGGCGCGGGGCCACTCGACCCAGTTGACCGCCACGTCGAGTTCGTTGCCCTGTTTGATGTGGTTGTCCAGCATCGTCGAGATCAGGTTGTGCGCCGAGGTGAGCGCGTGGAGGTCACCGGTGAAGTGGAGGTTGATGTCCTCCATCGGCAGCACCTGCGAGTACCCCCCACCGGCGGCCCCGCCCTTGACGCCGAACACCGGCCCGAGCGACGGCTCGCGGACGGCGATGAGCGCGTCCTTCCCCAGCTGGTTGAACGCCTGCCCCAGCCCGACGGTCGTCACCGTCTTGCCCTCGCCCATCGGTGTGGGCGTCATCCCGGTGACGAGCACGAGCTTCCCGTTGGCCTCCTTCTCCTGTTTGATCCGCTCGATCGCCTCGAGCTTCACCTTGGCTTTGTGCTCGCCGAACAGTTCGAGGTCCTCACGTTCGAGGCCGAACGGCTCGACGACGTCGCCGATGTGTCGCTTCTCGACGGACTGTGCGATCTCGTAATCGGTCGGTACTGACGGCTCACCCTCGTCTTCGACTGTCATCTCGGACCGGAGTTTCGGTGACGCCGGTATCAATGTTAGCACACTCCTCTGATTCCGGATACGACGTGGTTTCCGTGGGTCGGGCCGGAACCGCCGTCTCGTGGGCCAAATCGGCGTCTCCGCGGGCTGCGGCTCGGAGACCCCTCGCCCGACCGTCCGTTCGCTCCGCGCGCTGAACCACATCGTATCAGATACGTATTGTGTTGTGGAGTTGTCCCGAGCGCCTCCCGTCCCGGCGCGGCCCGTTCGCCCCGGCGTCGACCCCGCACGTGGACGGCACGGCGGTCGCGTGCTCGCCGCCCCGGGGTGTGCCGAGGCGGGCCGACGCCGGGCGGAGTTTTATTTGTGGTCACCCGAACACCGCTTGGCATGGAGTATCACGAGGCGGTGAACAGGCTGGAACGGCTCCGCCGACTCCGGCCCAAACTGGGCACGGAGACGACCGCCTCCCTGCTGTCGGAGGTGGGGAACCCACACGAGCAGTTGACCGCCGTCCAGGTGGCCGGCTCGAACGGCAAGGGAAGCACGGCACGGTTGCTCGAACGCGTGTTGCGGGAGGCGGGGCTCGACGTCGGACTCTACACCTCGCCCGACCTGAACGACCTCCGCGAGCGCGTGCAGGTGCGGGGACAGAAGATCCCCAAGCGGGAGGTCGTCCGGTTCGTCGAGGAGACCTGGCCGTCGATCGTCGACCGCTCGGTCGACGGCGACGCGCCCACGTTCTTCGAGGCGTTCACGGCGCTGGCGCTGTGGCACTTCGCGCGCGAGGAGGTCGACGTCGCCGTCCTCGAGGTGGGGATCGGCGGGCGCTACGACGCGACGAGCGTCGTCGACCCGATCGCCGCGGCCGTCACGAGCGTCAGCCTCGAACACACCGACATCCTGGGGTCGACCGTCGAGGAGATCGCGAGCGACAAGGCCCACGTCGCGCCCGCCGACGCGCCGCTGGTCACCGGCGCGACCGGCGCGGCGCTGGAGACGATCCGCGAGCGGACCGACGTCGTGACCGTCGGCATCGACGACGAGGCGGCCCCAGAGACGGACGCGCCGGCCGACCGCCGGGGCGGGGAGCGACCCGACGTCCGGGTCCGAGAGACGGAGATGGTCTCGATCGCGGAGTCGTCCGTCTCGCTGGCCGGCCCGGACTGGGCGGTCCAGACCACGACGCCGCTGCTCGGCACACACCAGGCGCTCAACGCAGGCGTCGCCGCCACCCTCGCGCGGCAGGTCGGGGCGACGCTCGACGTCGGGGTGACGGAGCGAGCGATCGCGGCCGGCGTCCGGAACGTCCACTGGCCCGGCCGGTTCGAGGTGCTGTCGCGGGAGCCGCTGGTGGTGCTCGACGGGGCTCACAACCCCGACGCCTGCGAGAAGCTCGCGACGGTGCTCGACCGCTACGACTACGACGAGCTCCACCTCGTCTTCGGCGCGATGCGCGACAAGGACCACGTCGCCATGTGCCGGTCGCTTCCGGCCGCCGACCGGGCGGTGCTCGCCGAACCGGCCGTCGGCCGCGCACAGTCCGCGGAGACGCTGGCGGCCGTGTTCGACCGCGAGACCGCGGCGCGAACCGACCAGTGCGAGTCGGTGCTGGCCGCCGTAGACGAGGCGCTCCGGACCGCGAACCCGACGGACTGCGTGCTCGTGACGGGCTCGCTGTACACGGTCTCGGAGGCCCGTGACCGCTGGACGCGGACGCCGACGCCCGTTCGGACCCCTTCGACCGAACGCGCCCGGTCGGTCCTCTCGCGCGCCGACGTCCCCGCGCGTCCGCGCCGCGAGTGCGCCGACCGGCTGGTCCACCGGACGATCAGGCTCCGCGTCCGGCGCGCGGAGGCGGCCGAACTGAACGAGACGATGCGCTCGGCGGGCGGGTGGTGTGCGGTCTCGGGCATCACGACCGCGGACGAACACGTCGCGGTCGTCGTGAGCGGCACGCGCGAGCAGTTCCGCGACCTGGTCCGCCGCCTCCGCCGACGGTCGGGGGCGAGCCGACACCTCGCGGGGCAGCTGAACCGAGCGCTCGGCGTCGGCAGCGGGGAGCCCTCCGCGTATCCCTGGAACGACGGCACGGCCGTGATGGGCATCCTCAACGTCACGCCGGACTCCTTCCACGACGGCGGCGAGTACGACGCGGTCGACGCGGCCGTCGCGCGGGCCGAGGAGATGGCCGCCGCGGGTGCGGCGATCGTCGACGTCGGCGGCGAGTCGACACGGCCGGGTGCCGACCCGGTCTCGGTGGCGGAGGAGACCGAGCGCGTCCGCCCGGTGATCGAACGCCTGGACGATCTCGACGCGATGGTCTCGGTCGACACGCGGAAGCCGGCGGTCGCCGACGCGGCGCTCGCCGCCGGCGCGGACATGGTGAATGACGTCACCGGGCTCGCGGACGCGGCGATGCGTCGCGTCGTCGCCGACCACGGGGTGCCGGCGGTGGTGATGCACAGCCTCTCGGCCCCGGTCGACCCCGACCGCGGCTACGACTACGACGACGTCGTCGACGACGTGTTGGAGACGCTCACCGAGCGCGTGCTTTTGGCCGAGCGGGCGGGCATCGACCGCTCCGACCTCCTCGTCGACCCCGGCCTGGGTTTCGGAAAGCGCGCCCCCGAGAGCTTCGAACTCCTGGACCGACTCGACGAGTTCCGGGCGCTCGGGACACCCGTCATGCTCGGACACTCGCACAAGTCGATGTTCGAACACGTCGGCTGCGGCCCTGATGCCCGACTCGCGCCGACGGTGGCCGCGACGGCGCTGGCGGCCGAACGCGGCGTCGACGTCGTCCGCGTCCACGACGTTCCGGAGAACGTCGCCGCCGTCGCCACCGCCGAACAGACGACGCGGACGGGGCCGGAGTAACCCGCTCCGTCTCGGTGCGGGTGGGGGGTGATCGGCCGCCCTCCGGAGCCGGTTAAAAATACCCGTCACTGCGCAGGAGTGGATATAAGAAGCCGCCGCCGTGGTTTTTGTCATATGAGCACACAGCGTAGTCTCCCGAGCGACGCTGGGACCGTGATCGTCGGTGCCGGAATCGTCGGGTGCAACGTCGCGTATCAGCTGACAGAGCTGGGTCGGGAGGACGTCGTCGTCGTCGACCAGGGCCCGATGCCGACGACGGGCGGGTCGTCGACGCACGCGCCGGGGATCATGTTCCAGACGGCCGAACCGAAGGAACTCTCGAAGTTCGCGAACTACTCCCGGCAGCTCTACTCCGAACTGGAGGGCGCGGACGGCCAGCAGGCGTACAACGAGACCGGCGGCATCGAGGTCGCTCGCTCCGAAGAGCGGATGGCGTTCCTCCAGCGCCGGGTCGAACACGCGAAAGCGTGGGGGATTCCGGAGCCACAGCTGCTCAGCCCCGAGGAGGTCACGGAGCACCTCCCGCTCGTCGACGACAGCCAGATTTTGGGTGGGTACTACTCGCCGACCGACGGGCAGGTGTCGGGCGTCGTCGCCTGCGACGCGCTGGCCCGGGAAGCGATGGACCGGGGGGCGACGTTCGTCCCGCACACCCGAACCGAGGACGTCGAAGTCGCGGACGGCTCCGTCGAGTCGGTCGTCACCGAGAACGGGACGATCGAGTGTGACGAGGTCGTCATCGCGACGAACATCTGGGCCCGCCAGCTGGGCGAGAAACTGGGCGTCCACCTCCCGGTGACGCCGGTCGAACACCAGTACACGATGACCGAGTCGCTGGGCGAGTTGGCCGACAGCGCGGTCGACGTCACCGATCACCCGCTCTTCGAGGGGTACGAGAACGTCTCGGGTGAGAAGGCCAAACGGCTGCTCGTCGGGCCCGACCGGCCGATCCTGCGCGACCAGGACAACGCCATGTACTACCGGAACCACGGCGACTCCTACGGCATCGGCTCGTACAACCACGAGCCGATCGTGCCGGACCCGCAGGAACTCGGCGGCAATACGGACGAGTCGCAGGGGTCGGTCCACGAGTTCACCGACTACCACATGGAGAACGCGACCCACCCCGACCGCCCGCACAAAGCGCCCCGGCAGGCCTCCGACGAACTCCTCCCGGCGACGGCGGGCAAGGAACTGGAGTTCAAGTACAACGGGATGTTCGCGGAGTCGCCGAACGGCCTCCCCGTGATGGGTCCGGTGCAGGAACTGGAGGGGCTGTGGACGGCGGCGGCCATCTGGGTCACCCACGCCGGCGGCGCGGCGAAGGCGCTCGCGGAGTGGATGGAGAACGGCGTGCCGCGGCTCGACGACGGGCCCATCGACCTCGCGCACTGCGACGTCAACCGCTTCGACGACCACGAGGGTAGCTGGGACTTCGCCCGCGACATCGGCGGCGAGGAGTACCGCATCGTCTACAACATCATGCATCCGAAGTGGGTGTGGGAGGACAAACAGCGGGACATCCGGCGGACGCCGATGTACCACTCCCACCTGGAACTGGGCGGGGAGATGTGGGCCGAAGCCGGCTGGGAGGCCCCCCAGTGGTTCGAGTCGAACGAGGACCTCTTGGAGCGGTACGGCGACCGGATCCCCGACCGAGACGGCTGGGAGGGCATCTACTGGTCGCCCCTCGAGGGGGCCGAGGCGCTGCACGTCCGTGAGAAGGTCGGACTGCACGACATGACCCCCTTCAACAAGATGGAGGTGGTCGGTCCTCAGGCAGGGGCGTTCGTCCAGCGGCTCTGTACGAACGACATGGACCTCGACGTCGGAGACGTGAAGTACACCCTGATGTGCAACGAGGGCGGCGGCGTCCGCGCGGACATCACGGTCACCCGCACGGATCAGGACCGCTACCTCCTCCTCACCACGGGACGCGAGGTCGGGAACAACCACGTCGCGTGGGTCCGCGAGCAGTCCCCCGAGGGCGTCGTAGTCAACGACGTCACCTCCAGCATGGCCGCGATGGTCTGTACTGGCCCGGACGCCCGGAAGGTGCTCTCGAAGGTCACCGACGTCGACCTCTCCGACGAGGCGTTCCCGTTCTTCACCGCCCAGGAGTTCTACGTGAAGAACGTCCCGGTGCTCGCCCTGCGGGTCTCGTACGCCGGCGAGCTCGGCTGGGAGTTCTACACCCCCTCCGAGTACGGCGAGCAGCTCTGGGAGCACATCATGGAGGCCGGCCAGGAGTACGACATCCGGCCGTACGGCAACGGCGCGCTGAACGCCCTGCGCATCGAGAAGGGGTTCCGGCTGTGGGGGAAGGACCTCCACACCGAGCACACCCCGTTCGAGGCCGGCCTCGGCTGGGCGGTCGACATGGACACCGACTTCATCGGGAAGGAGGCCCTCGCCGGGTCCGAGACGGAACCGGCCGCGGCGGACGGCGGTGAGCCGGCGCTTCGCCACCAGGTCGCCTGCCTGACGCTCGACGACCCCGAGGCGACGATTCTCGACGACCGACCGGTGCTTGACCCAGAGACGGGCGAGTCGCTGGGCTACGTCCACGCCGCCGAGTACGGCTACTCGGTGGGCGCGTGCGTCGCCTACACGTATCTCCCGCCGGAGTACGCCGAGCCCGGCACGTCGGTCGAGGTGCTGTTCGAGGGTGACCACTACGCTGCCACGGTCCAGGAGGAGCCGCTGGTTTAGATGAGTCAGACACAACTCCCACAGCAGGCCGAGACGGTGATCATCGGCGCGGGCGCCGTCGGCTGCAGCGTCGCGTACCACCTCTCGGAACTCGGGGCTGAGGACGTCGTCGTCGTCGACCAGGGGCCCCTTCCCGTGACCGGCGGGTCGTCGACGCACGCCCCGGGCATCATGTTCCAGACCTCGCCGTCGAAGATCATGACGAAGACGGCGTACTACACCAGCCGCCTGCTGAAAGACGCCGGCGTCTACGACGAGGTCGGCGGCATCGAGGTCGCCCGCTCCGAGGATCGAATGGACTTCCTCCAGCGCCGGGTCGAACACGCGACCTCCTACGGCCTGCCCGACCCGCAGCTGTTGACGCCCGAGGAGGTGACGGAGCACCTGCCGCTGGTGAACGCCGAGGAGATCCTCGGCGGCTACTACTCGCCGACGGACGGCCGGGTCGACGGCGTCGCCGCCCTCCAGTGGTACATCGAGCAGTCGGACGCGGCCTTTTACGGCCACACCGAGGTGACGGATCTGGATGTCGCCGGCGGCTCCGTCCAGGCTGTCGAGACCGATCGGGGAAGAATCGACTGCGATCGGTGTGTGATCGCCACCAATAACTGGGGTTACCAGACCGGGAAGATGGCGGGGCTCGACCTCCCGATCGCCCCCGTCGAACACCAGTACGCCGTCACGGAACCCCTCGAGGAGTTGGCGGGCGCGTCCGCGAACGCCCGCGTCGACACCGACGGGATGGAGATTCCGGGTGACAGCCGTATCGCCGAGAACATGGGGAAGGCCCCGCACCGACCGGTCGGCCGCGACCAGGACCACTCGCTGTACTTCCGCACGCACGGCGACCGCATCGGCCTGGGCTCGTACAACCACGAGACGCTCTCGGTGGATCCCGACGCGATGGGGAAGAACCGCGAGGACCGGCAGGCGTCGGTGCGGGACTTCACCGCCGAACATTGGGAGCGACCCACGCACCCCGACCGCGACAAGTCGGCGAAACAGGCGTTCGAGGAACTGTTGCCGACAGTCGAGGGCAGGGAGTTCGCCGCGACGGAGAACGGCATCTTCGTCTTCACGCCCGACGGCATGCCGGTGCTGGGCGAGACGGCGCAGGTCGACGGCCTCTGGACGGGGCTGGCGATCTGGTGGACCCACTCGGGGGGGTACGGCAAGATCCTCGCGGAGTGGATGGAGACGGGCGTTCCGAAGCTCCCCTCGGGCCCGGTCGACACGGGCGGCATCCACGTCAACCGGTTCGAGCCCCACGCCGGCACCAAGGAGTACTTCGTCGACCGCGGCGCGACGCAGTACCGCCAGGTGTACAGCATCGTCGAGCCGCGCTGGCAGCCCGACGACCACCGCGGCCTCCGGCGGAGCCCGTTCTACTCGCAACAGGAGGACCTCGGCGCTGAGTTCGTCCAGTCGGGTGGCTGGGAGTCCGCGCAGTGGTACGACTCGAACGAGGATCTCGTCGAGCGCTACGCCGAGGAGATCCCCGAACAGGACGGCTGGCAGGCGATCAACCGCTCGCCCATCGAGGGCGCGGAACACCTCCACACCCGCGAGCACGTCTCGCTGTTCGACATGACCTCGTTCTCGTCGATCTCCGTCGAGGGGGCCGAGGCGGGCGAGTTCCTCCAGCGGATGTGTTCCAACGACGTCGACATCGACGTCGGCCAGGTGCGGTACTCCCTGCTGTTGAACGAGGGCGGCACCATCCTCGCGGACGTCACGGTCGTCCGCCTGGGAGCGGAGGAGTACATGGTGACGACCGGCGGGGGCAACTCGCCGGGCATCCACGGCACCTGGCTGAAGGAACACGCCCCGGAGACAGTGTCGGTCACCATCGACGAGGGTGGACAGTCGACGATCGGCCTGTGGGGGCCGAAGTCCCGGCTGCTCCTCCAGCGAGTCACCGACGCGGACGTCTCCAACGCGGGGTTCCCGTACTTCCGCGCGAAGCGGATGTACGTCGGCGACGTGCCCGTCGTCGCCCTGCGGGTGTCGTACGTCGGCGAACTCGGCTGGGAGCTGTGGGCCCCCACCGAGTACGGCGCGAAACTCTGGGAGACGCTCTGGGAGGCAGGTCAGGACCTCGACGTGCGGCCGATGGGCGGCGGCGCGCTGGAGTCGATGCGCCTCGAGAAGGGCTACCGCCTGTGGGGCACCGACATCGACACCGACGCCAACCCCTTCGCCGCGGGCCTCCCGTTCGCGGTCGACATGGATACCGAGTTCGTGGGCCGCGAGGCGCTCGTCGAAGCGCGCGAGGCGGGCATCGACGACCGCATCGTCCCGCTCACGCTCGACGACTCGACGGACATCATGCTGAGCGGCCGCCCCGTGCTGAAAGACGGCGAGGCGATCGGCTACGTCCAGGCGGGCGACTACGGCTACAGCATCGGCGAGTCGATCGCCTACACGTACCTCCCCGCCGAGCACGCCGAACACGGCACCGCCGTACAGATCCGCTGTGAGGGTGAGACGTACGACGCGACGGTTCGCGAGGAACCATTGTTCGACCCCGGCCGCGAGAAGATCATCCGCTGAGGTCGGAGTCGGCCGGCTCCCTCGGCACGCACCAGCCGTCTTCGTGCATCCGACGCCGACGTTTACGTCGGGGGCATGCGAACTGAACACATACGACATACCATGACCCAGGACCTCTCAGACGCCGTCGAGTTCGCGGACATCGAACAGGCACGCGACCGTTTCGACGACGAGACGGTGGTGAAACGGACCCCCGTCGAGCGGAGCACGTCTCTCGACGCGATGACCGGCGGCGAGGTGCACCTCAAGATGGAGCACCTCCAGTGGACGGGCTCGTTCAAGACCCGCGGGGCGTACAACAAGATCAAAGCGGACGTCGACGGCACCGGCGTCGAACGG
Organism: Salinigranum marinum; assembly: GCF_024228675.1. NCBI lineage: Archaea > Methanobacteriati > Methanobacteriota > Halobacteria > Halobacteriales > Haloferacaceae > Salinigranum > Salinigranum marinum. The sequence goes on along the minus strand of NZ_CP100462.1, from coordinate 125,969 downwards.
GTCGTCGCCGCCAGCGCCGGCAACCACGCACAGGGCGTGGCACTGGCGGCGACGAAACTCGGGGTCAGCTCGACGATCGTGATGCCGAAGACCGCCCCGCAGACGAAGGTCGACGCCACGCGGGGGTACGGTGCCGACGTCGAACTCGTCGGCCAGGACTTCCGCGAGGCGATGAACTACGCGCAGGGGCTCGTCAGAGGCGACGACACCGTCGCGTTCGTCCACGCGTACGACGACCCAGCCATCGTCGCCGGCCAGGGCACGCTCGGTATCGAGATGTACGAGGACCTGCCCGACGTGGACACGGTGATCGTCCCGATCGGAGGCGGCGGGCTCATCTCGGGAATCTCCACCGCCTTCGCCGAACTGTCGTCCGAGACGCGCATCGTGGGCGTGCAGGCGTCGGGCGCGGCGACGGTCCCTCGGAGCCTCGACAAGGGGATCCCGCAGACGCTCGACTCCGTCGACACGATCGCCGACGGCATCGCAACCGGCGGCATCTCGGAGCTGACCCTGTCGCTCATCCAGCGCCACGTCGACGAAGTCGTCACCGTCACCGACGGCGAGATCGCGCGGGCAGTGCTCCTCCTTTTGGAGCGCGCCAAACAGGTGGTCGAGGGGGCCGGTGCCGCGAGCGTCGCCGCCCTGCTGAGCGACGAACTCGACGTCACGGGCGAGACGGTGATGCCGTTGCTCTGCGGCGGCAACCTCGACATGACGATGTTACAGACTGTTCTGGTTCACGCGCTCACCGAGCGCGAGCAACTCCTCCGCCTGCGCGTGCGGATCAACGATCGCCCCGGGAAGCTCCAGGAGCTCTCGGGCGTCATCGCCGACCACGGGGCCAACATCCAGAACGTCCGCCACGACCGCTCTTCGGCCGAACTCGACGTCGGCGAGGCGTATCTGGTGTTCACCGTCGAGACCAGCGGCGCGAGCCAGGCGCGGGCGATCATCCGCTCGATCCGCGGCCACGGCTATGAAGTCAGGCACCTCAACGCCTGAAACGATCGATGCCGGGGGTTCTCACTCCTCTGGCTCGCACTCGGGACGTCTCCTCTCTCACTGGACATTCTAGCTGTCGATCAAGTTCGGGTAATAAATACCACTATATACAGACACGAGCTTTTTTATGATGTACTACAAACAGACCTGTGTGGCCCAGTGTCATGACACGAGCTTGCAGTGCTCACGACGGGAGTCGATCCCGTTCGAGGAGACAAGCGGCTGCCACGCTACGAAGGGCTCTCCCGCCGCCATCGGGGGAGTCCTGCGCGGTCGACAGGACGCGACAGTCCGGTGTCGTGCTCACGGGCATCGTTCATACAACCGACCTGCGTTCGGTGAACGACACCAGCAGTTGTATCGCCGTTCGGCCGGGATGAACGAGAGACTCGCGGGCGACGACCCGTCGAAGCGGCGACGGGCGTCGACGACGACTGGTGTGCGGACGACGAGTGTAGTGCGACGAAAACACGGCGGATACGCGGTCGATCACGGACACCTCACAACACAGTAACCGATCACTCATGACCGACACGAACGACTATCCGATCGTACAGAATAGGGAGGTAACCCATGGCTGACGGCGAGAACACCACGGGGGAGATGTCCGACGGGCTCCAGGTGGAGCTGTTCCACCCGGACTCCGACCGGGAACCCGGCGACACCAACATCGTGAAGTGGGGATTCGACATCCACCCGGTCGTCTTCCCGGTCGCCCTGGTGATCATCGCGGTGTTCATCGCGGTCACGATCCTGCTGGGCGACCAGGCAGCCTCGGCGTACACCGCCATCTTCAACTTCGTCAACGGCACGTTCGGCTGGTTCTACATCCTCGCAGTGAACATCTTCATTGTCACGATCCTGTACTTCGCCTTCGGAAAGTACGGCGGGATCAGGATCGGCGGTGTCGAAGCCGAAAAGGAGTTCGACGACTTCTCGTGGATGGCGATGCTGTTCAGCGCCGGCATGGGGATCGGCCTCATGTTCTTCAGCGTCTCCGAACCACTGTACTACTTCCAGAACGTTCCTGGCTTCTTCGGTGCCGAAGCACAGAGTGGCGCCGCGGCGTCGGCCGCGATGGCGCAGACGTTCTTCCACTGGGGCTTCCACCCGTGGGCGATCTACGGGCTCGTGGGCCTGGGTCTCGCGTTCTTCTCGTTCAACCGGGGACTGCCGCTGACGTTCCGGTCGATCTTCTGGCCGCTCCTGGGCGAGCGGATCTACGGCTGGCCGGGCCACATCATCGACCTCGTGACCGTCTTCGCGACCCTGTTCGGCCTGGCGACGTCGCTCGGCCTCGGGGTCGCACAGGTCAACACCGGCCTCTCGTACGTCGGCGGTGACCTCCTCGGTCTCGTCAGCATCCCCACCGGGACGCTCCCGCAGGTGCTTCTCATCGCCGGCATCACGGCGATCGCGACCGCCTCCGTGGCGGCGGGCCTCGACGGCGGTGTCAAGCGCCTGAGCACGCTCAACCTCTACCTCATGCTCGCGCTGCTCGGCTTCCTGCTCGTCGTCGGCCCGACGGTGTACATCTTCGGCGCGTGGGTCGAGGGCCTCGGCGCGTACTTCGGTAACTTCCTCGCGCTGAGCTTCTTCACCGGCACCATGGGCGCGGGCGGCTCGACCGTCACCGCCTGGACCGTCTTCTACTGGGGCTGGTGGATCGCCTGGTCGCCGTTCGTCGGGATGTTCATCGCACGCATCTCGAAGGGACGGACCGTCCGCGAGTTCGTCCTCGGCGTGCTGTTCCTGCCGGCGCTGTTCTCGTTCGTCTGGCTGTCGACGTTCGGCGGCAGCGCGCTGTTCGTCCAGCTGCAGGGTGCCGGCGGCATCCTCGAACTGTACAACGCACAGGGGCAGACGATCGCGATGTTCGCCATGCTGGAGCAGTTCCCGCTCGGCGCGCTGACGGGCATCCTCGCAACGCTGCTCGTGGTCACGTTCTTCGTCACCTCCTCGGACTCGGGGTCGCTGGTCATCGACCACCTGACCTCCGGCGGCAAGCACGACGTCCCGAAGACCCAGCGTATCTTCTGGGCCGTCACCGAGGGCGCGGTCGCGGCCATCCTGCTGTACGGCGGCGGCCTCAGCGCGCTCCAGACGGCCGCGATCACCACCGGCTTACCGTTCGCGGTGATCCTGTGCCTGATGTGTTACACCGTCTATCTGGGGCTCGATAACGAGCACTCGATCCTCGAGAGCGAGGCGTTCGCCCAGCGTATCGAGGACCTCACGGCCGAGGGCGAGGTGGAGGTAGTCACCTCCGGCGATGCGACCGTGACGAGCATCAGGGAGGGAGAAGATACGGCCAGCGGCGACTGACGCCACCGGGCCGTCGGACGCCCGTCTCGATTTACGACCCTCTCGTTCCTGCCTCCCTTCCTTTCTTTCTCGGTGCTGCCACGTCTCGCGGAGCGACCGGTGAGACGGCGCTCCGTCCCGTTTTGCCGTCGAGACGCCGGCCCGCTCGCTGGTCGCGTCGCCGGCCACGGCGACGCGGTCGGGTCAGTAGTACTTCCACTCGTCGTCGGAACTGCCGCGCCGGGCCTCGCTGTCCGTGGCCTCGTCGTCGACGTCGTCCGGCCACCGGATCCCGTCGCCCCGGAGGTTCTTGTACGCGAACGCCCCGAGCGCGACGAGCGCGAGCAGTAACACGAGCGCGCCGGCGGTGACGGCGGCACCGGCGACGGATTCGAACGCCCCCGAGCCACCGAGCTGGAGTGCGACAGGCGTCATGGACGGTGTACGGGACTCACGGAAAAGAGCGTTGTCCGTGTCGCGCGTCGTGGCGGGGTGGGGCTTTACTGTTCCGCTCGCACGCGTTCGGCCCGCGAGGCGTGGACCCACTTTCGGGTCGGGCCGCCGATGCCGACCGCGGTGACGACGAACCAGGCCACCACGCTCGCGAGAAGCGGGAGCGCGAGCCACGCGACTGCGCTCACCACCGCGCCGACGAAGAGCCCGGACCACGGCTGTCGTTGCCCGTTGAGCTCGGTCAACAGCGTCCCGACCACGAGGAAGCCCAGCCCCGCCAGGACGAGCGCGATGCAGGCGACCACCACCACGCCGACCGTCGAGAGGACCTCCCCCCCGAGGCCGAGGCGGAACAGCTGGGTGTAGGCGTACAGACAGACGAAGCCGACGAGCCCGTAGCCGATCGCTCCGTACACCACCGACACGAGTGGCCGTTCCTTCGAGGAGTCGACCGAGCGGTCGACGAACGCGCCGTAGCGGTACAGCAACGCGCCCCCGAACAGCAACACGAGCACGAACGAGGCCGCGGCCCGGACCGCGGGCGACGCGTCGACGACGGCCGACGGGCCGACGGACTGCGCCGCCACGGCGACTAACCGCCGGACGCCCGGTATCATGTGCCACCGTTCCGCGGCCGGGGGGGAAAACCTGTCGCCGGGCCGCGCTCCCGCGTCGTCGGGCGGCGCTGACGCCCCGCAGGGGCCGGCCGTCGTGCACGCACCCGCCACACCGCCGGGTGAACTATATCTCTCGAGTCGAATATCCACGACGTGACTGGCTTCCTACAGGTGTTGTTCGAGACGCTCCGGCGGGCGGTCGACCGACTGGTCGACCCGCTCCGGGCGGACGACGACCTCGAGAACTTCCGCCTGTCGATCCCGGAGACGCACACCACCACCATCGAGGGCGATACGGGCTGGAGCACCCGCCCGCCGGCCCAGGTGCGCTGTCGACAGTGCGACAGCGAGATCCGCCAGTCCGACCCACACGACGTCATCGACTGCCCACGCTGTCTCGCCGAGTTTCCGCCCGAGGAGTTCCCCAAGCTGGAGTTGCTCTACTTGGAGTGTCCGGTCTGTCGGACCCGCATGGAACACGGACAGCGCCACCCCGACAGGCTCGACGTGCCGGAGTGGGCCACGTGTCACGGCTGTCGGTACCACTGGGAGTTCAAACACTCCTTTTGAGTCCCGCCGACTGCCCGCGTCCGGCGTGGCGGGCCGGCCGTCGGGGACACACTATTGACGCTCGCCCCCGTGACGGACACCGTGGCACGTGAGGCAATCATGAAGCTGATCCCGACGGCGCTGGCGCTCGTCGTGGTGGCGCTAATCGGGGTCGCGCTCCTGTCGATGGCGGCGGGGGACACCGCGATCGCCGGCGTGAGTTTCCTGAGCGCGAGCCTCGTGATCTACCTGCGGGCGAAGTGGCTCCAGCGCGGCGGCTCCGGGGTCTGAATCGCCGGCTGGTTCGGGTTCGGATCGTGGCCGGTGACGGGCGGGGCGTCCCGGTCGCCGGACGCCACCCCGCTCACGGCCGTCGCGACGAGTCCGCTACTCGTCGAACCCCATCCGGGTCGTGATCACGGGCACGGTCGACGTCCGGACCACGTTCTCGGCGGTGCTCCCCAAGAGCGCCCTGAACTTGCCCTTGTACGCGCTCCCGAGGACGATGGCGTCCATCTCCTCGTCCTCGGCGTACTCGACGATGTCCTCGGCTGGCTTCCCGGTCCGGATCGCGGAGACGCAGTCGATGCCGGCCGTCTCGGCCATCTCGCAGACCTCCTCGGTGACGTCCTCGCCGTACGTCCGGTACTCCTCGCGCAGTTCCTCTTCGTCGTCCCTGAGGTACACCGTCCTGGGTGCCCCCGGGAGATCGATGACGTACAGCGCGTGGACGGTCGCGCCGAGTGCGGCTGCGAGTTCGATACCCTCTTGTGCTCCCTTTCGCGCCTCCTTGCTCCCGTCGAACGGGATCAAAATCTTCTCATACATCTGTCGACACCCGGTGAGTGTTTTCTGATCCGAACTAAATACCTTTGGGAGCCGAAAGTTCCCGACGCCGTACTCGACGCGCTGTGCCGCGTCGCGTCGGAGGGGTCTACGTCCCCGCCGCGGCGTCGTCGTCCTCGTCGGCCAACAACGGGTCCGTCTCGCCCCGGACCGACCGCCCGAGCAACTGCCCGCCGATGACCGCCGGGCTGATCACCGCGTCCGCGCCGACGCCCTCGAGTTTGTCGACGTGCCGCTGGTCGGTCGCCGCCGCGACGATCCGGACGTCGGGGTTCGCCTGCCGGGTGGCGATGATCGCGAGGGTGTTCCGGGCGTCGTCGTCGGTCGCGGCGACGACGCCACGGGCGGCGTCGACCCGGGCGTCCAACAGCGCCTCGGTGTCGGTGGGGTCGTCGGTGAGCACGCTGACGTCGCGTTCGCGGAGCGCCGAGGCGGCCTCGGTGTCGAGCGTGATCACGACGACGTCTTCGGCGTCGAGTTCGTCGAGAAGCGGTTCAGTGAGGTCGCCGGAGCCGAGGACGATGACGTGGTCCTCGAGCAGGGTGAGTTCCGAAGCGGTCATGGTTCCGAATGCGGCCGTGAGCCTCGTTTCGAGCGCCGGGACGATGAACGACCCGAACGCCGCGCCGAACGCCGCCGTGCCGACGATGAGCACCGAGAGGGTGAACAGTTTCGCGTCCCCGGTCGTCGGCGTGGCGTCCCCGTAGCCGACCGTGGTGCCGGTGACGACGATATAGTAGAAGGCGTCGGTCCACGTCTCGATCCCCGTGTACTGGTCGCGGAGGACGTACGCGCCGACCGTCCCGTACACCTGCACCGCGACGAGCGTGGTCAGCGCGGCGAGCTGGAACGGCGAGAGGTCGAGGCGGCGGTCGAACTGCCCCCGATTGCGGACGACCAGCGGGAGCGTGCCCGCTGCACAGGCGAACAGCAGAGCGTCGGTCGCCTCGGCGGTCACGAGCGGGAGCACCGTCGCGAGCGGGAGCGTTGCGACCGCCCCCCACCAGGCGACGCGGTAGCGGCGCTGGAGTCCCGCCGCGACGCCCCCGAGGACGAACCCCACCAGCACCCCCACGAACTGGACGACGCCGGCCGCCCCGCTCGGAACGAGCGTCCCGAGGGGGCCGTCGAAGCCGGCGGCCCCCTGGCTCAGGTGCGACAGTCCGGTGATAAACGCGAGGACGGCGACCGTCCCGGTCGCGAGCACGGTCGTCTTCGCGCCCGAAAAGCGCCGCCAGTAGACGAGCGGGACGCGCTCGCCGTGGGAGAACAGTTCGCGGAGGGTCGCGTCCGTCCGCGTCTCGCGTGCCTGGGGCTCCGACGGGTCGTTCACCACCGTGCTCAGTGATACCGGGTGACGTTATATAAAAGTCTGCGCGACCGACCCGTCCCCACCGCGGTCGGTCGGCTCGGCGACAGGTCTAACCCGAATGCGACCGAGGGTCACGACATGGCAACACACGGGTACAGCGCCGTGGAGACGGCCGTCCGGAAGACGCTGCTCCCGGTGTGTGCGCTCTCCGGCGTGTTGGTCGTCACGGGCTTTTTCTTCCCGTTGTTCGTCGGGTCGGTCATCCCGGGACGAGCCTGGCTCGTCGCCGCCCTGCTCTTTTTCGGCTCGGGGCTGGCGTATCTCGCGCTCCTGCCGGTCGAAGACGAGATCGACACCGGCGACGACCGTCAGAGCGCGCCCTATCTGCTCCGCGTCCGGCATCTCTCGCCCCTGACGGAGCTCCGGCGCTTTCTCGCCCAACAAGACCCGTTGACGTTCGGCGTGCCGGTGGCCGTGCTGGCGCTCTTTTTTTGCGCGCAGTTCGCGCTGCCGGTGGCGACCGGACGCGCCGTCGCCACCGCCGAGACGCTCTTGCTCGAAGAGCTCGGCTGGGTGTTCCTCGGCGCGATGGTCCTCTGCGTGGCGTACTGTCTCTTCTTGCTCTTCGGCCCGTGGGGCGACGTCAGACTCGGCGGGCCCGACGCCGAACCGACCTACACCTACCCGACGTACTTCGCGATGTTCTTCACCGCCGGCATCGCCGCCGGCATCGTCTTCTGGGGGCCGGCGGAGGCGCTGTTTCACTACCGGTCGCCGCCGCCGTTCTTCGACGTCGCCCCCCGCTCGGACGCCGCCGTCGTCGCCGCGTTGACGTACGCGCTGTTCCACTGGGGGCTGTCGGCCTGGAGCGCTTACCTCGTCATCGGCGTGCCGATCGCGTACTTCACCTACCAGCGCGGCGCGCCCCTGCGGGTGTCGACCATCCTGGCCCCGTTCCTCGGGGTCGACGGGCTCTCCGGACGGTGGGCGACGCTCGTGGACGTCCTGGCCATCTTCGCGACTATCGGCGGGATCGCCACCTCGATCGCGTTCGTCGCCCAGCAGTTCCTCGCGGGCATCGACTTCCAGTGGGGCGTCGCCTACGGCGATCTCGGCCCCGTGGTGTTCGTCGCCGGGCTGACGCTCATCTACGTCGTCTCCGCCGAGAGCGGCGTCCAGCGGGGGATCCGACGGATCTCGGGCGTCAACCTCGCGCTGTTCGGCCTGTTCGCGCTCCTCCTGGTCGGCGTCGGCCCACGCTCGGCGGTCGTCGACGTCGGCACCGCTGCCCTCGGCTCCTACCTCGGCAACTTCGTGCCGATGAGCTTCTTTTTCGACGGGCCGTGGGTCGCGGCGTGGACCGTGTGGAACTGGTCGTGGTGGTTCTCGTGGGCCCCCTTCGCCGGCCTGTTCCTCGCGGCGCTCTCGAAGGGCCGGCGGGTTCGGACGGTCGTCCTCACGGGTGGTGTCGCCACGTCGGCCGCGACCGTCGTCTGGTTCGTCCTCGTCGGCGGGACCTCCCTCTCGTTACAGCACTCCGGCCGGGCGGACATCCTCGGGACGATCGAGGCGTACGGCGGCAGCGAAGCGGTCGCAGGCTTCCCGCTCCTGGCGGCGCTGCCCCTGAGTCGGCTGCTCGTCTTCTGTTTCCTCGCGCTCATCGTCGTCTTCATCGTCACCTCCGCGGACACCTCGACGCTCGTCGTCTCCATCCTCGCGACGCGGCGCGAACTCGCGCCGACGAGCGGGAGCATCCTCTTTTGGGGCCTCGTCCAGGGCAGCGTCGCCGTCGGCGTCCTCCTCGTCGGCGGCGGCGAGGCGCTCCAGGCCGTCGCGGTGCTGACGGGCGGCCCGTTCGCGCTCCTCGCGCTGGTCGCGCTCGCCGGGCTGACGCTTTCGTTCTACCGGACGGAAGGGTTCGACCGACCCTGGCTCCCGTGGCTGTCGGCATTCCCGACCGTGCCGGCGCTCCCGCGGACGCTCGGCCCCGACGACCCTCCCGAGCCGTCCCGCGAGACCGACGACACCGGCGACGCCGACGCGCCGCCCGAGGACGACTGACCTCCCGGCCGACGACCCATCGACGGCCGCGTCCGTGCCTCCGGCTTCATCGCGGCCGGCCTGCCGCGCCCGGGCAGCCCCACAGGTCGACTCGACGGGCGCCGTCGCGTCGCCGCTCACGCCCCGCCGTACACCGGATAGTCGGCGCAGAGCGCGTCGACTTCCTCGCCCACGCGGTCGATCGTCGCCTCGTCGTCGGGAGCGTCGAGGACGTCGGCGACGAGTTCCGCGAGCCGCTCGGTCTCGGACTCGCCGAAGCCGCGGGTCGTGATCCCCGGCGTGCCGATCCGGACGCCGCTCGTGACGAACGGCGAGCGGGTCTCACCGGGGACGGTGTTCTTGTTCACCACGACGCCCACTTCGTCCAGCGCCGCCTCGGCGTCCGCGCCCGTGAGCGCCGGGTGGCTGTCGCGGAGGTCGACCAGGACGAGATGCGTATCGGTGCCCCCCGAGACGAGCGAGAAGCCGCGTTCGCGGAGCACTCCGGCCAGCGTCTTCGCGTTCGAGACGACCTGCTCGGCGTAGTCGACGAACGCGGGCTGGAGCGCCTCCTTGAACCCGACGGCCTTGCCCGCGACGTTGTGCATGAGCGGGCCGCCCTGGCCGCCGGGGAACACCGCCGTATCGACGGCGTCGGCGTGTTCCTCCTCGGTCATGATGATGCCGCCGCGGCCCGCGCGGACGGTCTTGTGCGTCGAGCCGGTGACGAAGTCGGCGACGCCCACGGGCGAGGCGTGCACCCCGGCGGCGACGAGCCCCGTGATGTGGGCGATGTCCGCGAGGTGGAACGCGCCCACGTCGTCGGCCGCCGCCTGGACGCGCTCGAAGTCGACCTCGCGGGGGTACGCCGAGAAGCCCGAGACGATCACGTCGGGCTCGAACTCCTCTGTCATTCGGCGGAGCCCCTCGTAGTCGATGTAGCCGGAGTCGGGGTCGACGTCGTACTGTTCGACCTCGTACAGTTGGCCGGAGAAGTTGACGTGGTGGCCGTGCGAGAGGTGGCCGCCGTGTGTGAGGTTCAACGAGAGGATCCGGTCGCCGGGGTCGAGGGCGGCGAAGTACACCGCCATGTTGGCCTGCGTCCCCGAGTGAGGCTGGACGTTGACGTGTTCGGCCCCCCACAGCTCCGTCGCGCGCTCGATGGCGAGCCGTTCGACTTCGTCGGCGTACTCGCAGCCGCCGTAGTACCGCGACCCGGGGTAGCCCTCGGCGTACTTGTTCGTGAGCACGGAGCCTTGCGCTTCGAGGACGGCCTCCGAGACGTGGTTCTCGCTCGCGATCATCCCCAGCGTCGACTCCTGACGGGCGCGCTCGTCGTCGAGCGCCGCCCGCACCTGCGGGTCCGTCTCCTGCAGTGGATCCGTCAACTCGCTCGTCATCCGTACCATGGCCCAACGACCGCGGCGGCATCCGTGTCGGTGTGTCTCAGCTGAGGCGTATTTGACACGACTCCGAACGCCGTGATCCGGTCGTACGCGCCGCCGAGCGTGCCCGTTTCGCCCGATTTATGTGGTCGCGCCGAGACGTCTCTCTCGCATGAAACGCGTCATCAGCACCGACGCCGCACCCGCCGCAGTCGGCGCGTACAGCCAGGCGACCGCGACCGACGACCTCCTGTTCACCGCGGGCCAGCTCCCGCTCACGCCGGAGGGCGAACTGCTCGACGACGAGTCGGTCGCCACACAGACCGAACAGTGTCTGGAGAACGTCGCCGCCATCCTCGATAGCGAGGGGCTCGACCTCGGCGACGTGCTCAAGGTGACGATCTTCCTCGACGATATCGACGACTTCGACGAGATGAACGAGACGTACGGGAGCTTCTTCGACGACGAACCCCCGGCACGAAGCGCCATCGAGGTCGGGAACGTCCCGAAAGGAGCGGCCCTCGAGATCGAGGCCATCGCGGCCGTCGAGTGAGTCACGGTCCACAGACACCGCCCCTCGACCTGCCACACGACCGGGGCGACGAGCGACGGGCCGTCGTCCCCGCGCTCGTCGCCCCTACGGTCGGTCCGATCCGACCCCGTGCCCTGGAGGGGAATGCCGGTCGGGTCCCACGAACGAGCTTCTTACACCCCCCGAACTCCCGCGGCCGTCACCTGCCCGCGAGCAGCCTTGTTATCTATTCTGATACTCATTGGGATACGACTAAGTGCCACCGAACTGAACGGACGTTCAATGAACCGGGCACGCGGACCGCCCTCCCCCGGTAACCGCGAGACAGCGAGCGTTCCGTCCCCGAGTGGACCGACACCCCGCCGTGGCTCCGGTGGCGGGCGATCGACTGCTCCCCGACACGGGGGCGATCACGATCCACCGTCAGATGACTGATCGCGCTCAGACCACCCAGGACTTCGCCGTCGGGATCGGCGTGTTCCTCCTCACCGTCGCGTTCGTCTTCGCGTACGTCCCCTCCGCGCTTGGGACGGTGGAGGCCGGAGCCGGCGGCTCCAACGCGGCGGTCGCCGACCGGCTCTCGACCGATCTGGTGGCGAACCTCTCCGTCGAGGGTTACCCGACCAGGCTCGACTCCTCGTCGGTCACGGCGTTCTTCGCGAACGGGTCGATGTCGGCGCTCCGAAGCGACTACGACCTGCGCGATACGACGCTCGCGAACGTCACCCTCGAGCACGCGAACGGGACGGCCGTCGCGGGGCGGGACGTGACTGCGGGAGCCGACTACCACGACCAGCGGGCCGCGACGACGACGCGGCTCGTCGTGGTCGACGACGTCCGCTACCGACTGGTGGTGAGAGTGTGGTGACTCCCGACGAGCGCGGCCAGGCGTTCACGCTAGAGGGGTTCGTCGGCTCGATCGTCCTCCTCTCGGCCGTCCTGTTCGCGCTCCAGGCGACGGTCGCCACGCCGACGACGGGCGGACAGGTGTCGGAGTCGGCGCGGGCACAGCTCTCGACGGAGGCGACCGACCTGTTGCGCACGCTCGCCGACGATCCCGAGACGAACTTCGCGGCGGCGATCCGGCAGTGGGACGCGACCGACCAGACGTTCGCGGGGGCCGTCGACGCGTCGTCGGGCTACGGGGCCGACGGCCCCCCACCGGAGCTGTTCGACGGTGCGTTCGAGGAGACGTTCGCCGAGAACGGCTACACCTACAACCTGGTGCTCCACTACCGCGGGGGGAACGTCTCGAACGTGAGCGACGGCGGGGGATCGATCCCGCTGGTGTACCGGGGACCGCCCGGGCCGGACGCGGTGTCGGCGAGCCAGCGCGTGACGCTGTTCGACAACACGACGCTCGACCAGGCGGTCAACGACGACGAGCGCCAGCTCTGGGAGTACGACACCGACCCGGACGACGGTGACGGGTACTTCCCGATCCCGGACGCGGCCCCGGCCAGCCCGATCTACAACGTCGTGGAGGTGCGCCTGACCGTATGGTGAGCCTCCGCGACGACGACGCCGGCCAGCTCATCCTCGTCGGGAGCATCGCCCTGGCGTTCGTCGTGGTGACGCTCGCCGTCGCGTTCAACGGCGTGTTGTTCGCAGACTCGCTCGCCGACTCGGAGGCCCGAGCGGACCTCGATGTCGCGGAGGGGTTCGACCGGGCGGCCGCCGGCGAGGTTCCGCGGCTCCTGCTGTACGTCAACCACCGCAGGCCGTACGCCGACCAGGCGGCGCTCGACGCGGCCGTCAGGGCAAACGTGTCGACGTACGCGCGGCTCCACGCGGAGTCGCGGCTGCGCGAACGGCCGGGCGTGGTGAACGTCTCCCTGCACGACTGGGCGGACGGGACGCGCGTCCTCCAGTCGACGGACGGGGCGTTCACCGCGGACGGCTCCGCGGGCGGCGCCACCGACTGGGAGCCTGTCGATACGTCCCGGCGCGTCGGCTGGGCCGTCCTGAACCTCGACGCGGCGAACGTCTCCGACGCGACCGGCTCGGACCGGGCCAGGGTGGTCCTCGACGACGGCACCGACACCAGCGTGCTGTACCTCTCGCGCAACACGACGACCGGGGCGGACTCCGAGACAGTCGACGTCGAGACGGCGCTGTCGAGCGGCAACGGGACCGCCGCACAGCCGTGTACGCCGTCGCGGGGGCGGCTCCTGCTCGACCTGCGGCGCGGCACCGCCTTCGGCGGCGACTGCTCGTTCAACCTGACCGAACCCCTCGACGACACCTACGACATCCGGATCGAGAACGGCGAGAACGCGACGGGGAAGTACGCGTTCGTCACCGAGGGGTCGCCGCCGAACGGGCTGTCGTCGTGTCCGGTCGGCACCGGTCCCTGCAACGCGCCCGTCGTCTGGGAAGCGACGATCACGACGACGTCCGAGACGGGGGAGACGACCGCGAACACGACCCGGACGGTGGCGGTGTATCCGTGAGCCCGCCGCGCGCGTTCCGGCGCGACGGCCGCGCGGTGGCGACGACCGTCAACTACGTGCTCGCGATCGCGCTCACGACGATCCTCGTCAGCAGCCTCCTCGTCACGGCCTCGGGCTACGTCGACGACCGGCGCGAGCGGGCCGTCCGCGCGGAGCTGGAGACGGTCGGCAACGCGCTCGCGGCGGACATCGCCGAGGCGGACCGGCTCGGGCAGCAGGGGACGAACGTCACGCTCCGGGCCGACCAGCCCGACCTGTCGACGGCCGCGTCCTACACCGCGGCCCTGACGACGGACTGCCCGCCCGGAGCGGACACGTGTCTCGAACTCCGGAGCGCCGGTCCGTCGGTGACAGTCGTCGTGCCCGTCGCCAACGAGACGCCGCTGTCGCTCGGCCGGCTGACCGACGGGTGGCGGATCACCGCGAACGCGACGGGGGTGGCGACCGAGGCGGTCCCCCGGACGGAGACGGTCGGGCCGAACGTCGGGATCGGTCGGGGCGTCTCGCGGCGCGGCTCGCTCCGCGACACCGTCGACCCGACGAACCGCGCGCCGATCCCCGGCTTCGCCTACGATCCGTACATCCCCTTCCCGAACGAGACGGTCCTGTTCGTCAACGACACGGCCGACCTCGACGGCAACCTCGACTCGTTCACGTGGGACTTCGGCGACGGCTCCCCGAAGACGAGCGGCGGGGTCGTCACCCACTCGTACGACGAGCCGGGTCGGTACACGGTCACGCTCACCGCGACCGACAGCGAGGGGGCGACCGACAACGTCACGAAGCAGGTCGTCGTGTCGGGGCTCGTCTACCAGAAGGATGCGCTCGCGTTCGACGCCGACGGCGACGGCTTCCAGGGCGGCGTGAGTTTCAGCGTCCGGAACGACTTCGACCAGCCGGTGTACGTCGAGGACGTCCTCGTCGACCCCGAGGCCAACGTCTCGACCGTGGGCTCGTTGAGCGACCGCGACTCACGGGAACTCCTCAGCGACGGGACCGCACGCGACAGCGTCGAGGTGTACGTGGGCGGCAACGACGCCGGCTGGGCCGACTACGGCCAGGACGGTGACACGGACGACGCCGCGGGGATGTCGCTCGACGCGGGCGGGAAGCTCGTCGCGCTGACGGACGACCAGTCGTCACCGCGGATCGAGACCGACGACGAGCGCGCGCGTATCACGCAGAACTCCGTCGGGACCGTCGAGCTCACCGAGTTCCGCGAGAACGTCAGCATGGTCGGCCGGAACGTCACCGTCGGGCTCCGCTACTCGGTCAACGGGACGTACTACGCCTCGCGGTTCGTCATCGAGCCGATCAGCGGGCCGAACGCCGAGTTCGGCTTCGCTCCCGGGGGTCCGACGGTCGACAACCCCGTGACGTTCAACGCGGCCGGCTCTGACGACCCCCAGGGGTCGATCACCGCCTACGAGTGGGACTTCGGCGACGGCTCGACCGGCACGGGGCAGACGACGAACCACAACTACACCTCGCCGGGGCTCTACGTCGTCGAGCTGACCGTCACCGACGACGACGGCTACCGGGACTCGACGACGCGGCTCGTGTTCGTCGAGGACGACGACATCGTCTGGGCGGCGAACGTCAACGGCGGGGAGTACACCTCACAGGACGGGGTCAGGTACGAGGCGCTGCCGGTCCCGTGGTACGACGCTTGGTCCACCTCGCAGCCGGTGGCCGACACCCAGGACGACTACGTGTATCAGACCGGCGAGAGCGACTACTACAACGACCTGACGTACTCGAAGGCGATTCCGGACGGCACGTACGAGGTTACGCTGAAGTTCAACGACCCGTCCGACGTCGACGCCTACGGCTACGTCGGCGTCGAAATCGAAGACCAGCAACGGGGCTCGTATCAGGACATCAGCGGGGTGGCCGGCGGACAGAACACCGCGTACGACCGGACGTTCACCGTCGACGTGGAGAACGGCCTCACGATCACGGTCGAGGGGGCCTCGTACTACGGGGGCGGCCACGCTACCCTCTCCGCGGTCGTCGTCCGGGAGGTCGACGATGGCTCGTGATCGCTCCCCGCGCGACGACCGCGCGGTCAGCGACACGGTCTCGTTCGTCCTCGTGTTCGCGCTCATCGTCAGCGGCGTCGGCCTCGTGACCGTGTTCGGCATGTCATCGCTGACCGACGTCAGGGACGGGGCCAGCGCGGAGGCCGCCGAACGGGGGTTCGTCACGCTCGCCGAGGGCGTCGACGAACTGGAGGCGGGTCAGAGCCCGGCCCGGACGGGGGAGATCTCGCTGACCGACGCCTCGCTCGCCGTGACGACGGGCACCTCGCTCACCGTCGACGTCGGCGGCACCGGCGTCTCCGAGACGATCCAGACCGGCGGGCTGGCGTACCGGACGAGCGACACGGTCGTCTCCTACGTCGGGGGAGCCGTCTTCCGCACGCAAGACGGCGGGACGGTCGTCGTCTCGTCACCGTCGATCCGGTGTGCGGCCGACCACGCTACGGTGTCGATCGTCCGGCTGGACACCCTCGACACCAGTTCTGTCGGCGGGGGGACCGCACAGGCCGCGTTCTTCCGGTCCGAGTCGACCCTCGTGTTCCCCGAGTCCCGCGCCCCACAGTCGGTGACCGGCGTCTCCGTCACCACGTCGGACCCGCGGTGGCAGCAGTACTTCGACTCACGGCCCTCGTGGACGGTCTCGGGGCCCGACACGTACACGTGTTCGACCGACCGCGTGTTCGTGCGACGGACGACGGTCTCGGTCACGCTGGAGTGAACGTATATGGACGAACCCACACACTCGACGGCAGACGACGACCGCACCGACGACGAGACTCCGCCGGGAGTAGACGACTCGGGGACGCGACCCGACTTCGGGTCGGACGTCCGGGCGGCCAGCGAGACGGTCGGGACCGTGTTGCTCATCGGGATGGTCGCCACGGGCATCGTCGTCGTCTCCGTCGCGGGCGCGGGCGTGCTCAACTCGCTGCAGACCGACATCGACCAGGAGGAAAACGAGCTCCAGGTCCGGGAGGTCGACAGCCGACTCTCGTCACTGTCGAGGAGTGGAGCGACCTCCGCCGAACTGTCGTTCGCACAGAACTCCGTCGAATCAATCGACGTGCGGAACGGCAGCGCCGGGGGCACGGTCAGCGTGTCAGTCAGCGGCGGGGCTTGCAGCGTGACGCTCCCAATGAGCTCGATCCGCTACGACGAGCGTGGACAGACGACCGTCTACGAGGGTGGCGGCATCTTCCGCGTTTCCGACGGCGGGCTCGGGGTGGCGGTGGTCTCTCCGCCCGACATCACGGTCGCGGACGGGACGGTCGACGTCTCGTTGCTGAACCTCACCAGCGGCGTCGGGGGTGACCGCGCGACCGTGATCAAACGCGGTGCGTTCTCGGCGACGCAGAGCGCCACCTTCGAGGACAGGCTGTTCACCGGAGCGCAGGAGTGTCGCCGGCCTGACAACGTCACGATCGCAGTCACCAGCGAGTACCACCGCGGCTGGGCGGCGTACCTCGAACGGGAGACCGGAAACCCCGCGCAGTCTACCGGTCCCAACACGGTCGCGGTCGAGCTCACGAGCGCGGACCTACCCGCGAGCACCGACGACAGCCGCAACGCGGTGGTCAACCTCTCGGTCTCGAACCCGAACACGACGGTCGAAACGACGAGGGCGGCGATCATGGTGGACAAGAACGCCTCGAACCGGTACACTGCGACGGCTCGGCCGCTCGCCGAGGGAGTGCAGGTGAGCTCGGTCAAGAAGTTCGAGACGAACGTCGCGTACCGCCGGCCGATCGACGTGGTGTTCGTCTTCGACGAGTCGGGATCGATGAACTACGACGACGACGCGAACACCTACTGCACCGATTCGTCGCTCAATCCGATCAACGGCCCGGGGAACCGCTGGGGACAGACCAACGACCCGGGCTGTGAGACGCGGATGGACCGCGCGAAGGCGGCCGCGAAGACGTTCGTCAGCCTGATGAACGAGTCCCGCGATCGCGGCGGCGTTGTCGGCTTCTCCAGCAGCGAGTACACGCGGTACGTGACGACGCCGAACGGGAAGTACATGACCGACGACTTCGGGAGTTCGGGCCTCAACGGCAGCATCGACCGGCTGGTCACCGGCGGCGGGACCGAGAGCGCGACCGGGATCCACCGTGCGAACGTCGTCCACGATCTCAAGGGCGAAAGCGCCGGCGAGCCGATCGTCGTCCTCCTGAGCGACGGACAGGACGACTACGACGCATCGGACCCGATCGACGAGGCGGCGGTCGCGGCCGAAAACAACGTCACGATCCACACGGTCGGTTTCGGCGACGGCGCGGACAACGCGACGCTCGAAGCGATCGCCGACGAGACCGGCGGGACGTACCACTACGCCGCCGAGGACGACGACCTCAGCGACGTGTTCTCCGAGGTGTTCGCGACGATCGCGGAGACGGACGTCGTCGTGAACCAGCCGGTGACGCTGTCGGCGGGCACGGGTGGGAGCGTCTACCAGCCGTCGCTCGGCGGGAACGCCGACTACGTCGCGACGGTCACCGAGGACGGAGCGCCGAACGTCAACGTGAACGACCCGACGGCCCCCGACTTCCGCTTCTCGTTGACCGCGGCCGACGGGAACCTCACCGACATCAACGCGACGTCGTACAACTGCGAGGAGTACGGTGTCACCGACATCGTCCAACAGAACGCCACTGCGGCCGACCTGGTGGAGCTGCGCTGTACCGACATCGACGAGTCGTCGGGCACCGAGGTGCCGCCCTCGAACGTCACGGTGTATCTGGACGGCGACGACGCCGGCCCCCTGATCGACGAGTCGAGCGCCTGGTGGGACGGCGACATCCGCAACGATACGCTCAAACAGGGCACGAGCGACGCGCTCGTCGACGCGAACGACACCTTCACCCTCGCGAGCAACCAGGCGATCGTCGTCTTCGCGTTCGGCGCGAACGACGCGGCACCGAAACGGCTCGTCATGCTGTACGAGATCGGACTCCCCGAGGACACGACCGCGAGGGACGTCGTCGACATCGATGTCACGACCGCAGACGTCGAGGAGTGACCACCTCGGCGGCCGCGGTGGCGGTCACGCCCGTGTCGGCGGGTCGATCGGTCGCCGTCGGCTCAGTCGAGATACCCCATCTGTTTGAGTCGATCGGCCACGACGTCGTAGTCGTCTTCGTCGCCGTCGTCCCCACTCACTCCGGCGGTCGCGGCCACCCCGTCGCTCGTGCCCGCGCCGCCGATGAACCGTCGCTCCACCCCGTCGTCGGCCCGCGGTTCGACGCCGTCCCCGTCGGCGAGGAGCGACCTGCCGTCGAGTCCGCTCGGGTCGATGCCGAACAGCCGGAGCACGGTCGGGGCGATATCGACCACGGAGGGCGACTCGACGGCGAACTCGCCAGTCACGCTCGGCCCCGCGGCGACGACGAGCCCGGTCCAGGTGTGGCTGAACTCGTCGGTCTCGCCGAAAACGCGTTCACGAACGACGTCGGAGACCTTCCAGCGCATGCCCGCAGGCCGGAGCAGGACGTCCGGGGCGCTCGCCTCGTTCGCGACGGCGCCGACGAGGGCGTGGCGGTCCTCGACGGCCTCGAACACGGGCGAGCCATCGGGCGCGCGGAGCGCGCGGAGGTCGTCGACGAGCGCGGCGCGGAACGCGTCGAACGCCGCCGCGGGGATCACGCCGCCGGGATCGCGGCCCGCGACGTTACACCGGATCCCGAGCGACGAGAGCGAGCGGCAGTACGCCGCCGAGCGCTCGGTGTCGACGTGCGCGCTCGCGTCGACGACTTCCAGGAGCACCGACTCGGGCAGTGCCCGCGCGACGACCTCGTCGAGGCCGACGCGGGCGAGGAGGCGTTCGGCCCGCGCCGGGGTGAAGCCGACGCGGGCGAGTCCGGCGAGCGCGCGGGGCGCGACCCGTCCACGTCGCGTCGCTCGCTCCCGATCGGTTCCCCTCCCGCGGTCGTCGCCGCCGGCGTCCCCCTCCCTGAGTGCGTGTTTCTCGCCCTCGTTCCAGACGTGTCGCGTCGCGGCCACGGCGGTGACGAGGTCGCCGCGGTCGCGGAGCCATGCGTTGAGGTAGAGCACCCGCGAGTACTGCTGGATGCCGTGGTCCGAGACGAGCAACACGTCGCAGTCCTCGCCCGCGAGGTCGACCAGGCGCTTCACACCGGCGTCGACCCGGCGGTAGACGCGGGCGACGGCCTCCGGGTCGGTGCCGTCGGTGTGGAACACCGAGTCGGGGGCCTGGAACTGTACCATCATGAACGCCCAGTCGTGCTCGGCGGCGAGCCGTTCGGCGACGGCGACCCGCGAGTCGACCAGCCGCTCGTACTCGGCGACGCGCTCCCCTCTCGACCCGGCGTCGCGGCCGTAGACGCTGTAGTCGTCCAGTCCGAGCTCAGCGAGCGTCCGTTCCACGCCGTCGACCAGCACCGTCGGCCCCTCCGGCGCGAGGTAGCCGGGGACGAGCGAGCCGTCGAACGCGTGCAGCGGGTGGGTCACTGGGACGTTCACGACGATCGACGAGTGGCCGTGCGCCGACAGCGTCTCCCAGAGGAACGGGACGCGGACGTCGGCCGCGCTGACGAGCCGCGTCGGGCCGTCGTACGAGTGGAAGTCGTAGACGCCGTGCCGCCACGGCTCGACGCCCGTCACGACCGACGGCCACGCCGAGGGCGTCCACGGCGGGAACGTCGTCCGTAGTTCGCTGGCGGCCCCGCGCGCCACGAGCGCTTCGATCGTCGGGAGTTCGCCCGCCGCAACGAGTGGGTCGAGCTGCTCGAAACAGGCGGCGTCGACACCGATGAGGAGGACCGTTGGCCGGGTCATTGCCCCTCAGAGGCGTGATCTCGGCATTAACATGGACTGCCTAACGGTTCACCGGCGTCGGCTCCAGCGGGTGGTTAGCGGCGTCCTGTCGGGGCCGCCCCGAACTCGGCCGCCTCGTTCACTCGGCCAGACCCGCGCCCTCGACGAACCGGTCGAGGTCGTCGCGGGTGTTGAACGCGTGGACCGAGGCGCGCACGCAGTCGATGCTGGGGATGACGCGGACCTTCACCCCGCGCTCGTCGAGCCGCTCGACCACGCCCGCGGGGTCGTCGACTTCGACGGTCACGAGCCCCGAGTGGTACGCCCGCGGGCTCAGGAGGTGGTCGTCGGCGATCCGGGACTTGAGGTAGTCGGTGAGCTCTTCGATCCGCGCGGCGCGGGCGTCGACCCCGTTGGCGCGTGCGTGCTCGATCGCCTCGACGAGTCCGGCGTAGGGGGCGGGGTTGGCGGTGGCGACTTCGAGTTGCTGGGCTCCGGACTTGTACTCGTAGGCTCCGTCGCCGTGGGCGGCGACGCTGCGGTAGCCGATCTGTCGGGGCGTGAGCCACTCCTCCGCGCCCGCGCTGACGTAGAGGAAGCCCGCGCCCCAGGGCCCGAGGAGCCACTTGTGGCCGGCGGCGGCGACGAAGTCCGCGCCCCACTCGGCGAAGTCGACGGGGCGCTGTCCGACGGCCTGGACCGCGTCGACGAGGAGGCGCGCCCCGGCGTCGTGTGCGAGGTCGGCCACGGCCTCGACGGGCAACCGGCGGCCGTACTCCCAGTCGATGGCCGACAGCGACACCAGCCGGACGTCGTCGTCGAGGACGGCGGCGACGTCGTCGGGGTCGAGTCGGCCGTGGTCGGTCTCGACCACGCGGACCTCGATGCCGTGGATGTCCGCGAGGCGACGCCACGGGAGTTCGCCCGCGCTGTGTTCGACGTCGGTCGTCACGACGGCGTCGCCGGGCTCCCACTCGCTGGCGCAGGCGATGCGGTTGATCCCGTCGGTGGTCGACTGCGTGAGCGCGATCTCGGACTCCGTCGCGCCGACGAGGCCGGCGACCGCCGCCCGTGCCTCGTCGTACACGTCGAAGGCGTACTGGTACATCCCCTCGCCCGTCGGCGAGTCGTAGCCGTGCCCTTCGACGCACTGCTGGACACTCTCGGCGATCGGCCGGGGGAGCGGCGCGCTCGCGCCGGTGTTCAGATAGACGACCTCTTCGAGGGCGGGGATGGACGCACGCAGTTCGGTCGGATTCATCTACCGACGGGTTCGGTCCCCGGGGTGTTCGGCGTTGCGTCTCCGGCACGATGGACGCCCCTCTTCGCACCTCATGCGCCGACGGAACGACCGCCCCGGGGTCGCGCGGGCATCCATCGAACGCGGACAGTCACGACGATTTATTTGCGTCGCCCTCACACCCTCGGACCGACATGGTCTCCGTCCCTCCCCCCGGCAGTCGTCCGAACCGCACGCGTCGTGGCCGCCGTGGCGTCGGTCGGCTCACACTGCGGCCCGCGAACGCCCCTCACTCGCGGCGGTGGTCGTGATGCAGTGGGAACGCGACGACGGCCTCCGACTGCGCGTCCTCGGTGCGCTCGTCGTCGTCGCGGTCATGCCGGTCGCGTTCGTCTACACGATGGTCTTTCTCGTCAACGCCGTCGGCTTCGAACTCCTCGCGTGGGCAACCGACCGGCCGTGGAACGGTCGGCTCGTGGTGCCGCTGTGGACCGTCGTCCCGGTCGTCGCCGGGGGGTTCGTCGTCCAGTACGTCTTCGGCGAGCGGATGGCGCTCCGCGCCGTCGGCGCGCGTCGCGTCTCCGAGAAGTCGGAGCCGGCCCTGCACGCGACGCTCTCGCGGCTGGCCGCCCAAGCCGACGCGCCCGTCCCCGATCTCGCCGTGACCGAGAGCTCCGTCCCCAACGCCTTCACCGTCGGTCGCCGCCCCCAGGAGGCGACGTTGGTGGTCACGCGCGGCCTGCTCGACACGCTCGCCGAGCGCGAGCGCGAGGCGGTGCTGGCACACGAACTCGCCCACGTGAAGAACCGCGACGTGACCGTGATGACGCTCGCGTACTTCCTGCCGACGCTGACGTACGCCGTCGCGATCGCGGCGTTCTTCGTCCTTCGCGGGGTGTTCCACACCGCCGGCGCGTTCGAGGACGTCGACGGCGACGGCGCGAAGGGGCTGGTGGCGATCATCGTCGTCCTCGTGGTGAGCGCGATCCTCACGCTCGCGGTATCGGCGCTGTTCTGGGCCGGCAGTTTCCTGCTCTTTCGGCTCCTGTCGCAGTACCGCGAGTACGCCGCCGACCGCGGGGCGGCCGCCATCACGGGCGATCCGCTGGCGCTGTCGAGCGCGCTCCGGACGCTCGACGAGTCGATGGGCGATCTCCCCGACGCCGACCTCCGCGAACAGGACGGCGGGCTGGAGGCGCTGTACGTCGCGCCGATCGACACCTACCAGTTCGGGGGGGACCGCGAACTGCTCTCCAGCGACATCTTCCCGGCGACGCACCCGCCGACCCGCGACCGGATCGACCGACTGGAGGAGCTCGCGGCGTCCGCCGAGGCCGGCCCGTGACGTGGCGCGTCCCCCGCCGTCGGCTCCTCGCGGGCGCGCTCGGCCTGGCGGCACTCGCGGGCTGTGGCTACCGCCCCGGCGGCGGCGACGTCCGCTGGACCACGTCGGACGCGACGGGAGCGTTCGGCGACGGCGAGGCTGTCTACGGGCCGTCGGGTGGGGTGCTCGCCGTCTCGCGCTCCGTCCGGCGGTACGACGTCGAGCGGGAGACGTGGCTCGACGGCGGCGTCGTCACCGCGTACGACCCCATGGACGGGGAGCGGCGAGCGGCGACCACCACCGAAGTCATCCGCCGTGACTGTGCGGGCGAGTCGAGCGCCTACCTCGGCACCGAGACCGCGCTCGTCGCGGTGGGGGCAGACGGAACGGAGCGCTGGCGGACCGCCCTCGACGCGTCGCCCGTGGCGGTCGACAGCGACGGCCACCGCGTCGTCGCCCTCGCCGACGATGGGAGGCTCGCGGCGTTCGACACCGACGGGACGCGGCGGTGGACGACGCCGGTCGTCGAGAGCGACCGGGCGCCCGCGGCCGCATCCGACGACACGGACACGGAGGGGTCGTCCCCGGCGGTCGCCCGCGACGCCGTGCTCGCGGTCTCGTCCGGCGTCGCCGTCGTCCAACTCGGACACTCGCGCCCACGAGTCGTCGCCGTCGCCGCCGACGGCACCGTGCGGTGGACGCGACGCGACGCGGGATTCGGTCCCGTCCGTCGGATCCCGCCGGTCGTGACGGACGGCCGGCTCCTCGCCGCCTCGGAGCGTGGCCTCGTCTCGGTGTCGCTCGAAGACGGTGTCGACCAGTGGTCGGTGCCGGTCGCGTCCCCGTCCGGGCTCGCGGTCGCCGGCGACCGGTGTTACCTCCTCGAACGCTCAGGGTTGTCGGCGGTTTCGCTCGACGGCCGCGAGCGCTGGACGTTCGGCCTCCCCGACGGCGGCGACGTCGGTCGGCGCTTCAGCGCCGGTCCCGTGGCGACGTCCGCGGGGGTGTTCGTCGCCACCGACCGTCGACTGTTCGGCGTCGCTCCCGACGGGACGGAGCGCTGGCGCCCGCCGATCGACACGCGCCCGCGGGGTCTCGCGCTCGCTCCCGGGGTCGTCGTGCGGACGGGCGACCGCGAACTCGTTGCCCACTGGCGACGCGACCAGTTCTGAGGCGCGCCGGCGCGTGGCCGTCGCTCCGGTCGGCCGCGACCGCGCCGCCGCTCGTCGCGCTGGTTCACTCCGGTGAGAAAGGGCGTTCCGGACTGTCGAGGGCCGGGGGGCGTCTACGCGATGGTGACGGCCGCCGCGACGAAGGACCACCTGGTTCCCGTGCGGGGCTCGTGCTTCTTCGCCTCGGCCGTCGACCGGTTTCGCTTGTGCTTCCAGTACATTACACTCGCACAAAAGATTTACTCGGATATAAGTTTTCTATCTCCCTGACACTTCTGTCACGGTCGTTCACGACGGTACGGCCGTGAACACAACCCGGTCGTGGTTGTCGATGGACCGTTCTGTGTTTTCTCCGGTCGGTTCTGTACGACACTGCCCGATTTCGGCACCGGCCGAGGCGACGGCCGGTAGCATATCATTCTGAGATTTGTCCTTTTTGAACGTGTCCGCGGTCCGGTCCACCGCCGGCGTTGTTCCCACGCGCTCGCGGCGGACACGATCCGCGTCCCGAGCCGGTGGTACGGCGTCCCTGCCGGTGGCCAGAGCGGGCGGTACGCGGCATCCGGGACGGTTACTCGCTCCATTACAATGCCCGACTCCGCCCTACTCCCGCCGTGACTCTCCTCTCTCGCGGCCCGACACCCATCTCCGGAGGCGTCGACCGTGGCTCCTGATCTCCTGACGCCCACGCGGCGGCAGGTGACGCTCATCCCCACGACCGTCTCCGTGCTCTACGGCCGAACCGCCCAGCGGGCGGCCGTGGTCGCCGCGGCCGTCTGCGTCGTCGTCCTCTCGGGCTACGTCGTGGCGCTCCCGGCGGCGACGGCGTACGAGCCGTCGCTGATCGAGGCGTTTCCCCTCACTTTCTGGGTCGCGTTCGGCGTCGGCCTCGCCGCGCTCCTCGTCACGTTCGTCGGCTCGGGCGCGACCGGCAGCGGCTACTGGAAACACGGCTTCGTCCTGCTCGCGGCGCAGTACGGCGTCCTCTTCTCCTTGCCGATGGTCCGCGGCTACTTCCTCTACGGCCGGGGCAAGTCCGACTCGCTGTTTCACCTCACCGCGGTGAAAGAACTCGTCTACAGCGGCCTGCTCTCCGAACGCGTCTTCTACCCCCACGAGCACTTCCTCTTCACCGAACTCGTGCTCGTCGGCGTCCCCGTCGAGTCGCTCGTGAGCCTCGTTCCGTTCGTCTTCGCGCTGGTGTTCATCGGCGGCGTCGGGCTGTTCGTCCGCGAACTCACGGGGACGCCCGCCGGCCTCCCCTTCGGCATCGCCGCGGGGATGCCGCTCGTCTTCTCGAAGTTCTACACCCAGCTACACCCGTCGATCCTCTCGTTTTTGCTCTTCCCGCTCGTCCTGCTGATGCTCGAACGGGGTCGCCGGACCAACGCCCAGCGCTACGTCGCGCTCGCGACGGTGTACGGGCTCGCGATGGTCTTCTTCCACCCAGTGACCGCGATGCTCCTCGTGGTGCTCATCACGAGCACCTACGCCTTCGGCCACGGCTACCGGCTCGTGAGCGGCGACCGCGTCCGCACCCTCCGTGCCCGGCTGGCCTTTGCCATCCTCCCGGCGACGTTCATCTGGTATATCGGCTTCCCCCGCACCCAGGAGAACATCCGCGAGGTCTTCGCCGCCGAGGGCGAGAGCGCGGCCGACAAACAGGCCGACCTGCTGGCGAACACGGTGCTCACCCCCGACGAGATCGTCGTCCGGTTCGTCGAACTGTACGGCGCAGTCTTCGTTCTCTTCGCGATCGCCGGTGTCGTCTGTCTGCTCGTGCTCGCGGACCAGCTGCGTCGCCGTCCGCGGTACGCCGAGAGCTACGTCGCCACCGAGTTCGTCATCGGCGCGGGGATCGCCGTCGCGTTCATCGGGCTGTCGCTCGTCGCCAACGGCCCCATCCGGATCTCGCGGTACATGATCCTGATGGCGATGATCCTGACGGCGCTGCTGTTCGTCCGGGTGCTGTCGTGGCGGCCGGGTCTCGTCCGCACCGCCGTCGCCGTGGCGGTGACGTGTCTCCTGCTCTCGGCGTCGGTTCTTGGGGCCTTCACGGTGTACGACCCGAACAAACACATGACCCAAAGCGAGTACGAGGGCGCGTTCTTCCTGCTCGAACACGCTACCGGCGACCACGTCGTCCGGTCGCACTCGCTCACCCAGAAGACCCAGTACTACACCACCGCCGCGAGCGACGTCAGACACGACCGGACGCTCATGCGGACGGACGACGACCCGCGGTACGAGCGCTTCTCGCTCACGCCGGGGCTCGGCTACGACACCGCCACCTCGGCGTCGGTCAGCTACGGCACGGGGTACCTCGCCACCCAGGAGTTCGACCGGCGGTACCTCGACTCGTCCTTCTTCACCGACACACAGCGGGAGGAACTGTTCCTCCACGATCGGGCGACGCTCGACCGGATGAGCCGCGACCGGACGGTCCAGAAGATCTACTCCAACGGCGGGTTCGAGGGCTGGTTCGTCCGCTGGACCGACGACAAGCCGGCGCCGGCGGCCGCTGCTGCCGGTGTCGGGGTCGGGGTCGGGGTCGGGACCGGGAGTGAAAACGCCACGGCCCGTCCGACCGGGGCCGCCTGATCGGCTCGGTCGTTCGGGTTCGGAGCGGCCCGTCGGCGTCGGAACTCAGCGCTTCCGGAGGTCGTCGAAGCCGACCGAGGAGTTGTCGGTACCGAAGCCGAGCGTTCCGCCAGCGTACGTCGTGTCCGTCGCCGAGACGGTCGCGAACTCGCTCCCGCCCTCGGTGAACGCGGTGGCAGTGATCGCGCCGTCCGCGCCGACGGAGAACGTGACCCGGTTCCAGTCTTCGGGGTACTGCTCGCACGTCGTGGTGGCCAGCGTCGTGGCCACCCCGTCGTCGTACCGGACGATCGAGAGCTCCTTGCTCCAGCCGAAGTCGACCTCGACGCCGTAGCCCGACAGGTCGGCCGCGCCGGTCGACGCCTCGTCGATACAGCACAGCAGCCGAGCGAACGTCCCGGCGAACTGCCAGACGCGCGCGTCGTACGTCGCCCCGAGCTCCGTGTCGAGACCCGTGTGCCAGACCGCGCCCTTGCCGGCCGACTCGAGGAAGCCGTCGCCCGCGAACGGACGGCTGGACGAGACCGAGAACGTCCCGGTGTCGCCGGCGTAGTTCGACAGCGGATCCGCGGCCTCGAAGTCTTCGAGCACGCCCGACGGCTCGGTACCGGAGCCGTCGTCCGAACCGTCGCCGGAGCCCGATCCCGACGAGCCGTCCGTCGCCCCGTCGTACGGAACCGACTCGATCGCCCCGACGAACCCCCCGTCGTTCATCACGCTCATCGCCGCACCCGTCCACGAGTCGCCGTCGAAGTAGCGCACGCCGACCGGTTCGACGTAGCTCCCGCCGTCGCCGACCATGAGCGTCGCCGCCGGGGCCGGTTCGACCGCCTCCCCCGCGGGGACGGCACCGAGGTCCGGCGCATCACCGGAAAAGTCCATGCCGACGTCGGTGCCGGCGTCGACGAGCGGGCTGTCCGCGGTCGGTCTGAGAAAGTCCGACGAGTCGGCGTCGGTCGTGACGAACGACGCGCGCTCGATGTCGAGGTCCCACGTGTTCGAGGCGCTGTCGGCGTTCCAGAGCGAGCCGACCGCCGCGTTCCCGTTGCCGAAGGAGGCACAGTTGCGGGCGTAGTGGACGTCGTCGCCGGTGAAGTGAAACCCGTAGGTGCCGTTGTTCCACGCGGTGCAGTGGAGGAACTCGTTGCGCACCGACGAGCCGTTGGTGTCGAAGCCGCGCGTGGTGTTCTCCCAGGCGAGACAGCGCTTGAGCACGTTGCCGCCCGTCTCCCAGCCGCCGCCGGTCTTGAAGCCGTTGCCGTCGCCCGTCGCCCCCTCGCCGTCCGTCCCGTTGTGGTGGGCGAGACAGTCGATCAGCACCGAGGGTCGGTCGGGGTCGTTGTCGAAGAAGTCGAAGCCGTCGTCGGCGTTGCGGTACGCTTCACACCGGATGAACGTGTGTCCGCCGCTCCGGCCGGCGCTGTTCGAGCCACCGATGTAGAAGCCGTCGGAGTCGCCGCTGTCGCCGCCGTGGTGGGCGACGACGTCGCGCACTGTGTGGTCGTACGACCGGCCGTAGAAGATGAGCGCGTTGCCGTTCCACTCGGAGGTCTTCCCGTAGTGGTGGATCTCCATCCCCTCGAACGTGCACTCGCGGGCGGCCTGGCCGTCGGTGCCCGAACACCGGATGGCGTTCTCGCCGACGTTGCGCACCTCGATGCCGCGCCAGATCATGTGCTGGACGCCCCACAGGTCGATGCCGTGGCCGTCGTAGTTCGAGCAGTCGACCACCGGGCGCTCGTCCCCGTAAGCCTCGACCGTGATCGGCTCGGCGGCGGTGCCCGCAGTCTGCCACCACACCGGCTTCGAGGACGGGTACAGCACCGCAGTGTCGCGGAGTTTGACCGTGTCGCCCGGGCCCAGCGAGTGAGCGCCGTCGCTCTCGACGGGGCCGAAGCTGGCGAACGCGTCGTCGACCGCGGTCCCGCCGTTCGCGTCGCTCCCGTCGGCCGGGTCGATGTAGTACGTCGTCATGGCGAACTACTCGGTCTGGATCCAGATGTCGCCCTCGGACGCGTCGGCGGGTTCCGTCGAGCCGACGTAGACGTCGCCGGGGAGCTTCGCGACGTCGCCCACGTGGCTCCACGAACTGCCGTCGCCGACGTACACCCGCCGCGTGTCCGTCGCGAAGTACTTCGCGCCCGCCTTCGGTTCGTAGGCCGATCGGTCCGCGTCCGGGCCGCGGATCTCGACGTCCGTGTCGAGTTTGGCGAAGTTGTCGTTCAGGGGTCTGTGCCAGTCGAGCGTTCCGGGCTCGGGTGTCGTGTACTCGTGGTTGTCCGTCATGGTCTCGTGCGTTCGTGTGCCGTCTTGCTGGTTCGCGTGCCTCGTCGTGATCCGCGTGCCGTCGCGGATCGTGTCTTACTGGGTGATGCCGCCGTAGCCGTACTCGCCGTAGCCCTGCTCCCCGAACGAGTCGTCGACCGGCGTCGGGGTGGGGGTGGGGGTGGGCGTCGGTGTCGGTGTCGGGGTGGGCGTCGCGGTGGATGTTGCCTCCTCCCCGTCGGTCACGCCGAGCGTGTAGTCGCCGCTACCGTCTTGGATGTCGACCACCTGTGCGTAGTAGGTCGCCGACACCGGCGCGTCGTCGAGGTCGACCCGCGCGGGGGCGTCGCTGCCCGTGTAGCGCAAGTCGACGTAGTCGCCCTCCGGCCCGTAGAGGATCAGCGCGGCGATGCCCGACGCGGTCGCCCGGTCGAGTTCGAGGACGACCCGACTCCCCCGCGCGGCCTCGAAGGCGTACCAGTCGACCTCGGCGTCCGCGAGCGTCGCGTCGACCGTGGAGCCGACCCCGACGTGTTGTGCGGTCGCTTTGGTGTCGTTCGGTTCGGTCTCGCTTACTGTCGAGAGGTCCGCTCGGGTCGCACCCGCGAGGGCGTTGGTGGTTTCGGAGCCGTGCTGTTCGACGACGGGCATCCCCCCGTAGCCGTGGAGCGAGAGCGCCGCCTCTTCGGGAACGGCCGTGGCGGCGTCGTGGCCGGCGAGGGCCGCCGTCACGGCGAGTGCCGTCCCACTCATCTTCAGGTACGAGCGGCGGCTCAGCCGGATGCGTTCCGGTTTGGATCGGCTGGAGTCTCGTTGCGTGTCGCGTGCCATCCACTCGGTTATGACGACCTTAATTACATAAACTTATTGTTCGAAAAGTATTCAGAGATCCGTGAATTTCAAGTAATAGTGTAATTCTCACGGCCGTGTGTGATTTCAGTCGGCACCGGCGCTATCCAACGGTTTTCGACGACCATTAGAACTATAATTATCGAATAACCTGTTTTACTATCGACTGACTTTCACGTTCGTTGATCTCTTCGAACTCCTGTAGTTCTCACATGTGATTCTCTTGGAGGTGCGAATTCGCGGGCCGTTCTCCCCCGAGCGCGGCGGCCCGGATACGGGACGAGCGGACGGACCGGTCGGCGAGTGAGACGCCGACACGTCGGGTCGCGCCGGGCAAGTCGGTCGGTCAGTCGTCGCTGGCGACGACCGACTCGTACAACGCCTCGAAGTTCTCGACCATCCGATCGAGCGAGAAGCGTGCGATCGCGTCGGCCCGCGCCGCCGCCCCGAGTGCGGCGGCGCGGGCGGGGTCGCGGAGCAGTCCGACGATCGCCGCCGACAGCGCCGCCGGCTCGGCGGTCGGGACGAGCACCGCCGTCTCTCCATCGGAGACGAGTTCACGGTTCTCCACGATGTCGGTGGCGACGATCGGCTTGCCGGCGGCCATCGCCTCCAAGAGTGCGCCCGACTGCCCCTCCCGGTAGGAGGTGAAGACGAACGCGTCGAGCGCCGCGAGCACCCCCGGGACGTCGTCGCGGTTCCCGGTGAAGTGGACGGACGCGGTCTCGCCCGTGGCCGCGACCGCCGCCTCCAGCGCCGCGCGCTCGGGGCCATCACCCACGAACACGAGGTGGGCGTCGGGGACCGCGCACCGGACGGCCGGCCACGCGGCGACGAGATCCGGCTGGCCCTTGATCGGGTGGAGTCGGCTCACCATGCCGACGAGCGGCGCGTCGGCGGGGACGTCGAACTGCTCGCGGAGCGGTGCGGGCTCCGCGTCGACGAACGCGTCAAGGTCGCGGCCGTTGTACACGACGCCGACCCGGTCGGGGGCGGCCCCGCGGTCGACGTACGCCGCCGCGCCCGACGCCGAGTTCGACGCGATGTAGTCCGACAGCGGAATGAGCAGACGGTCGACGGCGCGGACGAGCGGGTTCGTCCGGTTCTGCAGGCCGCGCGCGCCGGTCACCACGACGGTCTCGGGGGAGAACAGGCCGGCGACGCGGGCGATCGTGTTATCGACGAACAGGAACGACTGGACGACATCGGGTCGTTCCCGGCGCACGGCCCGCAGGAACCGCAGGGGGCCACGGACGTAGTCCAGTGGGTTCGCGACCCCGCCGACGAACGTGTCGCCCCCGCCGACGCTCCGCACGCCGAGCGTCCGGATCGGGATCGCGGGGTCGACGTCGGGGGCGAGGACGTTCTCGTCGAACAGCGTCCAGACTGTCACGTCGTACCGCTCGCGGTCGACGTTGTTGACGAGGTCGACGAGCGTTCGCTCGGCACCGCCGACGGCGAGCGCGCCGATGAAGTACCAGAGCGTCACCGTTCCCGACTGTCGGCGGTCGGCTTCGGGCCTGTCGGCCGCGCTGATCCGTTGGTTCATGCTCACCCGCTCGATCGGCCGTGAGCGCGTTAGTTATTCTACTCGTACCGCCGCCGCCGTGCCGGCGCCTTCCGGCGGTAGTACGCCGCTAACGGGCGCTACCGACGCGCTTACAATGTGTCTCGGACGCCTCCCGTGGTCGATGAAGATCACGCACGTCGCTCACCACTACCTACCGATGGTCGGGGGGCTGGAACATTACACGCACCGGCTCTGTGCGTCGCTCGATCTGCTGGGCCACCGGACCACGGTGCTCACGACCGACGAGAGTCTCGGCCGGGCGTACCCCCCGGTCGAACTCGGCGACGTGACCTACTGCCGGACGAACGCCTCGATCCTCCGCAACCCGTTCTCGCTCGAACTGTTCCGCCGGCTCCGCGCGAGCGACGCCGACGTCTACCACCTCCACAGCCCGTGGACGCTCTCGTCGCTCGAAGCGGTGGCCGCCCTGCCGCGCGACGTGCCCGTCGTCGTCACCCTCCACGGCTTCCAGCCGTTTCCCGGCCGGCTCGCTCGCCTCGTCTCGCGCGCGTACCGTCCGTTCGCCCAGCGCGTGTTCGCGCGTGCCGACGCGGTCATCGTCCTCGGTGAGACGGACGCCGCGCGGCTCCACCGCGAGTTCGACGTGCCGGCCTCGAAGGTCGTCGTCGTGCCCAACGGGATCGACCTCGACGCGACGTCGGCTCCCCCCGAGGCGGTCGACGCGTTCCGCCGCCGGTACGACCTCGATCCCGCCGTCCCGACGGTCCTGTTCGTCGGTCGGCTCGTCCCCGAGAAGAACCCGCAACTACTCGTCGAGACGCTCGCCGGCCCGTTGTGTGACGTCGACTGTCAGGCGGTCGTCGTCGGCGTGGGCGACGACGCGTACGCCGACCGGCTGGCGGCCAGCGCCGACGACCGCGTCCGGTTCACCGGCGCGCTCCCGTACGACGAGGTGCTCGCCGCGTACGGCGCCGCCGACGTCTTCGTCCTCCTCTCGGTCTCGGAGGGGCTCCCGACGGTCGTCCTCGAGGCGATGAACGCGGGACTCCCGGTCGTCGCGACGCCCGTCGGTGCCGTCCCCGAGTTCCTCACCGAGGACCACGGCGCGATCGTCCCGGTCGACGCGACCCCAGACGAACTCGCGGCGGCCCTCGACCCGCTCCTCGCCGACGCGGACGTCCGCGCGCTCGCGGGCGCTCGCAACCAGGCGCTCGTCCGCGAGCGCTTCGACTGGACCACCATCGCCGCCACTATCGAGTCGCTGTACGCCGACCTCGTCGGCGTCGACGACGGCCGTGTCGGCGTCCCCGAGACGCCGAACGACCCGCGCGCGGCGGCGCGCTGAGCCCGCCGACTCTTTTTTTATGTCGTGTCTCCGCCTCGTCACCCTCAGGAGTCGACTAACTCCTCAAAAACGGCCGTCTCGAACCGGTTAGCCCGGTGTTAGGGGTAGACGGGTGGAACTAACAAAGTCCGTCCTCGTCCTCGGAGTGTCCGAGAGAACATGACCACTGCCGTTATACTCACGTCCTCGGAGGCTCGGCGTGCTCGCCGGTAAGACCGTCGGCGTCGTCGTCCCCGCGTACAACGAGGGGACGTTCGTCGGCCGCGTCATCGACACGTTCCCGTCGTTCGTCGACCGTGCGTACGTCGTCGACGACTGCTCGACGGACGGGACGTGGATCGAGATGATCGCCCACGCCGAGGCCGCGAACCGGTCGGCCGACGCCGAGTCGCTCCCCGTCGGGGTCGTCGGCGACGGCGGCGTCTCGTTCGAGCCGCGGATCGTCACGGTCCACCATCCCGCGAACCGGGGGCGTGGCGCCGCGATCAAGAACGGCTACCGCCGCGCGCTCGCCGACGGTATTGACGTCGTCGCCGTGATGGACGCCGACGGGCAGATGGACCCGGCGATCCTCCACGACATCGTCAGCCCCGTCGTCCGCGACGAGGCCGACTATGCCGTCGGCAACCGCCTCGGCGGGCCGAGCGCGTGGGTAGGAATGCCGCCGTTCCGCCTGTTCGGCAACCTCGTCCTCACGCTGCTCACCCGCGCCGCCAGCGGCTACTGGTCGCTGTCGGATCCCCAGAACGGGTATACGGCGATCTCGCGGCGGGCCTTGGAGACGATCGACCTCGACGAACTGTACGACGGGTACGGCTTCCTCAACGACCTGCTCGTCCACCTGAACGTCCACGACCTCCGCGTCACTAACGTCGCGATGCGTGCCCGCTACGGCGACGAGGAGTCCGGCATCCGCTACTCGACGTTCGTCCCCCGGCTCTCACGGCTCCTCTTCCACGCCTCCTGCTGGCGGCTCCGGGCGAAGTACCTCCGCGTCGGCCCGTCCGCCCGTGTCGACCCCCGCCCCGTGCGTGGCCCGACCGGCGAGCACGAACCACAGCCGTCGTCTCCCACCCCGCCGAGCCGGTGATGGACCCGACCGTTCACCCCCGAACCGGGTCTGTTCCGGCGGCCGCTCACTCCGCGCCGCCCCGCCCGTGTGCCGTGCGGACACGGGGCCAGCAAGAGAGAAGCTTCCGGCGAGCGTGACTGTTCGCATGCTCTCTGCGCGTCTCCGGTTCCTCTACCTGCTCGTCGCGTGGCTGCTCGTGGCGCTGGTCGTGCTGTCGTGGTTCGGATCGCTGAACTACGACCTGTTCTACGTCGTCTCGCTCATCGGCTTCCTGGTCGTGACGGAGCTGACGGCGCCGCTGAACCGGATCCAGCAGTGGCGCTCGCGGCTCGGCCTGATCGCCGTCGCGGGCTTTCTGGGCTTCGCGTACCTCGTCGTCACACGGATCCAGGCGATCCTGGCGGTGCCGACGTGAACCGGGAGACGCTCCCGCCGCGAGCGGCGCTCGCGCTGTTCGCGGTCGTGTTGTTGCTGGCCGCCACCGCGGGGGCGACCACCTCGCCGACGACGTACAGCGCGTACAACAGCGACTGGGACGGCACCTCCGAGCTCAGACTCCGTGCGAACGCCGCTGCCGGCGACCAGACGGTCGCGGCCGGGACGCGCGCGTACCGCACGGCCGACGCCAAGGCGACCGTCGCGGTCGTCGTCGCGCCCACGGAGCCGTACACCGCGGGCGAACTCGCGACGGTCCGCTCGTTCGTGACCGCCGGCGGGACGCTCGTCGTCGCCGCCGATTCGGCCGCCGCTAACCGACTGCTCGACGGCGTCGGCGCGGCCGCGCGGGTCGACGGGCGGCCGCTCCGCGACGAGCGCGCCTTCTTCCGGACCGCCGCGCTGCCCGTGGTCCGCGACATCCGCGACGACCCGCTCACCGAGGGCGTCGACGAACTCGTGTTCAACCACCCCACCGCGGTCGAGCCGAACGGTGCACGCGTGCTCGCGGCCACCTCGGGCTTCGCGTACCTCGACACGGAACGCAACGCGGTGCTCGATCTCGAAGAGGAGCTACGGTCGTACCCGGTCGTCACGACCGAGCGGATCGGCGACGGGCGGGTTGTCGTCGTCTCCGACCCGAGCCTCTTCCTCAACGGGATGCTCGATCGATCGGACAACGCCCGCTTCGCCGACAACGTCGTGTCGGCGGACGAGCACGTGATCCTCGACTTCTCTCACGGCGCGACCGTCCCGCCGTTCGTCGTCGCCGTCGACGTCCTCCAGCACGCCCCGCTCCTGCAGGCGCTCGTCCTCGTCGGCGGCGTCGGCGTGGTCGCTGGCTGGGTCGTCGTCCCCGGGATCCGCGCGCGTCGCCGCGGCCGCGCTCGCCGGCCCACGCCCCTCGCGATCGGCGACGAGTCGACGCTCCGGGCGTCGCTCCGCCGCGCACACCCCGACTGGGACGAGGCGAACGTCGACCGGGTCGCGATGGTCGTCGCCCGCCGAATGACGGACGCCCGGCGCGACGAGCGTGACGTACGCGGGGGGGCCGACTGATGGGTCGGCCGTCCCGTCCGGCGGGCGGAACGTGTCGCCAACGCTTATCTTCCGGTGTGGCGAACCGACGCCAATGACCGCCGCATCCGAGCTGTACGACCGCCTCGTCGACGAGATCGGCGTCGTGCTCGTCGGCCGCGAGGAGGTCGTCAGAGGGTTGACGATCGGGCTTCTCACGCGCCGGCACGTCCTCTTGGAGGGAGTGCCCGGCGTCGCGAAGACGACGCTTGCGAGCCTCTTCGCCCGCGCGTCCGGCCTCGATCACCGCCGCATCCAGATGACGCCCGACGTGCTCCCCGCCGACATCACCGGGACGAAAGTGTACCGCCAGGGCACCGGGACGTTCGAGGTGACGAAAGGTCCCGTCTTCGCCAACGTCGTCGTCACCGACGAGATCAACCGCGCGACGCCGAAGACCCAGTCCGCCCTCTTAGAGGCGATGGAGGAGGGGACGGTCACCATCGAAGGGGAGACGTTCGCGCTGCCACAGCCGTTCGTCGTCGTGGCGACGCAGAACCCGATCGAGATCGAGGGCACCTTCGAGCTCCCGAAGGCCCAGCGCGACCGCTTCATGCTGAAGTACGTCCTCGACCTCCCCACGGCCGAGGAGGAACTCCGGATGCTCGACCGGTTCGACGCCGACCCGGAGCTCGACGCGTCGGACGTCGAGCAGGTCGTCACTCCCGCGGCGATCGATCGGGCTCGGGCGGAAGTACAGGCCGTCTACGTCGACGCGAAGGTCAAGCGGTACATCCTCGACCTCGTCACGGAGACGCGCCGTCACTCCGACGTCGCCTACGGCGTCTCCCCCCGCGGGTCGCTCTCGTTGCTCCACGGCTCGAAGGCGCTGGCCGCGATCGAGGGCCGCGACTACGTCGTCCCCGACGACGTGAAGGCGCTCGCGCCCGCGGTGCTCTCCCACCGCCTCGGGCTCACCCCCGACGCGCTGCTGGGCGACGCGAGCGAGCGCGACGTCGTCGCCGAGATCACCGAGCGGGTCGCGCCGCCGAGCGTCGACGAGGTCGCCCCCGACTCGGCGTGATACGGACTGCTGTCACTGGATCCCGGTTGATCGCGGGCCGTACCCAGATCGATCCGGTCGTGACTGACAGCAGTCCGTACGCGCCATCGAACCCACCGGTGTCCGCGTGAGTGGACGGTGTGGCGGCTTGCCGTGGACGACTGTGATCGTTCGCAGACGCACGATCGAGAGAGCCTCGACCGACCGAACAACAGCAGGAACAGCGGGAAGACCGCACGGTATCCGGCGCGCGACGCGGCCACGGCCTCCCCAGCCGATCGTGGTGCTCGGGCACTCTCTTCAGTCGTGCCCTGTGCTCCTCACCCCTCGCGCGTGAGGCGCTCCCGCAGGGGTCGCGCCGTCACGCACCACCGCGTAACGGTCGGGCGAGTGAGTACGACGAACGCGCGGCGCGCGGGGGGACTGTGCTCGCGCCTCCGTGCGCGAGCACCCGGCTGGGGAGGATCGAGGCTGACACCGCTCCGGCGGTCGTTTCGCTTTCCGTTCGCTCCCGACGCTCCTCAGTCACCTCCGGGTCACAGCTGCGAACGCCGTCTCGATCTCGACGGGCTGGACGGCTCGCTACACACTCCCGTCTTGCGACTCCCGGTCTACGCCGCCACGTCGCCCCACCGACAGTCGACGACGACCTCCGCACGACGGTCGTCGGCCGGTCGGATCTCCATGCTGACGGGGACGCCGAGTTCGCGCGCGAGCGCCGTCGCGACGAACGAGCCGACCGGGTGGTCGAAGCGGTCGATCGCGCCGAAGGTGCTCCCGCGGACGCCGATGGTGACCGCGCCGCCGTCGGGGTCGACCGTCGCGGTCGCCCGGTCGACGAGCTCGAACCCCTCGACGAGCGCGTCCGCCAGCTGGCTCGCGAGCTCCTCCGTCGTGCCCGCCCGCTCCCCGCCGCGCTCGAACTCGGTCACCAGCGGTGCGCCCGTCGGCACGAGCGAGATGCCCCGTGCGCGCTCGTCGTCGGCGACGATGAACAGCGATTCGAGCGCGATGGGGTCCGGGATCACGAACTCCCGTGACTGGGGGACGAACAGCCGGACGTCCGCCGTGTCGGGGGAGTGGGTCGCCGCCGGAACGTAGACCGACGTCTCCTGGAGGTCGAGCTCCGCGACGAGGGCACGGCCCGTCGCCGCGTACGCGCCGTACACCCGGTCGCCGACGGGCGCGGCGATGACCCGCGACGGCGTCAGCCAGAACGTGAGGACGGCGGTGAAGAGGCCGACGCCGGCGAGCGAGAACAGCACCGACTGCGACTCGGGGATGGCGACGGCTGCAAGGGCCGCGAGCAGGCCGAGCACCGCGAACCCGACTGCGGCCCGGCGGTACGACCGCCGGACCCGCGTCTCGCGCTGGGCGCGGAGTCGGGCGTTCTCCTCGGCCAGTAACTGCACCTCGCCGAGGAGTTCCTCGCGCGTGAGGTCGACTTCCGACACCTGCGTCTCGGAGTCTCTCGCGCTCGCGTCCGCGACTGTCTCGCTCACCGCGACCCCTCCACGGCCGCGGCTCCGGTCACGGGCTCGTACCAGCGGAACAGCGCGACCACGACGGCGGTCGCCGCCACGAGCGCCGCGCTCGCTCCCCAGAGCGACCCGACCGACCCGAGCGAGACGACGACCAGTGCACCCGCGACGACGACGCTCGCGACCGCGCTCGCGACCGCCGCCAGCGGGCGGACCGACGCTAAGAGCCGCCCGAAACAGACGACCAGCAGCGCGGCCTGCACGGGGAGGAACGCGGGTGCATCGAGGGGGATCGAAAGGACGGTCGCGACGAGCACCTGCCCGACCGCGTAGCCGTACGGCCCGCCCAGGACGAGCCAGACGAGGCCGACGGCGGCCGCACCGCCGAGGCCGTCGGCGCCGAAGGCGGTGAACAACACGGCCCCGAGCACGACGGTCCCACAGAGCCCGAGCACCAGCTCCCGGAGCCGCGCCGCCCGGCTTCGGGGGTGCGGTGTCGCGAACGCGCCTCGCCCGGTCATCGGCGCGCCTCCACGGGCTGTCGTCGGTGCGCCGCCTCGGTGACGGCGCGTTCGAGGCGGTGGCCCGGCCCCACCTCGAACGCGGAGACGCCCGCGATCCCGGCCAGTTCGCGCCGGAACCGGTCGAACTCGCGGAGCCGGTCGTACGTCGTCTCGGCGTCGGCGTCGGTCGCGTCCGCCCCGAACAGCGCCGTCGGGGTGAGAAACACCACGACGCGGCCGTCGCGCCGCCGGGCGAGACGGGCGCTCTCTCGCACCGCGGCGCGGTTCTCGTCGTCGGTCAACACCACGGTGAGAACCGTCCCGCCGCCAGCGAGCGTTGTCCGGGCTCGGCCGCTCGCGATCACTCGGTAGAGGGGATCGTCCGCGACGCCCGTGGCGCTCCCCCGGTCCGCGAGGAACGGCCGGAGTGTCCGGGCGAACGCGCTGTCGTCGTCGAGCGTCCCGGCCATCCGGCGCGCCATCCGGCGGCTCCGTCGGTGGATCCGACGCGGCCCCGTCGTGGCGTCGCCGCCGCCGGGGACGGTCGTGTACAGCCGCTCGCGCAGACGTTCGTACTGCGCTTGGGTCGCGCGAGCGGGGAGCCCCGAGACCCCGGCGTCGTCGACGACGTACAGGCCGATTGGCTCGCCCGCCCGCCGCGACTCGCCGACGAGCGCCAGAGCGACCTGCCGGAGGTAGTCGAACTTCGTCGACCCCGCTGGTCCCGCGCCCATCCCTACCCGCGCGTCGAGGATCATCGTCGTGACGACGGCCGTCTCGGACTCGAACTCGCGGACGTGGAGGTCGTCGAGCCGCGCCGTCGCCTTCCAGTCCACCCGGGTGATCGGGTCGCCGGGGACGTACTCGCGGACCTCGCCGAGGTCGAAGCCGTTCCCCCGGAGGACGGTCCGTCGCCGCCCGAGCGTCGTCAGGAGGTCGGCACCGCCCGCGGTGACGTCTCTGGCGCGCGGTCGCGGT
This sequence comes from Salinigranum marinum, assembly GCF_024228675.1. Classification (NCBI taxonomy): domain Archaea; kingdom Methanobacteriati; phylum Methanobacteriota; class Halobacteria; order Halobacteriales; family Haloferacaceae; genus Salinigranum; species Salinigranum marinum. Next base: position 86,782 of record NZ_CP100462.1, on the reverse strand, counting down.
GGGCCGACCCGGACCGTCGGGGTCGACCCCGCGCGGAACGACGTCGCGAACAGGCCCCAGCGGTCGGTGACGTGGACGACCGCGGGCGGGAGGTGGTGTTCGCCGGCGACACGCCAGGTGAGTTCGCCCGTCGACGTCCCGGTCGTCTCGTCGGGGCCGAGTTCGACGGGCACCACGCCCGTGTCGCCCGCGACGGGGACGCGCGGTTCGACGCGGAGGCCGACGTCGGCGGGTCGGAGAAGCGACACGTCGACGGCGAACGGGCGGCCCTCGTCGACGAACGTCGGCGAGGTGGGCGTCTGTTCGACCACGAGCGCCCCGTCGAGCCACCGGACCGCCGAGACGAACCGGTAGCCGCCCGCGAGGAGCCACGCGAGGAGGCCGGCGGCACAGAGGAGAAAGACGGGCTGTACCAGGGCGGCCGCGGCGACGGCGAATAGGCCGATCAGCGCGACAACCCCCCAGAGACGCCGAGTGTAGTTCATTCGCTGAGTGGACGCCGGGCAGGTAGATCAATATGCTGTCGATGCCGGTCTGCTCGCCCCCCGTTCTTCCCGGTTATCAAAAGCCTACCGGCCGGATTCGGGCGATAGTCGCTCCATACTTTTTCTCCCCGCCGGTGTGTCTCACCCAATGAGTTCTCCACGTCGTCGCTTCTCCCGCGCGGGCCGGGCGGTTCCGCCGGATCTCGCCGCGCTCGTGGTCGTCGTCGCGGTCACCTGGCTGACGATCCCGTTCGCGCTCTCGCCGGGCAACCCGCTCGTCGTCCCCATCGCGGTCATTTTCGTCCTCGTCGCCCCCGGCTACGCCATCGTCTCGGCGCTGTTCCCCGCCCGTCGCGCCGCCGAAACCAGCGAGGGCCACCGACTCGACGTGCGCGGGCTCGACTTCCCCGAGCGGCTGGCGCTCGGCGTCGGGACGAGCGTCGTCGTCGCCCCGTTCGTCGCGTTCGCGCTCCGGACGACCGTCGTGGGGATCGACCGCACGCCCGTCCTCGTGGTCCTCGGGGCGCTCACCCTGGCCGCGACGGCCGTCGCCGCCGTCCGCTGGCGCGCGCTCCCGCCCGGACTCCGGTATCAGTTCACCGTCGCGCCGCTCCGTGCGAGCACGATGGCCGACCGGCTGCTCGTCGTCGTGGTCGCCGTCGCGGTCGTGGTCGCCGTCAGCAGCGTCGGCTACGCGACGACGACCGCCCGCGGCGGCGAGGACATCACGGAGTTCTACGTGCTCGCTGTCCAGGACGACGGGAGCCTGCTGGCCGACAACTACCCCAGCAGCCTCACCCTGGGCGAGCCCGCCCGACTGTACGTCGGCCTCGACAACCACCGCGGCACCGACACGACCTACACGGTCGTCGCCGTCGCCCAACAGGTCGACCTCGACACGGGCGAGGTCCTCCGCCAGGAGGAGTTCCAGCGCTACACGACGACCGTCGCCGACGGCGACGCGTGGGGCGTCCGCCACGAGTTCACGCCCGCGTGGACCGGCGTCAACGTCCGCGTCGCGTACCTCCTCTACGTCGACCGCGTGCCGACCGCCGTCTCGCAGGCGGCGGCGGACGACTCGGTCCACCTCTGGATGGACGTGCTTGACCCGCTGGACGGGCCGGTGCCGGGGCTCGGTACCGCCGCCGGCGGCACGACCGCGGCCGGAACGACGCGACTCCCGGCCGATCCCGCGACCGACGGGACCGCGACTAACGAGACCGCGACCGCGGCCGGGTCGGCCGAGCCGTGACCCCGGCCCCGAACGGCACGACATCCGGCACCACGCCGAGCGGTCACTCCGGAGGCGTCGCCCGGTCGGTGACCGCCCTCGCGACCCTGTTCGTCTGCGTCCTGCTGGTCGGATCGACCGTCGGCGCGGCGGCGGGTGCACCGTTCGCGTCCGACCCCGCGTCGAACGGCGATCTCGCGTCCGGCGCGTCCGGCGCGTCCGGCGCGACCAGTCGGGAACAGGTGGCCCCGCCGGCGGTGAACGAGACGACCGCAGCGAACGGCACGGCTCCGAACGAGACGGTGCCCGTCGTCGACCACGAGGACCCGCGGACGGCGCTCGGTCGCGGCAGCGTCCAGTCGGTCGACGCCTACCTCGTCGGGTCGATGTCGAACCGGCTCGCGGGGAGCACCCGCCTCCTCAACCGCGGCGAGTATCCCGAGGCCCGCGCCGTCCTCGGAGCCGACTACGAGAGTCTCTACGAGCGGTACGACGACGTCCGGGGCGACGTCGGGACGCGTCCGGAGGACGCGGCGCGCTTCGCGGTCGTCCGCGACGAACAGCTCCGGTACATCGACGCCGTTGAGCGCTACGGGCTCGTCCGCGAGGACTACCTCGAAGCCAGGCGCGACGCCGACTCGTTCCACGCGCGACGGCTGGCGCGCGAGATGGAACTGCAGGCCGAAACCGTGGCCGAGAGCCGCGACAACCTCGTCGCCAACTACACGCTCATGACGGCGATGGGCGGGGACCGACAGAACGAGACGGTCCGGCTCGTCGACCGACAGGCCGACCGTGTGCGCGCGCTCCAGTCGACCGTCCGCGACCAGCAGTTCGTCGACACCCGACTCGAGATCAGCGTCCCGAACACCACGGGGTCGTTCGCGTCCCCGTACCGGCTGCTCGGGCGGGTCACCACCGCCGACGGCACGCCGCTCTCGAACGAGACGGGCTGGCTCACCGTCGGCGGGCAGCGCTCTGCGGTCGAGACGGACGCGAACGGAACGTTCGCGGTGCTCTACCGCCCGACGACCGTCCCCGACGGGCCTGTCACGGTCGAGGCGCGCTTCGTCGTCGACGAGCAGTCGGCGTATCTCGGCGACCGGACGACGGTCGAGCTCTTCGTCAGGCAGGAGACGCCGACGGTCACCGTCGCGACGCAGCCCACCGTCGGCTTCGGCGACGAACTCGTCGTCTCGGGGGTCGTCGGCGGGGACGTTCCGAACGCGACCCGCCTCCAGGAGCGGACCCGCGACGGCAACGTGTTCCGCGACAGGCTCCGGGCGGCGGTCGAAGCCGAGGCACGAATGGCGGCCGCGACGAACGCGACGCCACCCGTCACTCGGACGCTGGTGGTAGACACGACGGGCCTCTCGACGGTCAGTACGGCGGGACCGGTGACGGTCGCGGTGAACGTGACCGACCTCGCGACCGTCACGAATCCTTCCGTGCTGACCGCCGAAAACGCGACCGTCGTCGTGAACGAGACCGCGGTCGAGGCCATCCCGCTCCCGCCGGCGTTGCGCGAGCCCCTCCCGACGGAGTTCGTCGGTGCGGCGAACGTGAGCCTGCTTGTCGTCGTCGGCGACCGCCGTCTCGGGACGGCCGAGACCGGGACCGACGGCACCTACCGGTTCACGACGACGGTCCCGCCCGACATCCGCCGTGGGAGCCAACCCGTCCGCGTCGTGCTCGTCGACGCCGACCGGGCGCTCGCGCCGACCGCGGCCGCGACGAGCGTGGCCGTCCGGACGACGCCGACGCGGGTTCGGCTCGACGAGACGGTGACGCGCGGCCGTGAGCTGCTCGTCGCCGGGACGCTCGCGACGGCGGACGGAACGCCGCTCCCCGGCCAGCAGGTCGAACTCCGCGTCGACGGCGGGGTCGTCGAGACGGCCCGGACCGATGACGACGGCGCGTTCGCGGCGTCGCTCTCGCTCCCCGACCGCGACGGGGTGCGCACGACCGTCAGTGTCGTCGCCGGCTTCGACACCCCGACGACCAACCTCGCGCCCGCCGAGAGCGCGCCGGCGGTGGTCGGGCTTCCCGAGCCCCGCGTGGAGCCGGCGGCGGAGGTCCCGGCCGTCGCCCGACTCCGCGAGGCGCTCGGCGTCGGCGAGGTGCTCGTGGTCCTGCCGGTCGTCGACCTCGGCGTCTCTCCGGACCTGCTCGCCGGGACCGTCGGCCTCGTCGTCGTCGGGCTGGGCGTGCTCGTGGCCGTCGCCTCCCGGCGTCGCCGGACCGGCCCGGTCAGCGTAGCCGGTCGACGGCGACTCGGCGACGCCGCGGCCGCGGAACTCCTCCGGGGCGGCCGGCCGGACCCGACCGACGCGACGGATCCGACACCGCCGGGGGTGTATCTCCGGGCGGCCCGGAGCGCGCTCGCGGCCTCGAACCCACGGCTCGCGACCGAGTACGCCTACGTCGCCGCCCGCAGACAGCTCTCGGCGGAGCGCCCGCTTCCGCGACGGGTCACCCACCGCGAGTTCCTGCGTGCGGTCCGCGAGGGCGGCTACGAGGTGGCCGACGCCGTCAGCGCGCTGACCACGGCGTACGAGCGGGCGGCGTTCAGCCCCCACGGTGTCGCCGACAGCGAGGCCGAACGGGCCATCTCGGCGGCCGAAGTGCTGGTGAACTAGCGCGTCCGCCACGCCGCCCGATCGGTCGGCGTGAACGACCGCCCGGACTCTTATACTCGTCTCGTCTACACCGTACCAGACATGTTCGGAACCAGCGGCGTTCGCGGCACCGTCGGCGAGGAGATCACGGCCGAGTTGGCCCTGCGGGTCGGCCGTGCGGTCGGCTCCGACGCCGAGCGGGTCCTCGTGGGGCGCGACGTCCGCGACAGCGGTGCGCTCCTCGCCGACGCCGTCAGCGCGGGGCTCCGGGAGTGCGGCGCGGACGTCGTCCGACTCGGGGTCGTGTCGACGCCGGTGCTCGCCCGACACGTCGGCTGGCTCGACGCGGACGCCGCGGTCGGCGTGACCGCCTCGCACAACCCCGCGCCCGACAACGGACTCAAACTGTGGACGCCGAGCGGTCAGGCGTTCGACGCGGCCGCGACCGACGCGGTCGAGCGCCGGATCGACGACGGCGCGTACGACCTCCAGGGGTACCGGACGTTGGGCACACAGACGAGCCACGAGGGGGCGGCCGACCGGCAGGTCGCCCACCTCGCGGAGCGGTTCCCGTCGTTCGAGGAGCTGTCGGTCGTGGTCGACCTCGGCAACGGGACCGGTCGCCCCACCGTCGACGCGCTCGTCGCGCTCGACGCCGAGGTGACGACGCTCAACGCGCAGGCCGACGGGCGCTTTCCAACCCGGAAGTCGGAGCCGAACGCCGACTCGCTCGGCGGCCTCTGTCGGACGGTGGCGGCCCTCGACGCCGACCTCGGCGTCGCCCACGACGGCGACGCCGACCGGATGATGGCCGTCACCGACGAGGGGACGTTCGTCCCCGGCGACGTGCTCCTAGCGCTCTTCGCGCGGCGGGCGCTCGCCGAGAGTGGTGGCAGTGTCGCGGTTCCGGTCGACACGAGCCTCCTGGTGAGCGACGTCGTGAGCGACGCCGGCGGGACGGTGACGTACACCCGCGTCGGCGACGTCCATGTCGCCGAGCAGGTCGCGACGGCGGGGTACGTCTTCGGGGGTGAGCCAAGCGGTGCGTGGATCTGGCCGACCGAGACGCTCTGTCCGGACGCGCACTTCGCCGCCTTGGAACTGGCGGCGCTGGTCGCCGACTCGGGGCCACTCTCGGCGCTCGTGACCGACGTGCCGAGCTACGAGACCCGCCGGGAGAACGTCCCGACGGACCGCAAGCGCGCGGTCATGGAGCGGGTGTCGGCTCGGCTCACGGAGACGGACGACGACGTGTTGACGCTCGACGGGATCCGCGTCGACGCCGAGGACGGCTGGTTCCTCGTCCGAGCCAGCGGCACCGAACCGCTCGTCCGCGTCACCGCCGAAGCCCGCGACGCGGCCGCCGCCGAACGGCTCCACTCGGTGGCGAAAGGGGTCGTCGACGAGGCCGTCGAACTCGAGGGCTGACCGCCCGCGGCTCGGCCCCGACACCGCTGGTTACCGGTCACGGCAGACACTCACCGCTCGCACAACATTTATATCTGCATACGTCGTCATACCAGACGTTCCGGGTCTCGTGCGCTGGTTCGCGTGCCAACGAATTGCGCTTCTTTCCCCGGAACACCCGCTTTCGATACGTGAGCGACGGCTCCGGGGCTTCGACGAGCCGCGTGTGTCGGTTCCGGTCCCGGCGAGTATCAGTCGCATAACAATGTCTCGTCGGCGCGTCAGTCGGTCATGCAAGCCGTTGTGCTCGCCGCCGGTGAAGGCACCAGGCTCCGCCCGCTCACCGAGACGCGGCCGAAGGCACTCGTGGAAGTCGCCGGGAAGCCCATTCTCGTGCACTGTCTCGAACAGCTCGCCGCGCTCGGCGTCGATGGTTTCGTCGTCGTCGTCGGCTACCGGGCCGAACAGGTCATCGACTACCTGGGTGACGAGTTCCAGGGGATCCCGGTAACGTACACCTACCAGCGCGAGCGACTGGGGCTCGCCCACGCGCTCCTCACCGCCGAGGAACACGTCGATGGGGCGTTCGTCCTGATGCTCGGCGACAACGTCTTCGAGGCGAACCTCGCGGCGGTCGTCGCCCGACAGCGGTGCGGTGACGTCGACGCCGCGGTCCTCGTCGAGGAGGTCCCCTGGGCGGAAGCCTCGCGTTACGGCGTCTGTCTCACCGACGAGGACGACGCTGTCGTCGGGGTGGTCGAAAAGCCCGCTGACCCGCCGTCGAACCTGGTCATGACGGGCTTTTACACGTTCACGCCGGCGATCTTCCACGCCTGTCACCTCGTCCAGCCGTCGGCCCGCGGCGAGTACGAACTCCCCGACGCGATCGGACTCCTGCTCCGATCGGGCCGGACGATCGACGCTATCCGGATGGAGGGGTGGCGCATCGACGTCGGCTACCCCGCCGACCGCGACGAGGCCGAACGCCGACTCAACGCGGTCGACACGAGCGCGACCGACCGGGGCGTCCGGGGTGCCCAGGTCACAGAGAACTGATCCGCGCGGACCGGTCGGTCGTCGCGGCGTCGTTTTCTGGGTCTCGAAACATGGTGGTCGGTCGCGCCGCTCGGCGGTCCGGGCCCACACCACCACGGAGCGTGGTGGCACAGAAGCGATCGTTACTGGTCGAGCGCCTTGGGGGCGATCCGCGCGCCGTTCACGAAGACGGTCGCTCCGTCGTCGAGTCTGAGGTCCGTGATCTCGCCGCTGAACCGGTAGCTCCGGACGCCGTCACCGATCGCGTCCTCCGCGCTCTGGCCGGTCGTCCCGAGGACGCTCAGCGCGTCCGTGTGCCGTCCGGGGACGATCTCATCGCTTACCGTCACTTCGTAGGTAGTCGGTGCGGGGGTCGTTCCGACGATCGAGAGGACGTTCCCCGGACCCGCGTCGTAGTTCTCGACTCGCTCGCTCGCTGCCGCGCCGGCGACGCCGAGGGTGAGTGCGCCACTCAACCGGAGGTAGTTTCGCCGACTTACTGGGTTGGTACTACGCGTCTGTTTCCGCGCCTGTTCGCGTGCCATACTCCACTAATGAGGGATTAACAAAATAAGTGTTGCGGTGGTTACAGTAGTTGGATCTCCTGATTGTCCGGTTAGAAAATTAGAAGCCGACGAACATACGATCCGCTCGGTAAGTGTGCAAATCGAAGAAAATCGTGTTTTGAGGACTCTCAGCGCGTTTTAATGGTATCATAATGAAGAGTGATTTGTGTCCCCGCGCCCCCAGTTCGCACGCGTTGCGAGCAGATTTCGTCGAACGTACAGCTATTCTTACACAAGTGGGCGGGGGAGCGAGGCGCGTTACTCGTCGAACGAGACGTACCGCTCTTCCCACTCGCGCCGCTCGCTGATCGCCGTTCGCCCCTCGTCGGATATCTGGTAGTAGTTCGTCCGACGGTCGTGTTGGCCTTTGTTGACGAATCCGCGCTCGACGAGCGTGTCCAGGTTCGGGTAGAGGCGGCCGTGGTTGACCTCGCCGACGTCCTCGCTGATCGATTCTTTGATCTGCTGTCCCGATGGCCGGTCCGCACCGGCGATCACGTACAGCAGGTCTCGCTGGAACCCTGTCAGATCGAACATACTCATGTGTCTCTCTGTATATCACTCTCTCCCAACCGGTTTTGTTAGCCACCCGGGAACATCTCCGATTCGGGCTTTAAGACGGGGCTTCCCGCTCGCGGAGACGTTCTCGACGCGTGACGTACCGCTCTGCCCCCATGTCGACTCGCATCGCCGCCAGCAGTCGCGACGGCGTGTTCCAGATAGGCTACCGATAGCTCACCGATAACAAAGCTTTAAAATCACGTGTGGTATCAACAATGTCACCCGCTCGTCTCGCCTCTCATCGAAGAACGGGGCCGATCAAGGACACTACATCGATGACGACACGATCAAAAGACGACCTCTTCCAGATACTGAGCAACTCCCGACGCCGCTACATCATCTACTACCTCTCACAGGCGGACGAGGAGTTGAGCCTCAAGGAGCTCGCGACGAAGATCGCTGCCGCCGAGAGCGGGACGCCCGAGTCGGAGATCACGTCCGAGGAGCGACAGCGCGTCTACATATCGCTGTACCAGACGCACCTCCCGAAGCTCGAAGAGGCGGATATCGCCGTCTACGACGAGGACGAACGGACGGTCGTGCTCACGAACGACCTCCGCGAGTCGGGCTTTTTCTGGATGGAGACAGCGGGAGAGTCGCCGGGGTGGCTCCGGTACTACCTCGCGTTCTCGGTCGCGAGCTGGCTGCTCGTCGTCGGCGTCTGGCTGGCGGTTCCGGCCGTCTCCCTGCTCGGGTGGGCCGGTGTCGCGCTGGCCGTCTCGCTCGGGCTGTCGGTGCTCGTGACGCTCCAGTACCTCGACGAACGCGGGGAGTCGGACGAGGAGACGGGCGGCTACGAGATGCTCGTCGAGTAAGTCGTCGCCCCAGCGGCCGTCACGCTCGCGTTAGCAGCCGTGTAACGGCCGGTAACCCACACCTGCACCGTGTTACACCGGGTGTAACTATGAGACACTCGCGCCACAGACCGGTATGGACACCGACAGCCCACTTGTCGTCACGCGGACGCCGCCGCTGGACCCCCGCCGTGAGGCGACGTACGTGCCCAAGGTGTGTGCGTATCTCACCCGCCGCGGCCGGAGCCAACTGCTCGTGTTCCGTGCCCCCGGCTCCGACGGCCTGCAGGTGCCCAAGGGGACAGTCGAGCCGGGTGAGTCGCTCGAGGCGGCACTCCGGCGGGAGGTCACAGAGGAGAGCGGCCTCACCGTCGACCACCCGCGCCGTGTCGTCTCGGACGTCTGGACCCGCCGACCCGGCCCGCCGACGAAGTACGTCCGCCACTTCTACCACGCGGAGATCGACGAGCGCCGGGACCGGTGGGTCCACGTCGTCACCGGCTCCGGGGACGAACGCGGACAGCGGTTCGAGTACTTCTGGGTCGACCTCCCGACCGCCGAACCGTTCGCGCTGTCGCTCGACGACTACCTCCCGGCCGTCCGCTCCGACAGTTGAAGCCGTCTCCGGCGCGTGGCTCCGCCGCCGCGTGCCGTCACGTCGGACGGGGTGATCAGCGATGGTCCCTCTCTTTCCCGCGGATTCCGATCGCCACCTCACCCAACCGGCCGCCGGAATCGCACGGATTGAGAGGAGCAGGGACGGCTCGCTCGGTTCCCCACCGGCTCTCGGTTCTCGGGGCCCGGGACAGTTAATTCATCACGATATACTGCTAAACTTACTGGTCAGCACGACCCACGATTCAGTTCTTGCGACCGTCAGCAACGTATTTATTATCACCGAGAGAACGTATAGTCGACCTCGTGCGGTACGAGCGTATACGACGCGAGGACGGGACCCCGGTCGGTCCCGTCCTGACTGCACATGGGGGTGTGCGTCGCGTTGTCTTGTCTGCCGAGGGGGAACACGATATGAGTCAGACAGCTATTGATACCAACGAACCGATCCGACCGACGACCGCGACCGACGGAGCCAACACCAGGTCGGTCGAGCCGACCGAAGCGGGCGGTTCGACCACCGCCGCCGGCCTCTCGAAGAATACGCTCTTCGAGATCCTGAAGAACCGACGCCGCCGGGAGGCACTCGCGTATCTGAAACTGAACGGGGGAACGGCGAAGCTCGGCGAGATGGCCGAGTACATCGCTGCCAGGGAGAACGGCGTCGAACTGGGCGCGCTGTCGTCCAAACAGCGCAAGCGGGTGTACATCGGTCTCTACCAGTGTCACCTCCCGAAGATGGCCACGGCGGGCGTCGTCGACTTCGACAAGAACCGTGGTGATATCGCGCTCAGACCCGAGGCGTCCCAGCTCGACGTCTACCTCGAGGACGGGGCGGGCACGACGGCCGGCCGGCGGACTCACGCCGGGCGCGACCTCGTGATCGCCGGCGGGCTGGGTGCGAGCGTCGTCGCGTCGATCGCCGGCGTCCCGGGTTTCGTGCTCGTTCCCGACGTCGCCTGGGCGCTCCTCAGTGTGGGGACGCTCGCCGCACTCACCGCCCTGGAGGCGAACCGTCCCGCTCCCCGGGCCTGATCCGGTCCGGTTCGACGAGAGTTTTATTCTGTCCGCCGGCCGCCCTTCGATCCCCGTTCGTCGGGGCGACGGCGAGTGACACCACACGCCTCGGCTGGGTGTCCGGGCCCCGACACTCCAGTCGTACACCGGCGACGGTTACGACCATCCTACCGCCCGGATCGACCGCGACGTGCGGCTCGCCACCACCATCGCGACGGTGTTGAAGTGCCTAACGGTCGGCGGCTGCGCTGGTCCAGCGTCCATAACAATACCAGTTCAGGCCGCTTTCTGCAGTATGCATACGAGCGTCCTGGCCGTTCCAGCCGCCTCCGCCGGGGGCGAGAGACCGTGATCGCGGAGGCAGTCGTCCTCGCCGCGGGTGAGGGCCGCCGGCTCCGCCCGCTGACGAAGTACCAGCCGAAGCCGATGCTCCCAGTGGCGAACCGGCCCGTCGTCGAGTACGTCGTCGACGCGCTCGTCGCGGCCGGTGTCGAACGAATCGTCTGCGTCGTCGGCCACCGCGCCGACCGCATCCAGACGCACCTGACGAAGCGCTACCCCGATCTCGATCTCGCGTTCGTCCGCCAGGAGCGCCGACTCGGGAGCGGCCACGCGCTCCTCGCGGCCGCAGCGCACGTCGGTGAGCGTTTCCTCGTCGTCAACGGCGACAACGTCGTCGACGCGGACACCGTCCGAGCGACGATCGCCCGGGGGGTAGAGACCGACGCTGTCGCGACCGTCGCGGTCGCCCACTCGGAGACGCCCGAGGCGTACGGCGTCGTCGTCGTCGACCACGGCCGGATCGCCGACATCGACGAGCACCCCACAGAGAGCGACACCTACCTCGTGAACGCGGGTGTGTACGTCTTCGACCGCTCGGTGTTCGCCGCGCTTGACCGCACGCCGCGGTGGGGCGACGAGCTCCGCCTGACCGACGCCCTCGACCACCTCGACGGCCCGGTGACCTCCGTGCTGGTCGGGGAGGGCTGGCTCGACCCGTCGAACCCGTGGCAACTGCTCACCGTGACGGAGGCCCTGCTCGCCCGCGACGGCACGAACTCGGTCCATGCGTCGGCGCGCATCCACCCGACCGCGGTCGTCGAGGGACACGTCGTCGTCGGACCCGACTGCGAACTCGGCCCCGGGGCGGTCGTCCGCGGCGGGACCTGCCTGCAGGAGAACGTCCACGTCGGCCCGAACGCCGTCGTCGAACGGTCGGTCCTGCTGACCGACGCGCGGGTCGGCGCGGGCGCGGTCGTCCGCGATTCGGTCGTCGGTCCCGGCGTCCAACTGGGTGACGGCGTCGTCTCGCCGGGGGGGCTCGTCGACGTGCGCCTCGGCGGGACGCTGCACGCGAACCGCCGGCTCGGGAGCGTCGTCGCCGATCGCGCGGTGATCGGCCCGAACGTCACGCTGGAACCGGGCTCCCAGGTCGACGCCGACGCCACCGTCCGCGCGGGGTCGATCGTGACTGATCCGGCCCGCGACCCCGCCGAGGTGACCGCCTGATGTGCGGGATCACCGCCTGTCTCGTACCGGACGGTGTGGTCACCCCCCTGCTGACCGGCCTGCGCCGACTCGAATACCGCGGCTACGACTCCGCCGGCATCGCCGTACGCGACGGTGAGGGCGTCGGCGTCGTCAAGCGGGTCGGCGAGGTCGACGCCCTGGTCGACGCCGTCGAGAACGACACCGATGGCGGGCGCGTGCGCGACGGCACCATCGGGATCGGCCACACCCGCTGGGCCACCCACGGCGGCGTTACCGATCGCAACGCACACCCGCACCTCGACTGCGCCGGCGAGATCGCCGTCGTCCACAACGGTATCGTCGACAACGACGCCGCGCTCCGTCGCGAGCTAGCAGCCGCCGGCCACGTCTTCACCAGCGAGACCGACACCGAGGTCATCGCGCACCTGATCGAGGCCGAACTGGCGCTCGGCTCGACGCCCGAGACGGCCTTCCGCGACGCGGTCGCCCGGATCGACGGCTCCTACGCCATCGCCGCGCTGATCGGCGACGAGGAGACCATCTACGCCACCCGGATGGGGTCGCCGCTGGTGTTCGGCCCCGGTGACGGGGAGTGGTTCCTCGCGAGCGACGTGCCCGCGTTCATCGACTTCACCGACCGCGTGGTCTACCTCCACGACGGTGACTTCCTCGTGATCCGTCCCGACGGCTACGCGCTTTCGGACACGGCCGGTTTCCCCGTCGACCGCGCCGTCGAGACGGTCGACTGGGACCCCGAGACCGCGACGAAAGCCGGCTACAACCACTTCATGGCGAAGGAGATCAACGAACAGCCGGTGTCGCTGCGCGAGACGGTCCGCGGCCGGGTCAACACCCTCGACGGACGCGTCGACCTCGCGGAGTTCTCCGAAGGTGCGTTCGCCGACGTCGACGCGATCCACCTCGTCGCGATGGGCACCTCCTACCACGCGGCGATGTTCGCGTCGTCGCTGTTGCTCCGGCACGGGTTCGACGCCCGCGCGGCCGTCGCGGGCGAGTACGCCGAACTCCTCCCGCCGCTCTCGCCGGAGACGCTCGTCGTCGCCGTCACGCAGTCGGGCGAGACGGCCGACACTCTCGACGCGGTCCGGCGCGCCAAGAGCGCCGGCGCGCGGACGCTCGCGGTGACCAACGTCGTCGGTTCCTCCGTGACGCGCGAGTGCGACGACACGCTCTACCTCCGGGCCGGCCCCGAGATCGGCGTCGCGGCGACCAAGACGTTCTCCTCGCAGGTGACGGCGCTCACGCTGTTGGCCGAACGGCTCGTCTACGACGTCACGGGCCGGTGGAGCGTCGACAGCGAGGCGCTCCTGACGGCGATCACCCGGCTCTCAGGGGAGGTCCAGGCGGTACTCGACACGAGCGAGGCCGCCGCCGTCGCCGCCGCGCTCGCCGGCAGCGACGCGTACTTCTTCATCGGACGGGGGCTCGCCCACCCGGTCGCCCTCGAGGGCGCGTTGAAGTTCAAGGAGATCTCCTACGAACACGCCGAGGGCTTCGCCGCCTCCGACCTCAAACACGGACCGCTCGCGCTCGTGACGGCCGCGACGCCCGTCTTCGCGGTGTTCACCGGCCGCGGCGACGAGGCGACGCTCAACAACGTGAAAGAGGTCCAGGCGCGCGGCGCGCCCGTCGTGGCGGTCACGAGCGCCCGCGAGGGGCCGATCATCGACGCCGCCGACTACGTTCTCTCGATCCCCGAGAGTCACCCCGACGTGGCCGGCGTCCTCGGCAACGTCCAGCTCCAGCTCGTCGCGTACCACGCGGCGAGCCTCCTCGACCGGCCGATCGACAGGCCGCGCAACCTCGCGAAGTGCGTCACCGTCGAGTGAGCGGACACTCACGCGCTGCGGAGAGCGGGCCGCACAGTCCACTGGCTCCCGCGTACGGCGGCGGAGCCCAGACATAGTGTAGAACCGGACCGCTCGCTCACAGGGTGCGCCGCCCGGGTGGTCCGACGCACCGCCCGACATAGCTGGTGACCACATCACCTAAGACGGACCGGTGCGCTCACAGGGACGATGGTGTTCGGTGATCCGACCGAGACGCCCGGTTTCGGGGGGGACGCGGAGGCGGCCGCCGTGCTCGACGCGCTCGGCGACGCCGTCTCCCGCGAGATCCTCACCGCCGCCGCCGGCGCGCCCGTGACGGTCGAACAGCTCGCGACGATCTGTGGCGTCTCCGAGTCGACCGTCTACCGCCGGCTCGATCGCCTGAACACGCTCGGTCTCGTCGAACGCTGTAACCCGCTGGTCTCCGAGGCGAAGGGGGCGTACCGCACGACGATGCGGGGGCTCTACGTCGCGGTCGACGGGGGCCAGATCGCCGTCACGGCGGACGGCTCGCCGGACGAGGCGCTCGCGTCGGCGCTACGGCTCGTCGCAGAGGCCGTCGACCTCCGGCGGTTGAGCTACGACCGCGACGCCGGGACCGTCGATCTCACGCTCTCGTTCGACGACGACGATTTCCAGACGTTCCTCCGGCTGTACACGGACGACTAGCGGTCCCGCGTGACGACCTCCCCCGGGGCGACGTGCGACCCCTCCGAGAGGACGACGCCGGCGTTCAGTGAGGCGTTGATTCCTGTCTTGACGCCGTCGCCGACCACGACACCGAGCTTACGCCGGCCGGTCGCGACGCGCTCGCCTTTCACCGTGAGCTTCACGTCGGCCCCGTCGTGGCGGAGGTTCGCCACCTTCGTGCCGGCACCGAAGTTGACGTCGCGGCCGAGGACGGAGTCGCCCACGTACGAGAGGTGGCCGACCGTCGCCCCTTCCATGAGGATAGAGTTCTTCACCTCGACGGCGTGACCCACCTTCGCCTCCTCGCCGACGACCGTCGCCCCTCTGACGTAGGCGTTCGGGCCGACCGTCGCGTGCTCCCGGATCAGCGCGGGGCCCTCGATCACGACGCCCGACCGGACCCGCGCGCCCGCCTCGACGACGACGGGCCCTTCCAACACCGCGTCGTCGGCCACCGTGCCGTCGACCCGAGGGGAGAGTTCGTCCAGTTTCCACTCGTTCGCCGCCAGGAGCTCCCACGGGCGGCCCACGTCGAGCCAGCGCTCGAACGGGATCGCCCGGACGTCGAACGCGTCGCAGGTCCGTTCGAGCACGTCCGTGAGTTCGAGCTCTCCCCGCTCGGACTCGCCCACGTCGAGCCAGGCCTGCGCCTCGCTCGGGAAGTGGTACGCACCCGTGTTGATCAGGTTCGACGGCGGCTCCGCCGGCTTCTCGATGACGCCCGTCACGCGGATCCCCCCGCCGTCGCTCCCATCGCCGTCGGTGACGAGCACGCCGTACGAGGAGGGGTTGTCGACGCGATACGAGCCGACGGCCGGCCCCGACTCGTACAGCCGCGTCAGCGAGGGCGTGTCGTACAGCGCGTCGCCGTTGAGCACGACGAACGGGCCGTCGTCGAGCTCGGCCGCCGCGACCCGGACCGCGTCGGCGGTGCCGCGCTGTTCGGTCTGGACGGCGAACGTCACGGGGACGCCGCGGTAGTGGTCGCCGAAGTACGATCGAACGGCGTCGGCCTCGTAGCCGACGACCAATACCAGGTGAGAGGCACCGGCGTCGACCGCGGCGTCGATCGTGTGCGCGACCAGCGGGCGGTCCGCGACCGGCACCATCGGTTTGGGGCGTGAGGCCGTCAACGGCCGCATCCGGGTCCCTTCCCCGGCCGCGAGTACGACTGTTTGCATACGCGAAAAGGAGCACACAGGGAGGTAATAATGTAGGGGAACGGGCGACCGACGCTGTGTCGGTCGCCCGTTCAGATCGCCTCACCGGTTCAGATCGCCTCACCGAGGACGAGTGCCAGCGCCCGCTCGTAGGACCGCTCGTCGATGAGTCGCCACGCGACCTCGGCGGTCGACACCGAGATGGCCCGCGACGCCTGCAGCCCCGTCACGATCGACGGCACCTCGGTCGCGTACCACGCCTCGAACGGACTGGTCGGGCGCTCGGCGACGCCCATCGCGCTTCTATCCGCCGGTGTGTTCGTCTCAGTACTCACGGGGGTCGTACGCGACCGATCGCGTTAGTTACGCCCCTGGTAAAATCCCGCTCTTCCGGAGACGAGTTACTTATGCGGGCGTGAACAGCCACGGGACGACGACGGCACAGTCCCGTCCGTGGTCGTCCGGTACGGAACCACGGGAATGCGGGAGTGCGGAGCCACGGTTTTACGCGCGGCGGTCGAACGACCGGGCATGAAACTGGGCGTCATCTCCGATACGCACGACAACGTCGCGAGCGTCGAGCGCGCCGTCGCCGTCTTCGAGCGCGAGGGCGTCGACACGCTGGTCCACTGTGGCGACGTCATCGCCCCGCCGGTGCTTCCGTTCTTCGAGGGGTTCGAGGTCCACGGCGTGCTCGGCAACAACGACGGCGAACTCGACGGGCTCGAAGCCGGCTTCAGAGCGCTCGGCAACGGCAGCGAACTCCACGGTCGCCTCGCCGAACTCACGTTCGACGGCGCACGCGTCGCCGTCCTCCACGGCGAGTCCCGCGAGCGCGTCGAGGACCTCGCCTCGTCGGGCGCGTACGACCTGGTCTGTTACGGTCACCACCACGAACGCGACCACCGCGAGGTCGACGGCTGCGTCGTCCTCAATCCGGGCGCGCAGTTCCCGACAGTGCCAGCAGAACACAACACCGTCGCGATTTACGACACCGAGACTGGCGCGGTCGCGTTTCACGACGTGGCGGCGTGACGAGTCGAGGGCGTCAGAACGACAGGAAGCCGGACTCGGTGATGATGGTGTCGACGAGCGCCAGGGGGGTGGCGTCGTACGCGGGGTTCTCGACGGTGAAACCCTCGGCCGGTTCCGACAGCACCTCGCTCGGCGAGCGCATGTCGTTCTCGAAGACGAACCCCTCGTCGACGATCTTCCGGCTCGCGGCGACGACGGTCACGGGACAGTCGAGCACCGACGCGACCGCACAGAGCGGGAAGGTCCCGATCCGGTTGTAGTAGGTCTCGTCGACGAGGCAGTTCATCCCGAGGAGGACGCGGTCGGCCTCGTGCATGAAGTAGCCGGCCGCGCTGTCGGTGACGAGGTGGGCGTCGACGCCGTCCCACGTGGCGAGTTCGCGGACGGTGAGCCGCCCGATGTATCGCGGCCGGGTCTCGGTGACGTACACCGTCAGCTTCTTGCCGTCGTCGAGCGCCCGCCTGAGCGTCTCCATCACCGTCGACGAGTTCTCGTGGGTGAGGATCGTCTCGCCGTCCGCGATCCGCTCGGCACCGTTGGTCGCGGCCTCGTGTTTCGAGCGCTCGATCGTGTCGACCAGGCGGTCGATGGTGTCGCGGAGCTGGGCCTTCGCCTCGGCGAGCGTCTCGGCCTCGCCGACGACGCCGCGGATCGTCTCCTGCATCGCCGTGTGGAGCAGGGCGTGCGAGAGGTTCGACCGACGGAGCGCCCCCGCGTTCCGTTCGAGGTCGCGCTCGAACTCCTCGACGCCGACGTACTCCCGATCGAGGAGCTCCTCCAGCGCCAGCGTCGCGTCCACCGCCACCGCGGACTCACTGTGGGTCCGCATCTCGCGGATCCGCGCGATGGTCTCGTCTATCATGGCCGGATGGCCGTCCCCCGTGTGCAAAGAGGTTCCGTCGTGTCGTAGTCGTCGGTTCCTGACACGGCGTCGCGATCGAGCACCACCCGCCCCGTCGGCTCCTGATCGCGCTTCTCGACAGCGAGGAGCCACCGGTCCCCGTCGTCGACCTCGCGCGGGCGGTCTCGGCGTGCGATCCCACTGCGTCGGACGTCGCCGCCGCAGTCGTCCCTGGCCCCGACGAGCGGCCGGTCGAACAGCCGGCGTCGGTCGTCGACACCCTCACCGCCCAGCTCCACCACTCACACCTCCCGCGGATGGCCGCCGCGGGGCTGTTGGAGTACGACGCCGGGTCGGCGACGGTGACGGACTGGCGGCATCCATCGGTCGGCGACCGGTGGCTCACGTCGCCGCCGGTCGACCGCCTCGCAACCGTCATCGCCGACGCCCGCAGCCCGACGGCTCTCCCCTCCGACTGAGCCGTCGCTGTGCGGCGCGGCGGTTCCCGGCCGGGGAACTCGGCGGCCGTGGCTCCCGGTGTCCGGACGCGAAGGTCTTTACGCCGGCGTGCGTACCGGCGGTATGCCCGAGAGCCCGCTCAAGCAGCGGTTCGTCCTCGACACGTCACTGTTCCTCACCGAGGAGATCCGTCGCGCGGACGAGGGCGTCGACGAAGCCGTCTCGCGACTGCTCGACAGCGTCGCGACCGCGAAACTCCGCCACAACATCTCCTGTTACATGCCGCCGTCGGTCGCCGACGAACTGACCGTGATGCTCGAATCTCGCGGCGCGAGCGAGGAGGTCTTCTCGAAGCTGAACACCTGGGTCATCCGCAAGAGCCCCGCGCGCTTGGAACTGATCGTCCCCGCCGAACTCGTCTACCGGTTCGTCGACGAACTCGAAGACCGGATCGACCGGGGGTTGCGCGTCTCCGAGAAGGCCGTCCGCCGGGCGGAGCAGTCGCGGGACGCGCCGGCCGACGGCTCCGGGGGGAAGACGGAGGTCGACCAGGTCATCTCCGACCTCCGCGACGAGTACCGGACCACGCTGCGCCGTGGCGTCATCGACTCCCGCGAGGACTTCGATCTGCTGTTGCTCGCGCGGGAACTCGACGCGGGCGTGGTCACCGAGGACACCGGCATCATCTCGTGGGCCGACGACTTCGGCCTCCGCTACCTCCGCGGGCGGGAGTTCCCGACGCTGTTGGAGGAGTATCTCCGGGCCGGCGAGGGGCCGGGCGGGGCCTGACCAGAGAACGTTCGTCGCGCCGCTACGGTCAGTATCACTTGATATATGAGGTGTCGCGGTTAGAAGGGTTCCACCCATCCAGTGACGGGAGCACGTATGCAAGCCGAACGCGTCACCCGGGTCGCCGTCGACGTGTCGTGTCCCGCCAGCCGGCGGGTCGTCCTCGCACACCCCTCCGGACGGGAGGGTCCGCCGCCGACCCGAGGACCCGGGCGGGGGGACCGAACGACTCGGACGGGCGGTCGGGATGGACGGCGCTGACCCGACCGAGGCGGACTCCGACTTGCCCCGTGAGACCCGTCTGTACGACCGTGACCCGGCCGACCCGTGCAGCCACACGGTCGTCTCGGCGGTTGCCACGTCCCTCGGCTGTTCCCCGCTCGACCTCGAACCGCTCTTCGACCGGCTTGATCCGGAGGCGCTCGACGCGCTCGTCGGCCGGGCGAACGCGTCCGGCGACACCCCCGTCGTCACGTTCGAGTTCGCCGGCTGTGCCGTGGCGGCGACCCCAGCCGCTGTGCGCGTCGCGCGCACGGACACCGACGACTGACGACGCGCCGACCGCCCGCTTGCCCCCCCCACGAACGATCCTCGCCCGGGCGTCGGCTCCCGTCACCGTGAGGGGGTAAGTTGATATCGGTGGCTGGTGTCAGTCGTAGCATCAACCCGGCCGACGGGGCCCGAGGGTCGCCCGTGGTGCGGGCCGGCGTCGGAGGGACCAGGGCATACCGATCGATGAACTCACACGACGACGGCGACCGACCATCGGCCAAGGACGCGTCCGACAGCGGTGTCCACACCGTCCGTCTCGACGGCGACGAACCGAGCGCGATGGCGATCGTCCACGCGGTGTCGACGGCGCTCAAACGGCAACCGCTCGATCTCGAACCGCTGTCGGCGCAGGTCGATCCCGAAGCGCTCGACGACCTCCTCAACGGGCCCATCGGTCGGCGCGACGGGCTCAAGATCGCGTTCCAGTTCGAGGAGTGTACCGTCGTCGTCACGCCGGCGTCGATCAGCGTCTACTTCGACCCGTCGACGGGCGGCTGAGCGGGTCAGTCGGTCGGGAGTGTGGGGACCCGATCGCCCGGAACACCGGTCACCTCGGCGCTGAACTCGAAGAGCCGACGCGCGAGCCCGCGATCGGACGCCGTCCGGGCGGCCCGACGCTCGGCGCAGTCGTCGAAGTACGCCCCGGTGGTGTCGGCCACCTCGGGCGCGGCCGCGAGATACACCGAGGTCGCGGCGGCCTCGCGGACGGTGTCGACGCCGGGAACCAGGCCGAACAGTCCCGATGCCGCTTCGAGCGGGAACGGCACCGCTCGGAAGAAGCCGCTCCCGGGGACGACGCCCGGATGCAGGCAGTTCGAGGTCGTGTCGTCGACCCGCCGGGCGAGCTCGAAGGCGAACAGCACGTTCGCGAGCTTCGACGCGCTGTAACCGCTCCAGCCGCCGAACGAGTCGCCCGCCCGGAGCCGGTTAAGATCGATCCGGCCGCCGCGGTGTGCCTCCGACGAGACGGTCACGACGCGTCCCGGCGTGCCGTGTCGCCGGCTCGCGCCGCCGAGGTCGTCGAGGAGTCCCAGCGTGAGCGCGAACGGGGCGAAGTGGTTGACGACGAACGTGTAGTCGAGCCCGCCGACGGTGCCGCTCCGGGGGAAGTATCCGCCCGCGTTGTTCACGAGCACGTCGACCGAGTGCGCCGCGCGAACCCGCGCCGCCAGTTCGCGAACGGCGTCGAGGTCGGCGAAGTCCGCGGCGTAAAAGCTCGCAGTCGCGCCCGTCTCGCTCAGCGCGTCGACCGTCGCTCGCCCCTTCTCGCGGTCGCGGCCGTGGACGAGCACGGTCGCGCCCAGTCGACCGAGCGCCAGCGCCGTCTCGCGGCCGATGCCGCTCGTCGAACCCGTGACGAACACCGTTCGGTCCGAGAGGTCGACGTCCGCCACACCCGCCCGTTCCTCGGGGAGCCGTTCGTGCATCACGTGTCGAAACGGCGCCGAGACGCTAAGCTGTCCCGGCTGTCCGCCCGCGCTCAGCCCTCGTACGCGACGTAGCTCGAACACCACGCCTGCGGCTCGATCGTCCCCTCGACGACCGCACAGGCGCCGAGGCCGTCGCCGTTCTTGTCGGGGATGTAGAAGGCACAGCCCGAACACTGCTGGCCGTCCTTCGGCTCGGACTGGTACATCACCGCCTCCTGCGTCGCGACGCTGTCGGGGTTGCGCTCGGTGCCGTCCTGGGCGGTCGCCGTGGCGTACTCGTCGGGGACCGAACCGGCGCTCCCTCCGGCCTCCGTCTCCGTCGCCTGCCCACCGTCCCCGTCACCGCTCTCGGTTTCGGGTTCGGCTTCGGTCGCGGCTTCGGTTTCGGGCTCGTCGCCACCACCGCCACCGCCGCCACCGCCCGCACAGCCGGCGACGCTGGCGACCGCGGCCGCGCCCGCCACTTGGAGGAACCGACGCCTGGAGTCGAGTCGTGGACGTGTCATACACGTGAACGTGGGCCGGAACGACGATGGATGGTTCGACTGTTCTCCCCGGGCGAGAACTGGACCGAACCCATAAGTAGCTCGGTGCAATCGTGGGTCGAACACGCACAGCTGTCGGACGACACCGTGGCGGGCCTTCACAGTCGGCGGGGGTCGTCCACGGACTTATGTCGGCGGACACGCTACCTCGCGACGACTCCGGCGACCGGAAACCGGGGGGACGACGCACCGTGACTCAGGGCTCACTGCTCTCGGCGTTCGACGTGCTCGACGACCCCGTCTTCGCCGTCGACGGGCGAGCGACGCTCGTCGCGTGGAACGACGCGGCCGGTGGGGTGACCGGCTACGACGACGACGTACTGGCGGAGACGACGCTGCCGGAACTGGTCGTGGTGGGTGACCGAAAACGGGTTCGTGAGGCGCTCGACGCGGCCCGCGAACCGGGGCGCGAGGCGGTCGAGGTGACCGTGACGCTCCTGACGGCCGACGACGAGCGGCTCCCGTACGAGCTCAGCGTCGGCCGGCTGGCGGACCGCACCGTCGACACGGACGGCTCTGACCTCGTCGTCTGCGTCGGTCGGGAGGCCACCACGGAGCCGCGGCTGCACGACGTCGGCGAGCGCGAGGCGGTGCTGCGCGAGACGTACGAGATCATGGCGGACCGCGAGCTGTCGTTCACCGACCGGGTCGAGGCGCTGCTCGACGTCGGTCGACGGGTACTCGGAACGAGCTACGGGACGCTCTCGTCGATCGACGGCGAGGAGTACGTCTTCGAGGTGGTTCGGGCGGACGACGACGCGGTGCGGGCCGGCGAGAGCGTGTCGCTGTCGGCCACGAACTGCGAGCGCGCGGTCGCGGCCGAGCGGACGCTGGTGCTCGCGGACGTCGCCCGGGACGCCCCCGAACTCACCGACCGTGTGGGCTTCACTGACTGGGGGATCGTCTGCTACCTCGGCGCGCCAGTCTCCGTCGACGGGGAGGTGTACGGCACGTTCTGTTTCTACGACGACACCCCTCGCGCGGAGCCCTTCTCGGAGTGGGAGGTGACGCTCGTCGACCTCATGAGCCGGTGGGTGAGCGTGGATCTCGCCCGCCGACGGACGACCGATCGGCTCCGACGGCAGAACGCCCAGTTGGAGCAGTTCGCGGCGGTCGTCTCCCACGACCTCCGCAACCCGATAAACGTGATCGAGGGGTCGCTCGAACTGGCCGCCGAGACCGGCGACGCGGAACACTTCGCGCGCGCCCAGCGCGCGATCGACCGGATGGACCGCCTGGTCGACGACCTGCTGTCGCTGGCCCGGGCGGGCGAGACGATCGACGACCCTGAGCCGGTCTCGCTGTCGGCGGTCGCCGACCGCGCCTGGCGGACGACCGAGACGGACGGCGCGACGCTCGTCGTCGACGCCGACCGGACGGTGGTGGCCGACGAGAGCCGACTCCGACAGCTGTTCGCGAACCTGTTCCGGAACAGCGTGGAGCACGGCTCCACGAGCAGTCGACCGTCGGCCGACGCCACGGACGGAAGCGAGGACGGGGACGAGAGCGACGGCGTCACGGTACGCGTCGAACCGCTCGCCGACGGTTTCGCCGTCGTGGACGACGGTCCGGGGATCCCCGCCGGCGAGCGCGAGCAGGTGTTCGAGAGCGGCTACTCGACCGCCGAGGACGGGACCGGCTTCGGCCTCTCGATCGTCGCACAGGTCGCCGAGGCCCACGGCTGGAACGTCTCTCTCCGCGACGGCGATGGTGGCGGAGCCCGGTTCGAGTTCACCGGCGTCGACGTCGAAAACGACGACTCAGGGACCGAGCGCGACGGGAGCTGAGGCCGGCGACCCCCCGCTGGCTCACGAGCGGAGGGCGTCGACGGGCCGTTCCGACGCCGCCTTCCACGCGGGGTACGCCCCCGAGAGCAGGCTCACGACGACACCGAAGGCGAACGCACCGAGGAGCGTGAGGCCGTTGCGCGGGACGAGGATCACGTCGAGGGCGATCTGGTCGACGAACGCCCAGAGCCCGAGGGTGACGAGCGCGCTCAACACGACGCCGAGGAAGCCGCCGACGACGCCGAGGAGGCCGGCCTCGACGACGAGCATCGAGAGCACCTCGCGGCGGTGGACACCGACGGCGCGGAGCACGCCGATCTCCGCGCGGCGCTCGTTCACGCTCATCAACATCACGTTGAAGATACTCACGCCGGCGACGACGAGCGAGACGGCCGCGAGGCCGATCAGGAAGCCGTTGAGCAGGGCGAAGAACTCGTTGATCCGTTCGAGGACGCTCCCCAGCTCGAACACCGACACGCGCCGTTCGCGGGCGTTCAGCCGCTCGTCGACCCCCGCCGCGATCGCCTGGGCGTCAGCGCCCGAGTCGGCCTGGACGACCACCTGATCGAACGACGGCTGGACGAACACTTCGGGGGGGAGCACCACGGCGTTGTCCGGACGGATCGGCGAGATGCTGTCGGACTCGGCGAGGACGGCGATCACCCGGTAGCGGTTGGACTCAATCTCGAGCACCGACCCCACCTGGAGGTCGAGCCGCGCGGCGACCTCGCGGCCGACGATGGCCCCCTGGCGGTGGGTCTCGGGGAGGGTTCCCGACTCGGCCTCGAACAGCGCCCGCGGCCGGCCGAGGCCGTACAGCTGGGCGAACGTGCTGTCGCCGCCGCTCCGGACGACCGTCCCGTCGGTCTTCAGCGGCACCACCTCCCCGCGGCCCTCCGCGACGCGCTCGACCGCCTGCACGTCGCGCGAGGTGAGCGTCTCGAGCCCGGAGTCGGCGTTGGGGCTCACGATCACCTGGTTGCCGATACCGCCGAGTTCGTTCGTCGCCGACAGTTCGAGGACGGTCCCGAAGATCCCCAGGGTGGCGACGGCGAAGACGCCGATGAGGATGCCGAGCGCCGCGAGCCCCGACCGGAGACGGGTCCGTGCGAGGTTCCGTCGCGCCAGCAGGACGGCCGGGACGCGCCGCTCGAACGCCGCGAGTCGGCTCACGGTTCGTCTCCCCGCTGGACGCGGTCGTCCGCGGCGTCAGTCCCCTCGCGGCGTCCGTCGCCCGGCTCGGGCGTGGGATCGCGTGGGTCATCGCCCCCATCGGTGTCGATCCCCCCGTGGTCGACGACCCCCGCCAGGTTCGTGGCGTCGGTGCCGGCGACGGAGTCGTCGTCCTCGCCGACCACCCGGAGGTGGCCGTCGACGAGTTCGACGACCCGGTCGGCGTACTCGGTGACGAGCGGGTCGTGCGTCACGCCGACGACGGCGACGCCCTCGTCGCAGATCTCCCGGAGCTCTTCGAGGACGGCGCGACCCGTCTCCCGGTCGAGGTTGCCGGTGGGTTCGTCCGCGAGGACGACCGCGGGCTCGTTGACGAGCGCGCGGGCGATGGCGACGCGCTGTTGCTGGCCGCCGCTCAGCTCTTTGGGTCGGTGGTCGAGGCGGTCGCCGAGTCCCACCCGCCGGAGCAGGTCGCGTGCGCGGGCCATCCCCTCGGGATCGTGGGCGAACAGCGTCGGGAGTTCGACGTTCTCCGCGGCCGTGAGCGTCGGCACGAGGTGGAAGTCCTGGAAGACGAAGCCGATGGCCGTCCGGCGGGCGTCCGTGAGTTCGCGGTCCGACAGCGTCGTGACGTCCCGGCCGTGCAGGCGGACGACGCCCTCGGTGGGCGCGTCGAGCAGGCCGAGCACGTTCAGCATCGTCGACTTCCCCGAGCCCGAGGGACCGACCACGGCGAGGAACTCCCCGGCGGCGACGGCGAGGTCCACGTCCGACAGCGCCTCGATGGTCTCGCTTCCGCTGTCGTACCGCTTGGTGACGCCCGCGAGGTCGAGCGGGGGCGAGCGGGTCATCGGGTTCGGATCACCACGGCCGCCGCCGCCGCCATCGCGACGCCGACGACCCCGAGCCACACCGACAGCGGCAGGCTCCGGTCGGACCGTTGCTCACCGGTGATTTCGTCGGACAGCGGGAGCGACACCGTTTCTTCCCGGATGTCGCCGTCGACGGCGTACGTCACCACGACGGGGATCGACGAGGCGTTGGGGCCCACGTTCGCCGTGAGCTCGAAGGGGGCGAACTCGCTCCCCTCGACGGTGCCGACGAAGTAGTCGCGCTGTGGGTACGCGGGCTCGACGTCCGGCGCGTCGCCCACCGCGACGACCAGCCCGGTGACGCTCCCGCGGCCGACGTTGCCGGCGTTGCCCGACACCTGGACGGTGCCGTTGTCGTCGACCCCGATGTCGACGCCGGTGATCCGGACCGCGCCCGCCTGCGGGCGGAAGTCGAACCGGCCGGTGGCGTTCGACGTGCCCGAGCCGACGTCGTAGGAGACGTCGACGACGAGGTCGCCGCCGGGCGCGCGGTCGAGGGGGACGGTCACGCGCTGCTCCTCGCCGGGGGCGAGCGGGCCGGGGACGCCGACGCGGGCGAGCGTCGTCTCGCCAACGTGCGGGGTCGCCACCACGTCGGTGATCGGCGCGTTCCCGAAGTTCGTCACCGTCACCGCCACGCTCGAGGACTCCTCGTCGTCGTCGGTCTGCTGGGTCGCCCCGCCCGTGTTGCCCCCGAGCAACACGCCGAGCTGGCCGGCTGCCGGCTGTTGGGACTCCTCACTCGTGGGTGCGGTTGCGACCCGCACGCCCACGTCGTCCACCAGCTCCTCGACCGTGACGGGGTGGTCGTATGTCTCGGTCGCGCGGGTGCCGCTCCCGGTGGTGTAGCCGACCTCGACGGCGAGCGTCGCCGCACCGGGGGTCGCGGCGCGAACGCTGAAGTTGAGCTGCTGTTCGGCACCCGCCGCGAGCGAGGCGACCGTCCGGCGGTCGACGACCGCTTCGCCGTTGTCGGTCGACAGCGAGACGACGACGTTTCGCACCGGCTCAGTCGTGGGGTTCGACACCACGACCGGCGTCTGGGTCTCGCTCCCGGCGACCAGTTCGGTCGTGTCGAGTTCGACCAGCGGCGGGGCCGCCTCGACCGCGACTGACAGTGGCCGGCGGACGTCGACGGTGTCGCCGTCCTCGTCGCGGCCGCGGACGTGGACGGAGAGCGAGCGCTCGCCGGGCTCCGAAAAGCTCGTCGTCAGCGGGACGGTGAGCGTTCCGCCCGCGGAGAGCGAGCCAGGTTCGAGGCTCCGGGCGATCACGTCGTCGCCCTCGACGAGCTGGACCTCGTCGACGGCGACCGCCTGGGGACTGCCGCCGCCGTTCGACACTGTCACCGAGACCGTGACGGGCGCGTCGGTGACGGGCGTCCCCGGCGTGACGGTGACGTCGGAGACGGTGAGCCGTGCGTCGGGGACGGCCGCGGCCGTTCCGGCCAGGGTCGACCCGACGAGAACCACGAGGGCGAACGCGACGACGGTCCTGGAGGACATCTGATGACCGGGCTAGCGGTGGACCGAGCAAAAGACTGTCGGGGCCGAGGGGGCGTCGAGTCGGCGACGATACGCACCTCGCGAGCGCAGCGGCCGGTGGGCCGGCGTCGGTGTCCGCGCTCCCGTCACGGCTCGGGCGCGCGCCACGCGAGTACGACGCCGAGGCCGGCGAGCACGCTCGCGGCGGCGAACGCCGCCACGTACCCCCACGTCTCGATGAGCGCGCCGCCCGCGATCGGGGCGACGAACGCCCCCGCGAGACCGACGCTCGTCTGGAACGCCACCGCCGTCGCGCCGACCCGCGACGCGACGAGTTCGCGGGCGTACGCGAACGACAGCCCCAGGGTCAGCTGGATCGCGAACCCAGCGACGAGCAGCACGGCGACGAGCAGCGCCACCGACTCGACCACGGCGAAACTCGCCACCAGCGGGGTCGCGACGACGAACGAGGCGACGACGACCGGGCGGCGCCGGCCGTCGAACAGCCGGTCGGAGACCAGGCCGCTGCTGACCCGTGAGAGGATCCCGATCGCGGGGAACACCGCGACGAGCAGGCCACTGACGCCGAGCGAGAGCCCCTGCGTCTCGACGAGGTACGAGGGAGCCCAGCTGTTGACGAACAGGTAGATCGAGTAGCCGAGAAACCCGAGACTGCCGACGAGCCAGACGGCTCGCAGGCGGAGGACACCGCCGAGTTCAGCCAGCGTTGGCGGGTCCTCGCCGCCGACCGCGCCGAGTCCCCGGCTGGTCGGCCAGAACAGCGCCAGTCCGACGAGCGAGAGCCCGTTGAACGCGACGAAGATGGCCGGCCAGCCGAAGCGCGCGGCGATCAACGGGGCGGTGCTCTGGCCCAGCGCGAAGCCGACGGGGCCGCTGGCGGTGAAGACACCGACGGCGGTCGCTCGTCGCTCCGGGGCGACGGCCTCGCTCACCATGTCGATCGCGGCGTTCCAGACGACGACGTAGCCGATCCCGCCGAGCACCCGCGAAGCCAACAGCGAGCCGTAGTCGCCGCGTTCGCCGGCGAACCAGCCCCACGCGCCGGCGACGAACAGCGAGGCGACGGCGACCGCCACCGCGCGCCGGGAGTCCACCCGGTCGAGCACCGCCCCGACCGGCAGGCTCGCGACCACCGCCGTCCCGAACATGGCGCTCACCACCAGTCCCGCGCCCGCCGGGCCCACACCCGTCGACTCGCGGATGAGCGGCGTCACGCTGGCCGGCGAGATCTCGTACGCGCCGAGGGCGACGGAGACGAGGCTCGCCCCGGCGACGAGGAGCCATCGGTCGCGGGCCCCGCGGTCGGTCGACGCCGCCGTCACTGACGCGCGCTCGGCGCTCTCTGTCACTGCTTCCGGTTCGCCGCTCCGGCTGATAATCGGCCCGCTGTCGGACTCCTTTGCCGCCAGACACGGATGGATCGAGTCAGTGGGGTCGCCGGACGACGGCCACGTGGCGCATGGGAGCCGGGGCCGTGAAGTCGGGCCACGGGAGAGTGAACTCGGGAGCCGCGTGGAGCCGGGAGCCACGGGAGAGTGAACTCGGTAGTCCCCGTGTGCGTGTGTCCGCGCGGTCGCTACGGGGTCGGCTCGTATCCCTTGCCGACGCGGAGGTCGAGCGCCCCCGGGCGGACGCACAGCGAGAGGCGGTCGTGTCGTTTCAGTTCGCCGTCGAGGCTGAACGTGATCGGCTCCGCGCTCTCGATCGTCACCGATCCCGCGCGGAGGTGCGTGACGCCCTCGGTCCCCCTGGCGAGCAGCCGGTGGGCGACCGCTTCGGCGACGGCGGTCGGCGGCGGCATCTCCTCGACGACGGCGACGTCGAAGCGGCCGTCCTCCATGGCGGCCTGCCCGCCCTCCTCGACGAACTTCCGGGCGTTGCCGACGAGCACCGACAGCGCTGACCCGTCGAAGACCGTCTCGCCGTCGGTCGAGACGTGGATGTCGAGGCCGTCGAACGCCAGCGTCTCGCGTGCGCCCGACAGGAGAAACGCGAGCGTGCCGAACCGCTCTTTCAGCGCGTCGGAAGTCGCGGTGCTGGCGTCGGCCGGGAGCCCCGCGATCGCCGAGACGACGAACGGGTGGTCGGCCGCGACGCCGAGGTCGACGCCCCGCACGGAGCCGGTGTCGGCCACCTCGATGCCGTGGTCGACGCCGCGGATCCCGACCGTCCCCGCGAGGAGGTTCGCCGTGCCGGTCGGGACGACGGCGAGGGTGATCTCCTCGACGGCACCGACCTCGTACACACCTCTGAGGACGTCGTTGACAGTGCCGTCGCCGCCGCAGACGGCGAGCGTCGAGACGCCGTCCCGACCGGCCTCGCGACCGAGTTCGATCGCGTGGGCCTTGCTCTCGGTCTCGTCGACCGCGAAGCCGCGCGCACCCATCAGCCGACGGACGTAGTCGGCGTGGTCGGCCGTCCCGCTCTGGGGGTTGAGCACGCACTGACGGGAGCCGACCTGCATGGTTCGGCGCAGTCCCCACAGCCTCTTATACCGTCTGTTCTCCGTGCGGGCTCGCCCGTCGCGCGATCCACCGCGACAATTGTCGCGGGACCGTCACGATTATCAGCGCTCACCGTGTGTGTTCGCCCGGCGATGGTCCCCGCCACTCCCCCCGAGAGTCCCACGTGCTGCCGTCGCGTGGGTCGGTACAGCACCGCGAACAGCGTTGTCTCCCCCGTCCGGGAGGCGTGAGATGGACGACGACGCCGGCTCCGAGCCCCCCAGCGTCCCGAACCAGCACCCTCGCCTCCGGAGTCTCGGCTGGGGCGTGTTCTTCCCGCTGTTGCTCGTCGTCGCCGTCGTGACCCCCGTCGTCGTCGCGTCGGCGACGTCCGTCGCCCTGTTCGAGGCGGCGGAGTACACGTTCCTGGCGGTGGGGGTCGGCTACCTCGTCGGAATCGCGCTGCTGTTGCGCTGACCGGTCTTGGCGCCTCTCCGTCGCAGCGTCGACGCTGGGACATCCGTCGCCGGACGCACGGGGAAAAACACGGACGGAGACCGGGGGACGAACGGGACGAGGAGACCGACTCAGGCCAGGAAGTACGTCTCGCCCTCGGAGTCGACGAGTCCGTCGCTCGCGAGAGTGTCGAGGACGCTGTAGAGGCCGAGCATCCGCATGTCGAGCGCTGCCGATAGCTCCGTGATCGTCGTCGGACCGACGGTGTCGAGATAGAGGTAGACCAGCTTCGCGCTGGCGGAGTCGATGGCGGACGGGAGCGGGTCGACGGTCGTCGACTGCGTCGTGGGGGCGGCGAGTTGCGTCATGGGAGACACGTCGACTGCCAGCCATATATAATTAACTCGTTCCGTAGTAAATTATTATCATTATCGTTCATCGGTCAGGGAGAGGCGAACCGCGCGCGATCCGCAGCAACCCCCCGTGAACCGGGCCTTCGGGGACGTCCAGCGCGTGAACGTCCCCGGAGAGGCGTCCGTTCTACCGGTTTCGCTATCTTACATCTTTTCTTGTATAACTTTTTTACTTATATATTTTATATTAAATTAAACAGTTATCGAATGAATAATTTTATGCTCTCCCAGAATGTGTTGAATTTCGACGTATGGCGACGACAACCACGACCCGACAGCTTCCCCGCATCGTCCGCGACATGACACGAACCGAACTCCCGGCGGAGCTCGATCCGCTGATCGACCACTACGCCGCGGTGACCGAGGACCGCGACGAACTGCTCTGGCAGTGGCTCTACTACGTGTTCCCGGGATTTCGGCTCTCCTCGGTCGCCGACGAGCACGCCGAGACGGCGCGGAAGACGAAGTTCTGCTTCTCGCTGTTCATGACCGTCCTCGACGACCTCTCGGAGCGACACCGCGACAAGGAGACGTTCGAGCAGGGACGGAAGATCCCGTTCGTGTCGACCCAGTGTGACGCGGACGCGCCCGGGGTCGACGCCGACGCCCTGGGACTCCTCGAAGAGTCGTGGGCGCTCACCGAGGCGTACCTCGACCAGGCTCCCCGTCGGGCGGATTTCCGCGAACTGTTCGAGTTCGACCTCCGACAGTCGCTCAACACGATGGACTACAACCGGCTAGTGAACGACGGGCCACAGCTAGCGAGTCCCCGTGGGGCGGAGCTGTACGACACCCACAACATGCTGTTGTTCATCTACGTCGACATCGACCTCGCGTTCTCGCCCGGCTTCGACCGCGCGGACCTGGCGACGCTCCGCGACGTGACGTGGGACGCCCAGCGTCTGGCCCGCATCGGGAACTGGATCACCACCTGGGAGCGCGAACTCGACGAGTGCGACTACACCTCGCGCGTCGTCATCGAGGCCATCGAGCGCGGGGTCGTCTCCGAGGCGGAGATCCGCGACGTCGATGTCCCGAACGAGCGTCTCGCCAGCCGGATCAAGGACGCGGGGATCGAACGCGAGCACCTGCTGACGTGGAACGAGACCTACAGCAAGCTCGTCTCCACGGAGTACGACGTCGACACCGTCGACCTCCACGCGTTCGTCGACGGGATGCGCCACCTCCTCGAAGTCGACGTGAAAGCGCGCGGGCTCAAGTGAGGGCTCCGGTGGACGGCTGACCGGCGGCGGACCACGCCAGTCGACCGCCGCCGGCTCGCCGTCGAGTATCGGTTTTGATTTTACTCCCGCAACATTAACGGTGCGACGGGCGAATCAGCCGGCAGATCCGTCCCTATGTCTGATCTCGCACCCGAAATCTACGAGGCGGTGTTTTACTCCATCGAGAACCCGGCACTGGTGATTGACTTCGAATTTCGAATCCGCGACGCCAACGCCGCAGCCGCCGACTTCCTCCGTTACGAGAGCCGCGAGACCCTCATCGGGACCCCGGTGACGGAGATCCTCGTCGACGACACGATCCTCGAGGACGTCGCCGAACAGATCATGTGCGACGAGCAGTGGGCCGGCGAGTGCGAACTGCTGACGGCCGACAACCGAGTCTTCTACGGCATGGGGTCGGCAGTCCCCATCGAGGTCGGCGGGGAGACGGAGATGCTCGCGGGCGTCTTCACCGATCTGACCGAACGGCGTCGGCACACGCGCGCGCTCCGCATCCTCAACCGGGTCCTCCGCCACAACATCCGCAACGACATCAACGTCGTCGTGGGACACGTCGAACAGCTCGCCGCGCAGGTGGACGACGAGACCGCCCAAGAGTCCGTCTCGAAGATCCGAAAGCGCCTGGGTGGCGTCATCGACAGCGCCGACACCGCTCGCGACCTCGAACACCTGCTCAACGCCCAGGAGCGGGCGGTCGTCAGCACCCTCCCCCTCGGCGAGACCCTCCGGCCGGTCATCGAGCGCGCGGAGCGGGAGTTCGACGCCCGCTTCGAGTACGCCGACGCGTGCGAGCCGGCACACGTCGTCGCCAACGACACCGTCCGCCGGGTTCTCTGGGAGGTGCTCGAGAACGCGGTCGAGCACAACACCTCGTCGGAGCCCGTCGTCGAGGTGTCGTTCGACGTCCAGGAGGAACGGGTCGTCGTCAGCGTCGCCGACAACGGTCCCGGCGTCTTCGAGAGCCGCCACGAGATGATCTTCGGCCGCGAGGAGATCGATCAGGTCCACCACGGCAACGGGTTCAGCCTCTTCTTCGTCGATCAGGTGATGAAGACGTACGGCGGTGACGTGTGGGTCGAGTCGAACGAGCCCCACGGGGCGGTGTTCAAACTGGAGTTCACGCGCGCGTGGTGAGCGTCGCGATCGGCCCCATCGACGCTCAGTCGTCGACGGGGTTCGAGCCGTAGACGGCCGGGATCCACGTCTGGTCTTCGATCGGCGGGCGCTCGTACTCCCCGCGCTCCTCGCGCGGGGGGAGCTCGATGGGGTCGGGCGTCAGATCCTCGTACGGGATCTGGTCGAGCAGGTGCGTGATGCAGTTGAGCCGGGCGTGTTTCTTCACGTCGGCTTGGACGACGTACCACGGCGCCTCCTCGATGTCCGTGTGTGCGAACATCTCGTCTTTCGCCCGCGAGTACTCCGCCCACCGGGCGCGGGCTTCGAGGTCCATCGGGCTGAGCTTCCACCGCTTTTTCTTGTCCTGGTTCCGCTTGCGGAAGCGCCGCTCCTGTTCCTCGTCGCTGATCGAGAACCAGTACTTGATGAGGATCATCCCCGAACGAACGAGCATCCGCTCGAACTCCGGGCAGGTGCGGAGGAACTCCTCGTACTCCTCGTCGGTACAAAACCCCATCACCTGCTCGACGCCCGCGCGGTTGTACCAACTGCGGTCGAACAGCACCATCTCCCCCTCCGTGGGAAGCCGCTCGGCGTACCGCTGGAAGTACCACTGTCCCTGCTCGCGTTCGGTGGGCTTGCCCAGCGCCTCGACCCGGACGACCCGTGGGTTGAGCCGGCGCATGATCCGTTTGATGACGCCACCTTTCCCTGCGGCGTCGCGCCCCTCGAAGATGACACAGACTTTCAGGTCCTTCTCCTGGATCCAGCGCTGGAGCTTCACCAGTTCTTCTTGGAGGCGGTCGAGTTCGCGCTTGTAGTCTTTCTTCTTGATTTTCCCACTCTTTTTGTACCGAACGTCGGATGGATCCATGTGTCTATGTTCAACATAGTACGTGAGGGAGATTATTAACTGCTCCTCGGCCGACCGGGGAGGAGACTGGCAGCTACCGACGGCAGGAGCGACGAAAGAAGAGCGGAGAGGCTACGGGGGCCTGATCGGGGGGACTCAGACGAGTGAACCGCTCGGGTGGCTGGCCGCGCGAGCGGTGGTCGTCGGAGGCGACTCACCCTGCCTGTCGGTTACGAGAAGAACTCGACGCGGTCGTTCTCCCACTCGCGACGCTCGCGGAGCAGCTTTTCGCCCTTCTCGGTGATCTCGTAGTAGTTCGTGCGTCGGTCGAGTTGCCCCTTCTCGACGTACTCCTGGTCGACGAGCGTGTCGAGGTTCGGGTAGAGGCGGCCGTGTCTGACTTCTTCGACGTCCCGCTCCAGGACCTCCTTGATCTCCTGACCCGACGGCTTCGACTGCGAGGAGATCGCGTACAGGAGGTCCCGCTGAAATCCGGTTAGATTAAACATATGTCAAAATTAGTTACACCCCACCCGTGTTAAGTGTAGGGGTTTCAGGGACTCGCAGTCGAGGAGGTGCGACGCAAGAGGTGAGCCTCGTTCGATATGAAGATCAACTGGTGATTGGGCGACCACAGAATACACGGTCAGTACTTCGTTCGACGGCGACCACGCTCGCCACGGTGTGACCGACCAGTGACAGAGCGGAACCAATCGCGTTTTCACGGTCGCCGTCGGAGAGTCGATAGCCATGAGCGACGACGCCGACGCGCCGACGGTCCCGGTCATCTGTCCCGAGTGCGAGACGACGAGCCGTGTCGCCCTGTCGGACCTGGCCGAGGCGGTCGCCACGCACAACCAGAACCGCCACGACGGCGCGGACGTCGCCCACGTCGACGCCGACATCGTCGACCGGATCGCCGACCTCGCTGCCGAGGACCTGGGACTGACCGACTAGACGTCCCGACCGACCCGGACGCGAACCGTTCTCCGCTCACCACTCGCCGCCGATCCGTGCCCGTGCCCGCTCGTACCCTTGGTGGGTCGTCCACGTCTCGCCCGTGTCGACGTGTTCGACGACGTACCGGGAGCCACACGACCCACACCGCCGACGCTCGGGGTACGTGACGGTCGCCGACGCGCGGTGCCGGGTGGGCGTCCACGAACACCCCTCGCGAGTGCATCCGAGTCGGAGCCGTGGGGCCGCGAAGGTCGGACACCGGATGGGCGCGTCGACCTCGCGTGCGACCCGCCGGAACCGGTCGCCGTGGTCCGACGCGCCGAACCGCTGGTACTCCCACGCGTGGATCAGTTCGTGGCGGACGACGCCCGTGAACGTCGGCCAGCCGTACGCGCGGTAGGCCGCCCACGTCAGCCGGACCGTACACCGCCCCGTCTCCGGGTCGAAGAGACAGGCGCCCGCGCGTCGCTTCGCCCGCTCCGAGAGCTCCCACTCGATGGCGGCGTGGTCGACGTCGAGCGGGACACGCTCGGCGTACGACGCGGCGCGGTCGAGCAACTCTCCCCGGGTCGCTGGGGGAGCCGTCGTGGAGGCCGGCTCGGTCATCGATCGAGCGCCACTGCGAGGGCCACCGATATGAACCCCACGTGACGGCGACCGGATCGAACCCCCGGCAGCACGGCGGCCCTGCCGTCGGACGAAGGCTCGTCCACCGCCGAGAACGGGAGCGAATCCGTGAAGAGACCGCCACGAAGGGAGAGGGGAAAGCCGAAAGGGGAAAGGGAATGCCGGGACGCTCCGCCGGGCGATGGGGCAGCCGATCCGCGACCTGGCGGGACCGCAGGCCGCGACGGACGCGTCACCAAGCGGCAGCCACCGACCGGGTGACGGCTTCCGTTCGACCGCATCGACCAGTCCCGAACTCGGGAGAGTCAGAAGGGGGAAATCGTCTGCCCTCCCACCCTGACACACCGCCCGGACGGACTTATCTAATCGGGTGTTAAAGTGGTTCGCTGACAGGTAAATGGCCTGTTAGTGCCGGCCACAAGCACCGGTTGAGGGGATCGGGGGGCCACGGTCGACCGGGCTACGACGCGGGGTCGATCCCGTCGAGCCACTCGGCGAGCGTCGACGCCACCCGCTCCCAGCCCGTGTCGAGCATCATCGCGTGTGCGACGTCCGGGACGAACGTCGCGTCCGTGTCGAACGCCCGTGCGGTCGCCTCGACCGCCCACGACGGAACGATCGCGTCCGCGTCGGCCCCGAGAACCAGCGTCGGGAGGTCGCTCGGAACGCGACCGGTGACCGCCGGCCCCGTCAGTTCGGCGAGCGCGCGTGGGGACTCCTGCTGGACCCGTCGCGCGTAGGCCTCGACGCGGGCGTCGGGGAGATCCGCCGAGAACAGCGCACGACGCATCACGCGCGGCGACGTCGGCCCGGGCCCGACCGTCTGGAGGAGGCCGAACTGTATCCACGTCGTCGGGTCGCGGAGGGCGAACTCGACCGTCAAGCCGGCCATTCCCTGCGGCGGGATCGCGGCCAGGAGCGCCGCGGCCGGCGCGTCGTACCGCTGGAGGTACCGCTGAACCACGACACCGCCCATCGAGTGTCCGACCAGCACGGGCGGGCGGTCGAGTCGCTCGACGGCCGTGCGGACGTCCGCGACGAAGTCGTCGATCCCGGCGCTCGCGAGGCTCCCGTCGCTGCCCCCGTGCCCCCGGAGGCTCACCGCGTGGGCAGCGTAGCCGCGGTCGGCGAGGGCCGGCAGGAAGTGTTCAGCCCAGCACCAGGCCCCGACGTACGCGCCGTGGACGAACAGAACGGGTGGGGTCGACGCGGCGTCGGCCGGCGATTCGGTCACGAGTTCCAGCCCGGGGAGAGGGGAGGACGTACCAGACACGGGCGGATGTCGGGACCGGGGGATTATGAACGACGCTACTCGGATCGCCCGTCGGGGGCGGGAGCGTGGCCGGTCGCCTCAGCTCTCTCGTCGGTAGAGGACGACGAGCACGGCGACCAACAGCACCTGGGCGACCTTGTCGACGATGTCGATGGTGCCGACGTCGCCGGCGGCGATGTCCGCGGCGTTCACCTGGTACCACAGGACCACCTGCCCGAGCGTGAACAGAGCACCGAGGACGTAGAAGAGCCGGCGGCGGTAGTCGAGGAGGATCGCGGCGATGCCCAGCCCGAACCCGACACCGGCGACGACGAACGCGACGCCGAACGGCGACGGCAGGAAGCTGACACCGAGAACGAGGTGTATCACGCCCGTGATCGCCGCCAAGACGATGCCGACCCAGTGGAGCGTCCCCAGCGATCCGAG
Organism: Salinigranum marinum; assembly: GCF_024228675.1. NCBI lineage: Archaea > Methanobacteriati > Methanobacteriota > Halobacteria > Halobacteriales > Haloferacaceae > Salinigranum > Salinigranum marinum. Next base: position 50,462 of record NZ_CP100462.1, on the reverse strand, counting down.
TGCCAACGAGGGCCCCTCGTCGCGCGTCGCGCTCGCTTGTGCCATACCTCTACAGTAGGGCCGCACGGACTTTACTCTGTGGCAGTCTGTCGCGCTCCAACGGCCACCGCAGACTGCACGCGGGCGTAGTTCCCCGTCGGGTCGAGGCTACGCCTCCCGGGACCGGTCCAACAGCTTCTCTTCGGCCTTGTGGAGGTGTTCGTGAAACGTCGACGTGGTGATCCCGAGTTCGGCCGCAAGCTCCGCCGCCGTGGCCGTCGCCGGGTGCCGGTAGTAGCCACGCCTCCGGCTCAGCTGAAACACTTCGCGCTGTCGGTGTGACAACCGATCGATCGGGAGCGGATCCGTCCGACGCGCCCGGCTCACGGGCGAGATCGACTCGACGACGATCTCGGCGTCCTCCGCGGTTCGGATCTCGTCGAGTCGCGACCTCACCGCGTCGCGGTCGGCGGTGACGTACAGCCGCCACCGTTCGCGACCCCCCGAGGTGTCACAGGGGGCTGCGTAGGTGAAGCCGCGCGAGGTGAACGCGTCGCTGATCTGCGTCGTCGCGTCGTGTTCGACCAGGAGCTCGCGTGTCGCGTTCCCGGGTCTGGCCGTGTCTGTCCGACAGTAGCCGTCGACCATCGGCATGACTGCCTCGACGGCGGGGTGGCCACGGATCGTCGTGAGCGCCTCCTCGACCGTCGCCCGATCGTCGCCGTAGTGCGTGTAGCGGGTCGTCGCCCGGCCGTCCGCGCGGGGGTAGATACCGTAGCCCAAGAGACCGACGTCGATCCGCTCGCTCACGTTCAGCACCCAGCAACCCGGGTGCCAGAGAGACAGCGTGAGCAGGAGCGCCGACTCCCGCTCGGAGTCCGTGTCACTCATGCGACCGCTACGCCCGTCGGTACATTACCGTTCGCCGGGGGCCCTGCCATAGTAGGGGGTGTGGTTACCCTCCCGATCGGCGTACGGAGTACTGTGATGCGCCTCGACAACGACCCGCAGTACCGCATCGGCGGCGACGGTGAGTGCGTCCACGACCGTCGCTCGTACCTCGGCCAGATGGGCCTGACGGCGATGTTCGAGTGTGAGCAGTGCGGCGGCGTCCTGACCGTCTCGTGCTGACCGCGGTCGGTGAACACGCTCGACGACGACCACCGGGCTATTTGACGCCCACAACCGACCCATCACCGTGGACTGTGCATTCGTCGGAGCGGGCGCCGTCGCCGAGAAGTACGCGGCCGGGCTGGCTGAGTCGTCGCTCCGGCTGACGGCCGTCTGTGACCGCGACGGCGACCGGGCGCGGACCCTCGCTCGCGACCACGACGCCGCGGCGTACACCGATCTCTCGGCGCTTCTCGCGGCCGAACCCGCCCCGCTCGTCGTCAACCTCACCAGCCACGCGGCGCACGCGCCGGTGACCGAACGATGTCTCGACGCCGGGCGGCACGTCTTCTCGGAGAAACCGCTGGCGCTCGATCCGGCGGCCGCCGCCGAACTGGTCGCCGCCGCCCGGGAGCGTGCGCTCGCGCTCGGTTGTGCGCCCATCACTCACCGGTGCGACGCCCAGCGACACGCCCGACGCCTCGTGGCCGATGGCCGGCTCGGCCGCGTCCGCCTCGCGTACGCGACCGCCCACGTCGGCCGCGTGACCGAGTGGCACGACCGCCCCGACTCGTTCCTCGCTGTGGGGCCGCTGTACGACGGCGCGGTCTACCCGCTGTCGCTCCTCGTCGCGTGGTTCGGCCCCGTCGACCGGGTGCGTCGTGCTGACGCCGTCGACGCCTGGCCCTCCGGTGAAAAACGACCGGGACGACCGCCGCACGTCGAGGCCACGATCGAGTTCGCCGCCGGCCCGGTCGTCTCGCTCCGAGCGAGCTTCTACGTCGACCACCGGAGCCGGGAGTTCTACGGCCTCGAACTGCACGGCGACGACGGCACCCTCTATCTCGACGACGCGGGCGCACTGGCCGCAGACCGCGACGCCGTCACGGTCCGCGGGGGCGACCGTCAACCGACCGTCGCACCGCATCCGCAGCCGCGGGCGACGACCCGACATCTCGCTGGCCCGGAACGGCTCGCACGGGCCGTCGAGCGGGGCGAGGCTCCTCGCGGCGGTGCCCGCCGGTCCGCCCACGTCGTCGCCGTCTGTGCGGCGATCGAGGCCGCGGCCGAACGCGGCGAGTCGGTTCCGGTCGAGGGCGACGGTGTGCCCGAACCGAAACGAAGAGACCCGACCGTCCGCCCGCCCGCCGACTCACCGATCCGTTCGGCGCTGCGGCTCCCGCCCGTCGGCTTCGGCTGCTCGCGCTACCGCGACGGCGACTACGTCGACCGGATCGATTCGATCGCGACGGCGCTCGACGCCGGCTACCGCCTGTTGGACTCCGCGGAACTGTACGGCAACGAGTCCCGGATCGGCGACCTCCTCGCCGCACCGAGGTCGCCGGACCGGGAGTCGCTGTTCGTCGTCGGCAAGCCGTGGAACACGAACCACGGCCCCGACCACCTCGCGACCGCCTGCGAGGGCTCGCTTTCCGAACTCGGGATCGACGCGTTCGACTGCTACGCGCTCCACTGGCCGGAGGCGTGGGCCCACCAGGGACCCCTGCGTGCGCTCGCGTCGCGCCCCGTCGCCGAACAGGAGCGGCTGACGTTTCCGACCGACGCCGACGGCGCCCCCGAGCGCGCGAACCACGACCTGGTCGACACCTGGCGACGGCTCGAACGGCTCCACGACCGTGGGTTGACCCGGACGCTCGGGATCTGCAACGTGACGCTCCCCCAGCTCGCGCGGCTGGTCGACGCCGCGCGGGTCCCCCCGGCGCTCGTCCAGGTCGAGCGGCACCCGTTCCGTCCCCGACGGGCGCTCGTCTCGTGGTGTCACGCGCGGGGGATCCGCGTCGTCGCGCACTCGCCGCTGTCCGCCCCCGGCTTGCTCGAAGAGCCGGCCGTGGAATGGGTCGCCGAGGCGACCGGGGCGACACCCGCCGAGGCGGTCCTCGCGTGGAACGTCCAGCGCGGGGTCGTCCCCATCCCGTCGAGTACGGACCCGGAGCACGTCGTGTCGAACCTCGCGGCCGCGCGACTGCGGCTTTCGGAGGCTCACCTCGGGCGACTGGACGCCCTCGCTGACCCCGACTTCGAGCGATGAACGCGACACGAGGGACGCTCCCGGCCCCGCTCTGGCGACGCTGGTGGCTCACCGCCTGCGTCTTCGCGGGCGCGGCTGGCGTCGTGGCGCTCGCCGTGACCCGGGCGTTCGACGCGCGGACGGGCGGGCTGTGGCTCGCGGCGGCCGCGCCCGTCCTCGGATACCAGCTGTGGTTCCTCGCGCGCGTGCTCGAACGCAACCGCTCGCCGGACGCCGACGGCTCGCCCGCGCCCGCGCCGACGCTCGGGGTCGCAAACGGCGTGACGCTCGGCCGCGGCTGGCTGTACGCCGGCGTCGCGGGCTTTCTCCTCGTCGTCCCACCGGTCGGCAGCGCCTGGCGGTGGCTTCCCGTCGTGTGGTACGGGAGCGGCGTGGTCCTCGACTGGGCCGACGGCGCGCTCGCGCGGTCGGTCGGTCGGCGGTCGGAGCTCGGCGAGAAGCTCGACATGGCGTTCGACACGGTGGGCTTTCTCGTCGCCCCCCTCGTCGGCGTCGCCTGGGGGCGGCTCCCGGTGTGGTACCTCTCCATCTCCGCGGCCCGCTACCTGTTCAAAGCCGGGCGGGGCTGGCGTCGGACCCGCGGGCTCGCCGTCTACGACCTGCCGCCGAGCCGCGTGCGCCGCCCGCTCGCGGGCGTACAGATGGCGTTCATCACGGCGGCGCTCGTTCCCGTGATCCCCGCAAGCGTGATCTCTCCCGCCGCGGCCGTCGTCGTCACGCCGTCGCTCGTCGTCTTCGCCCGCGACTACCTGGTCGTGTCGGGGCGGCTCGGGGGCGGCTCGGATTCACAGCCCGCATCGACCGCAGCCGAAGGCTCCGAGGCGTTCCCCGAGCGGTGAGCCACGCCGGAGAGCGGTACGAGCAGATAGTAATGGTGGTTGTCGTGGGGTCGCCGGGGAATCCGTCAGCGACGGGAAGTGCGGGCGGCGACGACCGCTGCCGTGGCCAGCGCGACCAGACCGGCGATCGGCGTGAATCCAGGGAAGGTCGTGCTCGTGGTCCGCGTCCCGGCGGCCGGTGTTCGTGTCGACAACGGCGTCTCGGCGGCCGTCGCGGGAGTCGTCTCTGTCTCCGTCGGCGTCGTGGAAGCTATTGGGCTCGCGGTGGAGGAGTCGGTCGGCGGTGTCGCCGTCGCCGATGATGTAGCCGTCACCGCCGTCGACCCGCTCGGTCCAATGGCGTACACGCCGAAGGTGGGGACGTCCTCCGCGGTGAACTCGGTCTCGCCGTCGTGTGTCGTCTCGTGTGGAATCCAGGCGCCACCGTCGTACCGGTACAACCGGATCTCGTCGGGGGCAAGCCCCCGATTGTCGAGCGTCGACTGCGAGACCGTGAAGCCGACTTCAACCTCGTTGATGTCCTCGGCGGCGACCCCGTCGGCCTCGACGGCGACGTACACGATCGCGGTGTCGAGCCCGGTCACGCTTTCGGGTGGCGTCTCGCTTGCGTCGAACCGGACGGTGGCCGCTGTCACGCTCCGGTCGAAGAAGAACTCGGCGGCAGTGACGGTCGACTCGCCAGCGCTGATCGAGTTCCCGAGGTCGATGTCGTACCGCCTGTTCGCCGCCGCGTCCGACAGTTCGAGCCTCGTCACGCCGTCGTCGACGATCACGGAGTAGTCGAACGACTCTGCGGGACCGTCGCCGCCGTCGTCAGCGGCGTCGCCGTCGCTGGAGTCGTCGGTCGGCTCCGCTGTTGCCGTTGTTGTCGGCGTCGGCGTCCCGCTCACGGAGACCGTCGCGCCGGGCGTGTCGGAGACGGTGTACGACACGCCGTCCTCGTCGCTCACGTCGGTGACGCGGAGCGAGAGCGGCGTTGACCCGGAACCGGTCGCCTCGACGGTGACCGACGCGACCGTCACCGTGCCCGTGTCGGCCGTGTCCGCCCCGGTGGCGACGATGTCCGCCCGCTTTCCTCCATCGAAGACCGCCGTGTTCTCGTACGACGGGCCGCCGGCCGCAGTCGCGGCGGTGACGGTCGCCACGGCTGAATCGCCGACGACTACCTGGAGGTCGTACGAGCCAACTCCGCCGCTCGCGGATTCGACCATGACATCGACCGTCGTCGCGTCGCCGACGTCGAGCGAGCGCGTCTCGGGGACGAGCGACACGTCTATCGACCCCGCCGCGGTGGCGATACCGATCAACCCCGTGGTGAGCGCAATCGCGAGGACGATTCCGACGACGGCGTGTCGTAATCCGAGATGTACTGAACCGATCCGTTTCATTGAGGCCAACTTTGTACAGAGATGGTTAAATTTTTGTTCTGCCGAATGTTGGACTCGGACACGACCGACCGCCGACACGGTGGCGCTCTGACTCGGCCACATATGCCACGAACAACGCAGTTCACCGCGGCCCTCGTCGCATTGCTTCTGACCCTCTCTATCCCTGCGGGAGCAGTCGTCTCTGGCGGCGTGATCGGAGCCGAGACGGGGTCGGCACCGTCGGGGCTCGCCGCACAGACGGAGTCGGCGGCTTCGACTCCGACATCGACGCCAGCACCGACACCGACGCAAACCACGATGCCCACGCCGACAGCGACGCCGTCGTCCACCCCGACGCCCACGCCGACAGCGACGCCGTCGTCCACCCCGACGCCCACGCCGACAGCGACGCCGTCGTCCACCCCGACGCCCACGCCGACAGTCACGCCGTCGTCCACCCCGACAGTCACGCCGGAGACTGATTCGAACGCGACAGAGGAGGCAACTACCACCGGCACGACCACACCGACGCCCACGCCGACGAACGACGCGAACGCGACCGGAGAGGCAACCACCACCGACACGACCACACCGACGCCCACGCCGACGAACGTCACGACGAACGACACGAACGCGACGGGGCTCCCGCCGGTCATCCCGGGGTCCCCCCCGACGGATCTCGACGGTGACGGGCGGTACCAGGACGTCAACGGCGACGGGCAATTGAGCGTCGCGGACACGCAGGCACTTCTCGCCAACCTGAACCGAACGGCAGTGCAGAACAACACGGCGGCGTATGATTACACCGACGACTCCCGGGTCGACGTGGGCGACGTCCAGCGGCTCTTCCGGGCGGTGCTGCAGATCCCGAGCGAGGACCGCGACGGCGACGGCTTGCCCGACGCCTACGAGCGAAACGTCACCGGGACCGACCCGGCCGACGTGGACAGCAACTCGACGGTGAACACCGCGATCACCGGCGACGACGGGCTCATCGACGGGCGCGAGGACCCCGACGGCGACGGGCTGATCAACTACCGGGAGCGACTGCTGGACACCGACCCGTTCGCGAACGATACGGACGGTGACGGACTCCCGGACGCGTTCGAGAGCAGGTACCCGGGGATCGATCCGACGGTCGCCGATACGGACGGTGACGGGACAGCCGACGCGGCCGACGACCTCGACGGCGACGGGCTCTCGACGGGTGACGAGCGCGCGAGGGGGACCGAAATCGGCACGACCGACACCGACGACGACGGTCTCCGCGACGGCCCCGAGGTGAACACCCACGGGACGGACCCGACCGACGAGGACACTGATAGTGACGGGGTGCCTGACGGCGACGAGGTCGCCCTCGGGAGCGACCCGCTGTCGCGGGACACCGACGGTGACGGGGTCTCGGACGATCAAGCGACGTACGACGTGACAATGCCAGTGCCGAACACCACCGCGACGGTTGACATCACCGGTCCGTACACCATCGCCAGCGGCGTCGAGGTCGACCGTGTCTCGCAGACCGACGACGACGAGTTCCGCAAGTCACCGGTCATCCACGTCAAGAACCGGACGCCGATCGACGGCGGGACTGTGCGCTTCGACGTCCCGGACGATCTCGACGGCGACGACCCGGGGAACCTCACGCTGTTGAAGTGGTCGCCGGACGACGACGGGCGCTGGCACGTGATCAACACGACCGTGGCGAACGGCACCGCAACCGCCGAGGTGGACGACTTCTCGTACCTGACGCTGGCGAACGGGAACGAGTTCATTGACCGCATCAGCGTGACGAAACCCACCCGGCCGCGCGGTGGAGGGGACGTAAACCCGGTCGACGCGACGCTGGTAATCGACACGAGCGGGAGCATGTCCGGAGACAAGATCGCCGACGCCAGGCGCGCCTCACGGGAGTTCGTCGACGCGCTCGGGCCGGGCGATCAGGCGTCGGTGATCGGGTTTGACTTCGCGGCCGACACGAAACAGCCGCTCACGAACGACTTTGACGCGGTCCGGTCGAGCATCGCCGGCCTCAGGGCGAGCGGCGGGACAGAAATCGGCTCCGGACTCAGGGAGGCCCGCAGACAACACAACACGAACGGCGTTTCCTCGCACGACCAGGTGATGGTCCTGCTCTCCGACGGGCGGGGCTCCGGCGGCGCGATGGGTCAGGCCCGGCAGGCCGCCGACGAGGGTGTCACGATCAACACCGTCGCCGTCGGGGATAGCGCGGACGAGGATCTGCTCCGGAGGATCGCACTGGAGACCGGTGGTGAGTTCATCACGGTCACCGACTCGACGGATCTCGGCGACGCCTTCGGCGACATCGGGGACCAGGTCAAGTACCAGGACAATGATGAAGGCGTCGGTGACGGGCTGTACGACGTGGCCGAGCGCAACGGGATCTACATCCCCGCCGGTCCGGACATGGGCGATGTCGTCTACAGTGACCCGAACGCGACCGACACCGACGACGACGGGCTGAACGACAGCCAAGAGGTCACCCTGCTTGACCGGAACGACGCGGTCACCGCGGCGGCCGAACGGTTCGTGCCCGAAGACGCCAAGCAGGGCGCGTGGATCGCCGTGGCGACGTCCGACCCGACGAAGGCGAACACCGACGACGCGGGGCTCGGGGACAAGCAGGAACTGGCGAACGGGTCGAACCCCTTCGTCGCCGAGCGGCTGTTCGTCTCGCTGGAGGTAATGACCAGGACGGACGAGAACGGTAACCAGCAGTTCGGCTCCGATACTCAGACCGCCGTTCTCGCGGGCGCGTACACGAAGGACGGCGACATTAGTCGAGGGATTCCGGTGTTGGGGTTCGGTAGCAGCAACGTCCCACCGAGTTGGCTTAGTGGCGAACTCGACGACAACCAACTGCGCGACGGGAAGTCGTATGTGCTGGTGAAGGCGGTCGTACAGAAGCGGATCGCCGGACCGGCCGCCGATCCCATCGACGGCGGCTCGATCGAGCTCACGAACCCACAGAACGGAGCCACCATCCGTGGGGGCTCGACGGTCGAGTTCGACCCCGGGAACGACACGGCGAAAGCCGATCTCGTGATCGAACTCGACGGCGACCTCGCCGAGTACTCCGTCACGCGGCTCGGACAGTTGCAGTTCGTCACCACGATAGACGGCGATAGCCCGTTCGCCCGGGGGACGAGCGGCGGACAGGAGCGGTTCGTAGTCGAGTCGACCCCCTACGGCGTCCGCAACTTCGGGGTCAACCAGGTCAACCAGGTCGTAAACACCGCGGTGCAGAACCTCAAGAACGGAGTGTTGGCAGCGCAGTTCGTCTACAGTCAGTACTACGGCCTCACGCTGAACGTGAACTTCAGGAGTACCACGAAGGAACTGATTTACGAGGCGCTGGACGAGGCGGCGGGACAGATCCGGACTCGTATCGAGAACGCCAAATTCGACGGCGACACGGAGATCAGGAAGGCACGGGGGAACACGCTGGTGTTCGACAAGGTCAGCGAAGACAGCTTCCTCGGGGGGGTATCGGACGGGAGTAGGGTGTACGGCCAGTTCCGCGGTTCGGGAGTGATCAGGGAGAACTGACTGGCCGGCGCGGGCGGGTCAGACCCCCTCGAAACGGACCCGATCGACCCAGCCCGGTACCGGAGCAGGTTCGCCGCTCGCTCGAACCGTGACCGTGACGCGGTCGTCCTGATCGGGAGCGGTCACGCGAGCGTACCGGACCACGTTCGTGTCCGGATTCACGAGTAGAAACCCGGTCGCCGTCGACTCGAACAGCGGCGGGAGTCCACCCCGCTCGCCGATCACGTCGTACCGGACGAGTCGCTCGCCGTCGCGCGTGACCGTTCCCACCTCAGCGTACACCAAGCCCCCGGTGACCCGGTCGGCGACCAGCGGAACGAACGCTCCCCGATCGGCCGTGGTCCCGACGGCGTAAACGGTGTTCCCATCGACGGTGGCGTTCGGTCGGCTGGCCGCCGCCGGGACCTCGCTCGCGGTCCGGTATGTCAGTCTCCGGTAGGTCGTTCCGTCAAGGGTCACCGACTCCGCCACGACCAAGTCGTCGGTCTCGGCACCGGACGGCGGCCGGTACCGCCGAACCGTCGTCCCGTTCCCATGGGTCGACGCCAGGTAGTGGAACGTTCGATCGTCTCTGGTTTCGAGGCTGATTCGGGTTGCATGGGTGTCCGTCGTCTCGGCCATGCCGTCGAACGCGTCAGCGGTGACGCCGCCGACACCGATTTCGGCGGCTGGGTGGGCAAGGCTGGGACCGAGAAGAAAGAACGCTCCGCTCGCTGCGAGAACGACGAGGCCGACACCGAGAGCGACGGCGACCCCCGGATCGGTCCGATCGCCGCCAGGTCGCGTCATATGGCCACCGTATCGAACCGCCGGTAAATCGCTTTCCTCGCTGCGATCATATCTGATACTCTCCATCCCGGTGCTTCGGCTCGCCGTCAGACGGACCTCTCCGCAACACCGATCGGCCGGGCGCAGTCGCGTCGGCGTCTCGTCGCCCGGGTTCTTGACCACCGGTATCGACGCCGGTCAACGACGTGGGCAGTTAGTCGGCGTGCAGGCGGTCGTACACTCGCGAGAGGAGCGCGTTGACCGCGAGGACGACCGCGACGGCGAGGCCGATGCGCTCCCAGTCTGCGACTTCGAGGGGGAAGACGCCGAAGAGGCCAGCCAGCGGCGTGTAGAGGACGACCAACTGCAGGAGCAACGAGGCGGCGACGGCGGCGATCAGCCAGGGGTTCGAGAGGAGCGACGCGCCGAACCGCCGCCGGATGACCTGGATGATGCCCATCTCCGCGACGACGAAGAACGTAAACAGGAGCGTCTGCGCCCGGACGAGCGACTCGAACGTACGGAGCGACTCGAAAAAGAGCGCCAACCCGGCGACGGTGACGGTGACCCCGATGGTGACGACAGAGAGCGCGACCCGCCGGTCGATGACGCTCTCGCCGTTGTCGCGCGGCTCGCGGTCGAGGACGTCGTCGGCCTTCGGGTCGACGCCGAGCGCCAGCGCGGGCAGTCCGTCGGTGACGAGGTTGATCCACAGCAGCATGACGGGCGTGAGGATCAGCGCCTCCGACTGCGCCGCGAAGAGCCGCGGGAACAGCGCGCTCCCGATCAACACCCCGACGAACACCGTGAGCACCTCGCCGGCGTTCGCCGACAGGAGCAGGTTGACGAACTTCCGGATGTTGTCGAAGATGCCCCGCCCCTCGGCGACGGCGTCACGGATGGTGGCGAAGTTGTCGTCGCGGAGCACCATGTCGGAGGCCTCCTTCGTGACGTCGGTGCCGCGCATCCCCATCGCGATGCCGACGTCGGCGTTCCGAACCCCCGGAGCGTCGTTGACGCCGTCACCGGTCATCGCGACAGTGTGACCGTTCGCCTGGAGCGCCTCCAGCACGCGGACCTTGTGCTCCGGCGTCGCCCGGGCGAACACCTCGACGTCCTCGACGGCCTCGCGGAGTTCGGCGTCGGAGCAGGCGGCGATCTCGCTCCCGGTCATCGCGCCCGCGGGGTCGAAGCCGATCTCCGCCCCGATCGCCTTCGCGGTTTCGAGGTTGTCGCCCGTCACCATCACGACCCGGATGCCGGCGCGCCGACAGTCGGCGACCGCCCCCCCGACTTCGGACCGCGGCGGGTCGATCATCCCCTGGAGTCCGAGGAAGGTGAGCCCCGTCTCTAGGCGCTCCTCGTCGGCGTCGGGGTCGACCCCCTGCTTGCGGGCGAACCCCAGCACGCGGAGGGCGTCGCCCGCGAACGACTCGATCGTCTCGCGGATCGCCGCCCGACGGTCGTCGGTCAACTCCCTGACCTCGCCGTCGACGAGAACCGATTCACACCGGTCGAGGATCACTTCGGGCGCGCCTTTGGTGTAGGCGGTGTGTCCGTCGTCCTCGCGCACGACGACCGTCATCCGCTGGCGGTCCGACGAGAAGGGGATCTCGGTGACCCGCTCCCCGGAGCCGTCGATCCCGGCTTTCGCGGCCGAGACGACGAGTGCGACCTCCGTCGGGTCGCCGAAGTACTCGCGGTCCTCGGCGTCGGGTGCCGGCTCGGCGTTGTTACACAGCGCGCCACAGCGGAGGACGGGGTCGAGTTGCTCGGGCGCGACTGTCTCGCCGTCGCGCCGGAACTCCCCGTCGGGATCGAGACCGGAGCCGGTCACGTCGTACGTCTCGTCGCCGACCCAGAGTCGGGTGACGGTCATCTGGCTCTCGGTGAGCGTCCCCGTCTTGTCCGTGAGGATGACGTCGACGGAGCCGAGGCTCTCGACGACCGGGAGCCGCCGAACGAGGGCGTTGCGGTCGACCATCCGCTGTGAGCCGAGCGCGAGCGTCAGCGTCACGACGGCCGGGAGCCCCTCGGGGACCGCGGCGACCGCGAGCGTGATCGCCGTCAGGAGGACCGAGATCGCCCCAGCCTGGGTGAACGCGAACTGGACGGCGACGATCAGTCCGATCAGCCCGACGATCCCGTAGCCGATGCGACGCCCGAGTTCGTCGACCTCGTGCTGGAACGGGGTCTCGTCCCGCTCGGCCGCCTGTATCTGCGTCGCGATCCCCCCAACCTCCGTGTCCATCCCCGTCTCGACGACGACCGCCCGTCCGCGCCCCCGCACGGCGTTCGTGTTCATGTACACCATGTTCGACCGCTCCGCGAGCGGGGTCTCGGGGGCGAGCGGCTCGGTCGTCTTGGGGACCGAGGCGCTCTCGCCCGTCAGCGGTGCCTCCATCGTCTCCAAGTTGGTCGCCTCGACGAGGCGGGCGTCGGCCGGCATCGCGTCGCCCTGTTCGATGACGACGAGATCTCCCGGGACGACCTCGCGGGCGGCGACAGTCATCTTCTCGCCGTCGCGCACGACGGTCGCGTCGGGGGTCGAGAGTTCGCGCAGTCGCTGCATCGACTTCTCCGCCCGGTAGTCCTGGACGAAGCCGAAGACGCCGTTGCCGAAGAGGATGAGGAGGATCAGGCCCGCGTCGACGTAGTTCGGCTCCTGGCCCGGGAGCAACCCCACGGCGAGCGAGAGCGCGGCGGCGAAGATCAGCAGGTAGATGAGGACGTCCTGGAACTGCGCGACGAAGATCGAAAGCGGGGAGACGGAGCTCTCGTCGCGGATCTCGTTCGGACCGTACTCCTCGAGCCGCCGAGCCGCCTCCTCCGCCGTGAGGCCCGACTCGCCCATCGCCAGTTCGTCGTACAGGTCCGTCCGTGAGAGGCCGTGCCACTCGGTCGACGCCTCCTCGTGTCGTCGGGCGGACTCACTCATCCCTAGCCCCTCGAGTTGCGGTGCGGCTCTCCGCGCGGTGGTGGCTCGTGCGGTCGACGGCCGCTGGCGTCGGACGGAACATGGTGCCGGTTGTCACCTCGGTCACGGGCAGGCGGTTTATGCGCTACGACGAGTGGCAGACGGGGAACGAGCGCGCGGCCCGGGAGATTTCCGACACGGTCCGGCGTCAGTCGCCGTCGCGGCGGACGAGGTTCCCGACCAGGCGGTCGGCGAACGCGACCACGAGCAACGCACCGACGAGGTTGAACAGGAGGTCGAGGAGGGTGTCGGTCCGTCCGTACGAGACGAGGACGGGGTCGAACCCGATCCGACGCGAGAGCCCGTGTGTCGCGTACTCGGCGAGTTCCCAGAGCGCGCCGCCGCCGGCCACCCCGGCGAGGACGTGCGGTAGCGGGTCGCGGTCGCGGCGGCGGGCGACCGCGTGGACGACCCCGCCGAGGAGCGTCGCCGAGTGGGTGTGGGTGAGGTGGTCCCACCACCAGACGTCGTCGTACGGACCGAGCATCCCGACGGCGTGGGTGAGCATGGCCGACTCGGTGTAGAGCCGTTGCCAGGGCCGGAACGTGACGGCGTACCGTCGTTCGACGGCGTCCGGGAGGAAGGTGCCCGCGAGCGCGACGGCGGCGTTGGCCACGGCACTCGGATCCCGCCGTCGAACCCCCACGACCGCTACGGCGACGAGCGCGACACGGATCCCCCGTTCGGCCGCGTCCGTGAGCGGAGTCTGACTCTCTTCGGTCACGAGTGATCCACCTCTGACAGTCGGCACGGGCGGCGAAAAACGTTCGTGTCGTGCGTTGGACCGCGTTCGACCCCGGCCGGAGACGGTCGTACCGGGGCGGCGACCCTGCGTCGGACAGCGGGCGTCGAGCCGCCGGTCGGACGCCGGGAGCCTGTAGTTATACGGGGGCCGGGGCCGAAGCGCGGGTGTGACGGACACCGAACGAACGGCGATCCTCGGCGGGACGTTCACCCCCCTCCACAACGGCCACCGTGCCCTCCTGCACGAGGCGTTCCAGACCGCCAGTCACGACGGCCCGGCTGCGGGACACGTCGTCGTCGGCCTCACCTCGACGACGCTCGCGAAGCGGACGCGGAGCGACCCGGCCCACGCCGAATTGCTCGGTTCGTTCGACGAACGGCGGGCGGCCCTCGACGACGAACTCGACCGGATCGGTGGGGCGTACACCGCCAGCTACGAGATCATCGAACTGACCGACACGCAGGGACCCGCGGCGACCCGGGAGGACGTCGACGCGCTCGTCGTCTCGCCCGAGGCGAAGGCCCAGCGTCGCGCGCACGAACTCAACCGGCACCGCATCGAACAGGGACGCCGGCCGCTGGAAGTACACACCCCACCGTTCGTCATCGCCGAGGACGGCACCCGGATCAGTAGCACGCGCATCCGAAACGGCGAGATCGACGTTCACGGGCGCGTCGTCTCCGACACGCCCGAGTGATCGGCGCGGGCGGTCGCCGCCGAGATCCCCAGGCGCCGGCGCTTCCCGAATGAACTGAGTGACCGTTTACTGCGGTTTCACTCCGTTTAACCATCCCCGATTCGACTGACTAATCGAACGGTCGTTCAAATGATTGGGATTCATATATGAAATCGAAACCGACTCCGCTGATCGGGCTCTGTCTCGCAGTCGTGCTCGCGTCGGTCGGTGCGCCGCTCGTCGTCGCACAGTCACAGGAGCAGGTGATCGGCAAGCCGAACGTCGACGTCTACGTCCCGAACAACCAGGTCACGCCGGGCGAGGAGACGACGCTCGACGTCTACCTCTCGAACGACGGCGAACTGATCCAGGACGGAAGCACCGTCTGGGTCGACCGAGTGACCACGGCACGCGGGACGGTAGTCGAACTCAACGCCCGCGACAGCCCCATCGACGTCCAGACCGAGGCGATCCCCGTCGGGAACGTCCCGACGGGGACGGCCGGCCCGGTCCAGATCTCGCTGACGGTCCCCGAGGGGACGCCGCCGGGTGCCTACGAGGTCCCCGTCGAGGTCAGCTACAGTTACACGCGCATCGTCACGCTCGGAAGCGGCGAGCCGGAGTTCTCCGAGTCGACGTTCAGCGGGGACCAGACCATCACGATCCGCGTCGTCGACGCGCCGCGGTTCGAGGTAGTCGACACCCAGTCGACGACGCAGATCGGTGACCGCGGTGAGGCCACGATGACCGTCCGGAACGTCGGGACAGAACCAGCGCGAGACGCCCGCGTCTCGGTCGCCTCGTCGAGCGACGAACTCTCGTTCGGCACCGAGTCCAACAGCGCGGACTCGTTCGTCGGGAGCTGGCAGCCCGGGGAGACGAAGCAGGTGACGTACGCGCTGTCGGCGACGGAGGACGCCATCCAGCGCGAGTACTCCCTGACCGCCACGGTCGACTACACCGACACCGACGGCGTGCGGCAGACCGCCCCGGAGATGGTCACCGGCGTCACGCCGCGCGACGAGCAGTCCTTCTCGCTGTCGGACCTCGATTCGACGCTCAGGGTCGGCCAGGAGGGGACGATCTCCGGGACGGTCACGAACGACGGTCCCGCGACGGTGTACGAGCCGGTCCTCGTCGTCTCCGGCGGGTCGCAGAACCTCGACTTCACCGAGACCGAGTACGCCCTGTCGAGCCTGGCGGCCGGCGACAGTCAGTCGTTCTCATTCGAGGTCGACGTCAGCGACGCGGCGTCGGCGGGTCGCCAGCAGTTCAGCTTCGACGTCAACTACCAGAACGAGGCGGGTGACGACCGCACCAGCACCACGCTCCGTCGGGCGGTCGCGGTGGAGACCAGACGGGACCGCTTCACCGTCGAACCGGTCGAGTCGACGCTCGAACGCGGAGGCTCGGACACGGTCACGCTCCGACTCACCAACAACGGGGCCGAGCCGCTGAGCGAGGTCAGCGTGAAGACGTACTTCAACGACCCCCTCGGCAGCAGTGACGACGAGGCGTTCGTCCCCGCGCTCGCCCCCGGCGAATCGACCGAGATCCAGGTCGCGGCGAGTGCGGGCGGCGACGCGCTCACCAAACAGTACCCGGTCTCGGTCGACGTCCAGTACACCACGCCCGACGGCGACACGGAGCTCTCGAAGACGTACAAGGTCGCCGTCGACGTCGTCGAACCCGAAGGCGGTGGCGGTGGGCTCCCGATTCCGGCGATCGTCGGCGTCGTCGTCGTCGTCGGCTTAGGGGCCGTCGTCTGGCGACGCCAGCAGGACTGAGTCACTGGCATGGAGTACCAACACCTCATCGACCGCGTCGACGACTGGATCGTCACCCGTTCGAGGACGGTCATCCTGGCGTTCCTCGTCGTGACGGTCGTCATGTCGTCGGGGCTGGCGATGACGGCGACCGACTCCGGCACCGATCAGTTCACCGAGGACATCCCCGCCCAGGAGGCGGCCGACGACATCAACGAGCGGTTCGAGACCGAGAGCTTCGCCGACGGGACGGCCTCGACACAGCTCATTCAGTCGAACAGCAACGTGCTCGCGAAGCCGAGCATGCTGCGGATGCTGGAGGCCCAACACCGCCTCGAGGAGAACCCCGACCAGCGCGTCCTCGAGACGGCGAGCGTCGCGCGGGCGGTCGCCCGCGACATCGACCCGACGGCGACCACGCTGGACGCACAGATCGACGCGCTCGAACGGACGCCCCCCTCGACGGTCCGCGAACACACCCGGGCCGTACTGGCCGAGCGCCCCGGACTCGCGGGGCTGCTCAGCGAGGACTACAACCGCGAGTCGGTGACGGCGTCCGCGACGATCGGCACCGTCACGCACTCGCTCCCGAGCGCCGGCGACGGCGGCGCGGGCACGGGCGGTGACAGCCCGGCGCAGGAGATCCAACTGCAGGCCGAGGAGATCGTCGCGACCGTCGGCGGCGACATCCGCGTCTTCGGGAGCGGGCTCGTCTCCGCGGAGTTCGGCAACGTCATCGGCGACTCGCTGTTGATCGTCGTGCCCGCGGCCGTGACGCTCATCTTCGTCTTCCTCGTCTACGCCTACCGTGACCCGCTCGACCTCATCGTGGGCGTGGTGTCGCTCGCGATGGCGATCCTCTGGACGTTCGGCTTCATGGGGCTGGCGGGGATCGCGTTCACCCAGATGCTCATCGCGGTGCCGCCGCTCCTGCTCGCGGTCGGGATCGACTTCGGCATCCACGCCGTCAACCGCTACCGCGAGGAGCGCGTCCAGGGGAGAGAGATCGTCCCCTCGATGCGGACCGCGACGGACCAGCTCCTGGTGGCCTTCTTCATCGTCACCGGGACGACGGTCATCGGCTTCAGCGCGAACCTGACGAGCGCCCTCCCGCCGATCCAGGACTTCGGCCTCGTCGCCGGCGTCGGCATCATCTTCACCTTCTTCATCTTCGGGATCTTCCTGCCCGCGGCGAAGGTGTACGCCGACCAGTGGCGGTCGCGGACGCGGTTCCCGCAGTTCGGGAGCCAACCCCTCGGGAGCGAGGAGTCGGTGCTCGGGAGGGTGCTCCCGGTCGGCGTGAAGATCAGCCGCGTCGCCCCGCGGCTGTTCCTCGTCGTGATCCTCGTGAGCACGACCGGATTGGCGTACTACGGGACGGGCGTCGACTCCCGGTTCACCCAGGAGGACTTCCTCCCCCCGGAGGACAACCCCGAGTGGCTCCAGTCGCTCCCCGAGCCGTTCGCGCCGAGCCAGTACGACACGCCCGCGACGATCAACTACCTCGAAGAGACGTTCGAGAGCGGCGAGGACGACCAGGTGACGGTGTACGTCGAGGGGCCGTTGCGCCAGGACGACTCGCTGGAGCAGTTGGCACGCATGGGCGAGGAGCCCCCGGAGAGCTTCGTCACCCGTGACGGTCGCGCGGACTCGACGAGCATCGTCACCGTCATCCGCGAGCGCGCGGCGCGCGACGAGTCGTTCGCCGCCCTGGTTCGGAGAAACGACGCGAACCGGAACGGCATCCCCGACGACAACCTCGAGGACGTGTACGACGCGTTGCTCGCGTCGCCCGCCCGCGATCGGGCGCTCAACTACATCACCGACGACTACCGGAGCGCGCGGGTCCAGTACGCCGTGAAAGCCGACGCCGAACAGGCGGAGATCACCGCCGACACCCGCGACGTCGCCGACCGATCGCGGTTCGAGGCGACGGCCACGGGCGGCATCATCGTCTTCAAGGCCGTCTCGGACGTGATCACCGAGTCCGCGCTCGTCAGCCTCGCGCTCGCACTCGCCGGCAGCGCGGCCTTTCTCGTCGGTATCTACTGGCTGATCGAGGGTCGGCCGCTGCTCGGCGTCGCCAACGTCGTCCCCATCGCCGTCACCGTCGCGGCCATCGCGGCGACGATGCGGTACGCCGACGTCCCGCTCAACGCGCTGACGGGGACGATCCTCTCGATCGCGATCGGGCTGGGGATCGACTACTCCGCACACGTCGTCCACCGCTTCGCCGAGGAGTTCGACGACGACGGCGACGTGTACGAGGCGCTCGACGCCACGGTCCGCGGTACCGGCGGCGCGCTCACCGGGAGCATGCTCACGACCGTCACGGGCATCGGCGTCCTCGTCCTCGCGATCACGCCGGTCCTCGGACAGTTCGGCCTGCTCACCGGGCTGAGCATCCTCTACTCGTTCCTGGCATCGATCGTCGTGCTGCCCTCGACGCTCGTCGTGTGGGCGCAGCTCACCGGCCGCGGCGGCGCGTCGACCGCCGAGCCGAACCGTCCCGCTGACGCGACCCCCTCCAACGCCTGAGTCCCCCATGACGCACTCCGCGCCCACCCCATCGGCCGCCCCCACCCCACCGACGCCGTCGGCCCTCCCATCGACGGTCCCCGCTGACCCGGCCCTCCCCCGCACGCGGACGCCCCACGCACCCGACTCGCCCCGCTCGACTCGCGCGGTCGGCTCTCGAAGGGGTACGAGACAGCGCAACCGGATCGAGTCCCGGTTCGACGACCGACCGCACCGAGCGTCCACGCCGACACGGCCGGATACCACGCACCGACTCATGCCGAAACCCACAACCAATCCACCGACCGGACGGAGGCCCGACAGTGTCGTCGACTGACCAGGAGATCATGGAGGCGGCGTACCGCGTCCTGATCGACGGCGGCTACTCGGAGCTGTCGATCAGGCGCATCGCCGCCGAGTTCGAGGGGAGCCAGTCGCTCATCTACTACCACTACGACGACAAGGAGGACCTGCTCGCGGGCTTTCTCGACTTCCTCCTCGACGGGTTCGAGCAGGAACTGGCCGCGATCGAGACCGACGACCCGGCCGAACGGCTCACCGAACTCGTGGCGCTGATCGTCCCACAGCGGGACGACCCGGACAGCCTCCCCTTCCAGCAGGCGCTCGAGGAGATCCGGACCCAGACCCCGTACCACGACCGCTACCACGACTCGTTCGCGGAGCTCGACGACCGGCTCCAGTCCGAACTCGAACGGACGATCCAGCGCGGTATCGACGACGGCACCTTCGCCGGCATCGATGCCGCCGCGAGCGCCGAACGGCTCCACCTGTTGCTGTACGGCGTCGTCTGTCGGCACGTCCCGATGCGCGACTGGGACGGGATCGACTGCGGGCTGGCGACCATCGAAGCCGAGGTCGAGTCGTGGCGCGAGTGAGCCGACCCCACACCGGAGCGTCGGTATCCGGAGCCACTCGAACAGTGGGGCACGCGCCGACCCGACCGGGCCCCTGCGTGGGTTCGACGCCGTGGCTCCCGCTGGCCCCCATGCCGCCCGCTGGGTCGCGCCGACGAGCGACTGTTCGTCCCGTCACCACCGAGAAGATATGTCGTCGTTCCTAAAATTTTAGTGCCGGAACGTGTTCTGTGTGGCCACATGTCGTGGACGGAGTATCTCACCGTCGACACAATCAAACGGCTCGTTGCCGTCGTGAAGAAGCTCATCGTCGCCGCCGCGGGACTGTGGCTCCTTTTGGCCGTCGTGGGGATCGTCTGGATGCTACTCACGGATCTCCTGGTCACGGGGTACGTCGTATGGGCGCTGTTTCTCGCCGCGATCCCGGTGCTGTACCGGAGGGGGCGACTCGACATCGGCACGTTCGGGGCGCTTGTCGGGTCGTTCGTGCTCGTCGAGTCAGTCGTGAGCCTCGCCGTCTACCCGCGTACCGAGACCATGCAGCATTTCCTCCTGATGCTGTTTTTCGCCGCGATAACCCTGATGACCTGGGCGAACCCAGGGATGTGGACGGGTAACTCGGGCTCGGTCGACACCGGCATGGACGACGACTGGCCGATCGAAGACACGGACGACGGCTCCTCCGGGCGTGCGATCGTGTACGAGACGGTGTGGGGCGAAAGCCCCGACGACGACGACTAACTGTAGCGGCGGGGACGGCTATTTGCCGTCGTATCCCCATCGCCCACGGGAAGAATGGAGTTCCCGAGTCACGCCGAGACCGAACGTCTCCTCGGCCCACAGCCGCTGCCCCGGTTCGTTCGCGTCCGGTACGACCCGCAGACGGAGCGCGTTACAGACCCCGCTTCGACGGCGCGCGCGGAGCTCGATCGACTGGCGCTCGACGCGCTCGCCCCCGGCGCGACGGTCGCCGTCGGGGTCGGTTCCCGCGGGATCGACGCCCTCGACGACCTCGTGGCGGCCATCGTGTCGGGGCTGGCCGACCGTGGCGTCGAGCCGGTCGTCGTCCCCGCGATGGGAAGCTACGGGGGCGCGACAGCGGAGGGCCAGCGGGAGGTGCTCGCGGCACTCGGGATCACCGAACGTCGCGTCGGCGCGCCGATCGACGCCCGGATGCAGACCAAACGCGTGGGGGACGTCGCCGTCGGCGACGCGACGCTTCCCGTCCACGTCTCGACCGCGGCGCTCGACGCGGACGCCGTTTTGGTGGTGAACCGGGTCAAACCGCACACGAACTTCAGCGGGCGGATCGAGAGCGGCCTCTGCAAGATGCTGGTCGCGGGGCTCGGCAAACAGCGCGGGGCCAAGGCCTTCCACGCGGCGGCGATCACGGAGGGGTACGTCCCGACACTCGAAGCCGCGTTCGGCGTTATCCACGACACCGCTCCGCTCCTCGGCGGGATCGCGGTCGTCGAGAACTTCCACGAGGAGACGGCCCACGTCGAAGGCGTCCCCGCGGGAGCGATCCTCGACCGGGAGCCCGATTTGCTCGTCCGGGCGCGCGAGGAGATGGCGACGCTCCCCGTCGAGGACGTCGACCTGCTCGTCGTCGACGAACTCGGCAAGGAGATCTCCGGAGCGGGGATGGACACCAACGTGATCGGCCGGTACCGCGTGCTCAACGCCGACGACCCCGAGACCCCACGGATCAAACTGATCTACGCACGCGGCCTCTCGGAGCGGACGAAGGGCAACGGCAACGGGATCGGACTCGCCGATGTGACCCGTCGGGCCGCCGTCGACCAGCTCGACGTCCGGAAAACGTACGCAAACGCGCTGACAAGCGGCTCGCTCGCGAAGGCGAAGCTCCCGGTGGTCGCCCCGGACGACGAGTGTGCGCTCCGGATCGCCCTGGCCGCCCTCGGCGGCCCCGACCCCGACGCCGTCCGGGCCGTCTGGATCGAGAACACCCAGGATCTCGGCGACCTGTACGTCTCGACGGCGGTCGTCGACGACCTCCCCGCGGGGGCAACCGTCCAGGGGAAGGCTAGCCTCACCTTCGAGGACGGCACCGCCTCGTTCGCGCCACGGTCGGACGGCGACGACTAACGGGCGTGATGACGGGTAACGGCGGGCGGCGACGCCGTTCGCTCTGCGGCCGTGACGGCTCGCTTCGACCGGTGGCCGGGTCGCTTCGATCGCGACCCGACGGCCGAGCGTCGGGTTACCGCGACGGATACTTTTTCACGGCCGTCGCCGGATGCTACCCACATGGACCTACAGATCGGGGGCAACGCCGCGCTCGTGACGGCCTCGTCGAGCGGTCTCGGCAAGGCGTCGGCGACGGCGCTCGCCCGCGAGGGAGTGAACGTCGTGATCAACGGGCGGGATGAGACGGCGCTGGAGGAGACACGAGAAGAGATCGCAGCGGTCGCGACCGGCGAGGTCGTCGCCCAGCCCGGAGACATCACGGAGCCCGACGACGTCACGGCGCTCGTCGACAGGGCCGTGGAGGCGTTCGGCGGGATCGACCACCTCGTGACGAGCGCTGGAGGGCCGCCGTCCGGCGCGTTCCTCGACACCACGGACGACGACTGGTACGACGCGTACGACCTCCTCGTCATGAGCGTGGTACGGCTCGCCCGTGCGGCCGAACCCCACCTGCGAGACGGCGGGGGGACGATCGTCACGATCACCTCCCGGAGCGTCAAGGAGGCGCTCGACAGTCTCGTGCTCTCGAACGCGGTGCGCATGGGCGTCATCGGCCTCGAGAAGACGCTCTCGACGGAGTTCGCCCCTGACGTGCGCGCCAACGCCGTCCTGCCGGGGGCCCACGAGACGGCTCGCATCCGGGAACTCGTCGATCAAGCGGTCGAGCGCGGCGAGTACGACTCCTACGAGGCGGGCCTCGACGACTGGGGGACGAACCCGCTCGGCCGCGTCGGCGATCCGATGGAACTCGGCGACACCGTCGCGTTCCTCTCGTCACCCCGCTCGGGCTACATCAACGGTACCGCGATCCCCATCGACGGTGGGAGCACGGGGTCGAACCTGTGAGACCGGTCGAGTTCGAAGAAGCGGCGTCGTACGAACCCGACGAGGGGTGGCGGCGCGTCTCGCTGGCGGGGAGCGATCGGTTCTCGTTCGAGTGGTTCGAGAAACCGCCGGGACACAGTTCGCCGATGCACGCCCACGAGAACGAGCAGGTGTGTCTCTGTCTCGGCGGCGAACTCACCGTCGAGACCGAGGACGACCGGGTGACGCTCGAACGGTACGACTCCGTGTTGCTCGAAGCGGACGAACCACACCGTGTGGAGAACACCGGCGTCGAACGGGCCGTCGGTCTCGACGTGTTCGCCCCCGGCCGGTCGTTCGATTTCTGGACCGACCGGGAGTGAACGCCACCGCGGCGGCCGGCCCGGGTCGTGAGCAGTGGCGAGTAACAATATTTAACATTTTATGCCGGTTGGGTTAATATATGACCGTCGTCAGCGTCTCGCTGCCGGAGGAGTTGCTCGACCGGATCGATCAGTTCGCGGATGACCACGGCTACACGGGCCGGAGCGAGGTCATGCGGGAGGCGAGTCGCAACCTGCTGGGCGAGTTCGAGGACAAGAAACTCGAAGGCCGCGATCTGATGGGCGTCGTCACCGTCGTGTTCGACTACGAGACGACGAGCGTCGAAGAGCGGATGATGCATCTCCGCCACGAACACGAGGACATCGTCGCCTCGAACTTCCACAGCCACGTCGGGGGGCACCACTGTATGGAACTGTTCGTCCTCGAGGGCTCGCTCGAGGAGATCTCGACCTTCGTTGGGAAAGTGCGAGCCACCAAGGACACCCTCACCGTCGACTACTCCGTGCTGCCGGTCGACGACTTCGGCCCGCTGGCCGGGATGGGCTGATCGACCTCGTCGACCGGACCGACAGTCGGCTGCGACGTGGAGGCTGCGACGCCGAGTCGACGATGGGTTCGGGGTCGCAGAGCCGACTCACGGACTGTTCGTGACCAACGAGCGTTCGGCTTTTGTCATCCGGTCCACCATCGGTCTGGTGGTGGAGTCGCGGGCGATATCCCCGGTCGTATCGATTCGGCACCGGTTCTACCAGACGGCGAAGAGGTTCAACCACCACGGCACCGCAGTCAGCGATCGTGCGTTCGAGAACGTATCTGTAAACAAATACGTTCGGTTTTTTACCTACTAAAATATAGGTTCGGTTCGAGTCCGATATCTATGGCGGCACACACGAAATCGGAAGCCGAGTCCGTCGAGTTCGCTCCCGAGATGGTGAGCAGCAACGACGAGAAACGTGACGTCCGGCAGCTGCTGTTTCTCGTGAGTCCCGCGAAGAGACAACAGCGTGAAGTGCGCCAATGTGCCTGAAACGGCAGAGAACGAGGCAATCGATTCGTCACAGGTCGATTGTCGTGGGCGGACATAGTGATTTTCAACTGGCACGAATTACGATCTCGTTGATCGAGATCTGTTTCGAGTCGGGGCCGCTGTCGTGCTGTATATCAGCGTTCCGTCCCCGGCCGCGAATCTCTGTTCGGCCGCATTTGCCACCAACCTTTCGGAACGTTGTTTTGTATTCAAGATCGATAGATAAGCAGAGTGAAACTGGACAGTCCTGTGAGTCTTGGACTCGGGTGTCCGGTTTCGCGCCGCGAACACCGACGCGATCCACTCGGTGTATCCGCTGAGGCGGCCGCTCTTGGTTGTCGGGGCGAGTGCAGCGTTCTCACCGTCACCGAGTGAGAGTTCGGTGGCGAAATCGACCGACTGAACCGTCAGCTCGGCAGTTCGATCGAAGAGTACGGGTGTAGCTCGCCCATACTCGTCGTACGGGGTGCTTCCTCGGAGTCCTTCGATGACGTCGTTCGGCCGTGCTTTTTGTCGAGAGAGGCTGGCGCCGTTCGACGATTCGAAGTCGAGGCGCTAGAGCAGTTCTTTCGGGAACTTCGCGGCGACGGTGTACTGAGGATTGACCAGTTGGGCGAGCCGTGCACGACCGACGGCACTGCACAGTTGATACGCGTCTGTCTCGGTGAAGTCGTACTCCGTGACCAGCCAGCCGATGAGCTCCTTGTACGCGAGTTTCGCCGCGTCCTCGGCGGGTCGGGCCGCAGCGACGGTCATGAGCTCGTCTTCCGACTCGATGCGCGGCCACGAGATCTCGTAGTCCTCGATCACCTCCACGCGGAGCGTGACGACAGCCGGGACCTCCACACTGATGCCACAGATCTCTCCATCGCCTTGCGCCGCGTGGCAGTCGCCGAGGTACAGGTAGCCACCGTCGACGTCGACGGGGAGGTAGAGCGTGTTCCCGACTGTGACGTCCTTGCAGTCCATGTTCCCCCCGTGAGCGTGTGGTTTCACCGAATAGATCGATTCGTGTTTCTCGGCGGTGCCGATCGTTCCGACCTGCGGATGGGTGGGGAACTCGATCTCCGTGCCGTCCTCGAGCGGATACGTTACGGTTCCGTCGTCGATGTCACAGAAGGTCGTGTGGGGGTCGCTGGGCTCGGAGAGGTTGAACACCGCACCTTCGAGGCCACCGAACCCCGGGAAGACGTTGATCACTCCCCGGTCCGGCAGTTCGATGTCGACGATCTCGATCGCCAACGTGTCGCCCGGTGAAGCATCTTCTACCTCGATCGGACCGGTGACCGGGTTGATGTTGTCGGCCAGTTCGTCAGTGCCCCAGACCGCTTCCATCGGGGTCTCCTCGTCGAGAACGTCCCCGACGTAGTCGTACGTCTCGACCGCGAACGTCTCTCCCGGCTCGACCGTTTCGATCGGCGGACGATCGGGACTGATCGTGAGGTGTGCGTGCTCTGCTTCGGTTTTGCTAACGTGTTTCATTGGGATGGTCGGGTGTACATCGAACCGCGAAAGTCCCCGGTTCGACGGGTCGTCGTCGGTCGTCAGTTGATACGGTCGACGAACCGGGTTGCACGGTCGTCGGGCGGGTCTTCGGGTCCAGGCGGATCCGGCGGATCCGGTCGTCGATTCGCCTTCGAACACCGGCGTCGGGCGACTACGTCGTCAACCGGGGTCTGCTTCCCGTTCGATGACACGCCGTTCCGACGGGCGTGGTGTCGTGTGCGTCTCCCGCTCGGCGGTGGTGCGCTCCGCCCAGTGGCAGGCAGTCTCGTGACCGTCGTCGCCATCGACCGACTGGAGGAACGGTTGCTGTGAGACGCACTGGCCGTTTATGAACTCCGGACACCGAGGGTGGAAGCGACAGCCGCTCGGTGGATCCGTGACGCTCGGTGGGGAGCCTTCGAGTGACTCGCGGCCGCGGTGTTCGCCTTCATCGACACTGGGGATCGCCCGCAAGAGGACCCTCGTGTACGGGTGCTTCGGGTTCTCGAAGATGTCTTCGGTCCGTCCCCGTTCGACGATCTCGCCGGCGTACATGACCGCGATCCGGTCACAGACGTGTCGCACGACGTTGAGGTCGTGCGAGATGAAGACGTAGGAGAGATCGTACCGCGTCTGTAACCGGTTGATCAGGTTGAGTATCTGCGCTTGCAGCGTCACGTCGAGTGCCGAGACGGGTTCGTCGAAGACGATGAGGTCCGGTTCCGTCACGAGTGCCCGACAGAGGCCGACGCGTTGACGCTGCCCGCCGGACAGTTCGTGTGGATACGCGTCCAGATGCGACTCCATCAGACCGACTTCCTCGAACAGGTCGGCGACGCGCTCCCACTTCTCTTCGCCGGTGGCGATGTCGTGCACCGCGAGCGGCTTGGCGACGCTCTCGCCGACCGTCTTGCGCGGGTTGAGCGCCGAGAGTGGGTCCTGAAAGACGTACTGCATCCGCCGACGGATCGGTTTCAATCGTCGACCGGAGTACGTCTCGATGTTGGTGTAGTCGAACAGGATACTCCCGTCGGTGGGCTCGTAGAGCCGCGTCAGCGTGCGGCCGAGCGTACTCTTCCCACAGCCGGACTCACCGACGATACCGACGGTCTCTCCCTTGTGGACGGTCAGGTCGACCCCGTCGACGGCCTTCGCGTACTGCTGGTCGCCGAAGAGTCGGCCGAACAACCCGTCTTCGACCGGGAAGTGTTTCTTCACGTCGACCGTCTTCAGCAGTTCGCTCGGCCGGTCGTCGTCGGAGTCCGTCCGTTCGTGGTGGCCGTTCACCGTCGGCCGAACGTCCGTCATTCGGACACCCCCAGTCCGGGAGTCGAACCGTCCGTCGCCGAGGGCTGGTCGTCGTCGGGCGCGTACGCGTGGCAGTACGTCGTGTGAGTTTCGTCTACCGTGTACTCTGGGAGTGGATCGGTGCATGCATCGAACGCCTCCGGACACCTGTCACGGAAGGGGCACCCCTCGGGGCGGTTCCGCGGATCGGGTGCCGATCCCGGAACGGTCTCCAGTTCCGATCCGGGCTGTGCGTATTCGGGGATGCTCCGGAGGAGTGCCTTCGTGTACGGGTGCGTGGCAGCTTCGAAGATCCGGTCCGTCGGCCCGCGTTCCATAACCGATCCCGAGTACATCACGGTTACACGGTCGCAGGTCTCGGAGACGACGCCGAGGTCGTGCGTGATGAGCAGGATTGCGACGCCGAGGTCGTCACAGAGGCTCCGCAGTTCGTCGAGGATACCGGCCTCGACCGTGACGTCGAGCGCCGTCGTCGGCTCGTCCGCGATGATGAGCGACGGATCGCCAGCCAGCGCCTGGGCGATCATTACCCGTTGGCGCTGGCCTCCGCTGAGCTGGTGTGGATACTCGGTGGCCCGTTCGTCGGGGTCGGGGATCCCGACGGTCTCCAACAGTTCGACGGCTCGTTGCCAGGATGGAGACTCCCTGTCGGTTCCGGTGTCCCGACGGTGTCAAAGAACCGCTCCATGAGCTCTGACTCGAGTTCGAGGAGATTCCCGTTGCGGAATGAGCGCGGACGTTCGATTTCAACATCTGCCTCGTGGAAGAGAGTCGCCGAGTCGTCGATGAATAGGATGCGATCGCTCCGGAACGGCGGCCGAATCATCATCTCAGGGGCGACGGCCGGACCGAACCCGGATACGGAGATTCGGCACGTGTTCGTCCGGCAACTCGAAGTTATCGGTAGTACGCAGAACAGCCAGCGGGACATCGAAGAGATCATGCAGTACGTCTGGGACGGGAGAGTCGAGCCGATCGTTCAGGCGATGTACCCGCTCGAGGAGTACGCGGAGGCGTTCGAGAAGATGGCTGACCGGGACCTATACGGGGAACTGCTCCCGACGCAGCGGGAGTGAAGTGGGCGACTCGTCGCCGACACGGTTGACGGCGGCAAGCGACTCGGAGTGGCGATCCGACGTTCTGTGTCCCCACCGACCGAAGCGGTTCACGACGGCGACCTCGGGGACACTGCCGGGGTGCGACTGGTTTTAAACACGATCGGTTGTAACTGAGACTATGGTCATGGACCACGTCACGACCCTGGAGTGTACCATCTGTGGTGCCGAGTACGACCCCGAGCAGGTGATCTACACCTGTCCCGAGCACGAAGGCGTCGCGGGTATCCTCGAAGTGAAGTACGACTACGACGTCATCGCTGAGAACTTCGACGCCGACCTCGACGGCGACATTCGAAGCCAGTGGAAGTACGCGGCGTTCCTCCCGGTCGACGACGACGCCGAACCGGTGACACTCAACGAGGGTGGGACGGACCTGTTCGACGCGCCGAACCTCTCGGAGGCGCTCGGCGTCGAGACGCTCGTCAAGGACGACGGGCGGAATCCGACCGGCTGTTTCAAAGACCGGGCCAGTTCCATCGCGGTCACGAAGGCCAAGCACGCCGGGCGAGACATCATCACCTGCGCCTCGACGGGGAACGCCGCCGCGTCGCTCTCGGGCTACGCCGCCCGCGGCGGCCTAGACTGCCGGATTTTCGTCCCGGGTGACGCTCCCGAAGGGAAGCTCGCCCAACCGCTGGTGTACGGGGCCGACGTCCTCGCCGTTGACGGCACCTACGACGAAGCCTACGATCTGAGTGTGGAGGTGACCGAGGAGTATGGCTGGTACAACCGTAACGCGGCCATCAACCCCTTCCAGGTCGAGGGGAAACGGACCGTGGGTCACGAACTCGCCGAGCAATCCGTCGTCCGCGGGGAGGTTCCCGACTGGGTGGTCTTCTCAATGGGTGACGGCTGCACCATCGCCGGCGCGTGGAAGGGATTCCGCGAGTTCTACGAACTCGGGCACGTCGAGGACACGCCCAAGATGCTCGGCGTGCAGGCCGAAGGAGCGTCGGCGATCCACGACGCGTTCCACAAGCACGACGACACGGACGACCTCGCGGACACGATCGCCGATAGCATTGCGGTCGGCCGGCCGCGGAACACGCTCAAGGCCTGCCGCGCGCTGGAGGAAAGCGGCGGGGCGAGCCTCCTCGTCAGCGACGACGAGATCCTCGAAGCCGAGAAACTCCTCGGCAGCACCGAAGGAATCTATTCCGAACCAGCGGGCGCGACGCCGGTCGCGGGCGTCGAGACGGCGCTCGCCGAGGGTGTCATCGACTCCGACGAGACCGTCGTCGTCACCTCGACCGGGTTCGGGCTCAAAGACACCGCGAGCGCGAAGCAGGCGACTGCCGACGCCCACCGAATACCTCCCCACCTCGAAGCGGTGCAGGAACTGTTCGGTACGTCGGCGGAGTAGTTCCACGGCGCGAACCGCCCGTCGCTGTGACCCCTCGTGAGAAGCGAGCTACCGAAAAACGATTGATAATGATTAGTACGAACCATTACCGGTAAGATACGGCCAGATGTCTGGTTCGGTGATCGCGCTCAGCCCTCGTGGAATGTAGTCTTTGGCTCTGTAGTTTTAGTACACTGCGGTTGATTTCACGGATATCTCACGCTCCGCCGGAGATTGTAGACGGTGGCTTTCAGCAGCATCCCACGGAACTCCAGCCACCAACTCCGCGCACGCACGGCAGCGCCGAGCGTGCGCTTGATTGACGAGAAGACGGTTTCTGACATGGAGCGCTGGCGGTACCGATCACGTCTGTGTGGGCGTTATGAGCGTGATCGAGCGGATTCATGATCCTGTGTTTGATCAGCGGTCTGATACCGTGTTCGCGGAGTTGGTCGCGGGAGGCTTTCGCGTCGTAGACTCGGTCGTCGGCGAGGCTTCGCAGGTCGCCGGCGTTCCGTCGGGCGACCTGCGGGCCGATTTTCGCATCGTGTTTCTTCGAAGTGGTCGAGTAGATGTCGGTGATGTACCGCGTCTCGACATCCACCAGAGCAGTGAGTTTCAGCGCCCGGACGCGGTAGTGGGTGCGGTTGTCGTAGTGGCGGCTGGGCTGATTGCGGTCGAAGCCCGTCGAATCAATTGCAGCGTTGCCGGTGCGTTTCTCGGCGGACGCGCCGAGAAACGCACGCCACGTCTTGATGGGAATCCGGGCAAGCCACGTGCGGAGGACGGTGTAGTGTGGCAACCGCGTGAGGGCGGTTTCTTCGAGGATACCGGGCATTTCGCTGAGCAAATCCACCGCGACGCGGTAGGATTTGCCCAGCTCGATACGGAGGGCGTGCAGCGTGAGCATCGCCCACTCGGCGAATCCGCCACCCCTTCGGGGTCGGCCGGTTCGTCTGGGTTAGTGATAACTAATTTGGCTCTGTAGTTTCGGCACACTGCGGTTGATTTCACGGATATCTCACGCTCCGCCGGAGGTTGTAGACGGTCGCTTTCAGCAGCATCTCACGGAACTCCAGCCACCAGCTACGCGCACGCACGGCAGCGCCGAGCGTGCGCTTGATTGACGAGAAGACGGTTTCTGACATGGAGCGCTGGTGATACCGATCACCGTCCATGCGGGCGTTATGAGCGTGATCGAGTGGATTCATGATTCTGTGTTTGATCAGCGGTCTGATGCCGTTTTCGCGGAGTTCGTCGCGGAAGGCTTTCGCGTCGTACCCTCGGTCGGCGGCAAGACTTCGCAGGTCGCCGGCGTTCCGCCGGGCGACCTGCGGGCCGATCTTCGCATCGTGTTTCTTCGAGGTAGTCGAGTGGATGTCGGTGATGTACAGCGTTTCAACATCCACGAGAGCAGTGACTTTCAGTGCCCGGACGCGGTAGTTAGTGCGGTTGGCGTAGTGGCGGCTCGGTTGGTCGCGGTCGAAGCCAGTCGAATCGATGGCGGCGTGACCAGTGCGTTCCTCGACCGACGCGTCGAGGAACGCACGCCATGTCTTCGTTGGGATCCGCGCAAACCACGTGCGGAGGACAGTGTAGTGAGGAAGCCGCGTGAGACCGATTTCGCCTAATACGCCGGGCATTTCGCTGAGCAAATCCACCGCGACGCGGTAGGATTTGCCCAGCTCAATCCGGAGTGCATGCAGCGTGAGCATCGCCCACTCAGCGAACCCGCGACCCCCTTCGGGGTCGGCGGGTTCGTCAGGGCTTGTAACAACAGATTTAGACTTAGCGACTGTAACACGAGTGAAGAGACGGATTTCGGATGTCACACCGATCTGTCTCTTCGCTTTCTACGGCAATAACGCAGTCGTGGCGTCTCCGTCTAGCGAAACTACAGAGCCACTAATTTATATCAGCGACTGTAACACGGGTGAGGAAACGGAATTCTAATATCAAAACATTCTGTTTCTTCGCCTTCTACGGCAATTACGCAGTCGCGGCATCTCCGTCTAGCGAAACTACAGAGCCTAGTCTTTCAACGTTGAGAGATCTGGAATAAGGCGGTACTTGAACCGCTCTTGAGGCTGGTCCCAACACCCTTCGACGGCGTTCAATTCAGGGAGTTTCGATAGAAAGTACCACTCATCATCGCGCACGCACGAGACCGAACTGTCTCCGACAGTTTCGGTCTCGCGCTCTCCGCTCAGATGCTCCCAGGGATTCTCCAACTCTGATTGGCTAATCGGTAGATGGCATCGATACCGAATCGTTTGGCGTAGTGGTATCGCGCCTCCCGTGGTGTGGTGATGAATGGCGCGTCGACGGCGTAGCCGTGACGCGCCACCCCGTGCTCGTCGTACCGGCCTCGTTCGTAGGTGCAGTCGATGAAGACAGGGAACGTCACCACCCCGGCGAGTTCGTGCTCGATCATTCGACTCCAGCCGCTGCTGAGTTCGTCTTGAATCGTCTCACCCCACTGACTATCGGCATGGCGTACGCGTAGTTGTGGTCGTACAGCAGTCCGAGGCAATCGCTGTTGTAGAAGCCACGATCGAGGTAGACGGCCTTGACGCGCAGGTCGAGGCCGTTGAGCAGGTTCAGGAACTCCGCGAGGACGTCGCTGGTGCTCTCGCCGGCTTCCAGCCGGCGGACCGCCAGTGTGTAGCGTGTGTTCCGCATGCGTGTAGCGTCGCGTATGCATGAAACGCAGTCGTCCTGGCCTTTGCTTCGGAGAAGTACAGGCCCTCTGCTTCGTCTTCGTCGCCGTAGTAGGGATCGAGGTGGAGGTCGGCGACGACCCCCACCGGTCGATCCGGAAGCGTGTCGAGAGTGTCTCGTTGGAGAAGCGTGTTGCCGATTTGTTCGACGGTGTCAAGATCGAACTGGTCGGTAAGGTGGCCTTGGACGGTATTGGCGTGTGGTGAGTCGTTCGTCGTCTTGCAGATGTGATTGATCGAGGTCCTCGTCGAAGTTGAGCGGTAGTTCATCATCGAGAGCGTTGACCACAAAATTAAGCAGGTGCCCTTGCTTGAGTTCGTTGTCTGCTTGGCTGGTCTGTATATCCTGTCCAAGCAGACGCTTGCTCTAATGCAATGTGATCGACTGAACCTCGACTGGGTGAAGGAAGCTATCGCCTCGTCGAAGCCGAATTCGTCGACCAGAGCTGCTCACTCGTCGCGGTCCGCTAGAATGTCGCGTGGCACCCCAACAACTCCACGTCGAGCGCGAGCAGGACGTTCGTGATGGCTGACAGTTCTGGGTCGACCTTCTTAGCCATCTGCTCGACGACCGTCCCGGTGATCGGTGTGTCGCCGGTCTCCCCTGTCGCGTGGTTCGACATGTGTAAATGGTTCACGGTAGCGAGACTTCTCTTGGAGAAGGTGTTCGAAGACGCCTCCAAGTGGCAGGGAACGAGGGGAATCGACCACTGGACAGGCAAGCGCGGTTGTCCGGAGATAGCTCTCGCGCCGTCATTCGTCTTCTACGGCCGTTCGATCAAGCGGCCGGTTCATGCCGTTTTCGTCGAGATGACACGAAATGTAGTGTGACGTTCCGTCGTCCGCCGCGACGGGGTCGGGTTCGGGAACGTCGCGTTCGCACACGTCGCCGATTTTCTGGGGGCAGCGAGAGTGGAACGGACAGCCACTCGGTTGGTCCCGAGCGCTAGGGACTTCACCTTCGAGTCGCACCCGTTCGAACTGCTGACCCGGGTTCGGGGACGGGACGCTCGAGAGAAGCGCACGGGTGTATGGATGATACGGCGGCTTAAAGACCTCCTCGCTCGGCCCGACCTCGGCAATCTTACCTAAGTACATCACAGCGATTCGGTCACAAACGTGCTTCACGACACTCAGGTCGTGGCTGATGAACAGATACGAGGTATCATACTCTCGACGTAACCGCTTGAGCATACTCATGATGCTCGCTTGGATGCTGACGTCGAGAGCCGAGACCGGTTCATCAAGGACGACGAACGACGGCTCGGGCGCGAATGCCCGGGCGATGGCCACGCGTTGAATCTCTCCACCCGACAGTTCGTGCGGATACCGAGACGCGTATTCGGGGCCGAGTCCGACCTCATTGAGTAGTTCCTCGACACGCCGTCGTCTCCGTCTTTCACTCAAATCGGTCAACAACTCGAGTGGACGTTCGATAGCACGGTAGACCGTTTTTTTCGGATTCAAAGTCGATTCTGGGTTCTGGAAGACGATTTGACATTCCGACCGGAATTCCTTCAGTTCCGCGTCGGTCATCTCCGTCAGATCGTCTCCCTTGTACGACACTGTTCCGTCCGTCGGATCAAGGAGACCCAAAAGCGTACGTCCGAACGTGCTCTTTCCGCAGCCACTCTCCCCTACCAAGCCGACGGCTTCCGACTCTCGAATGGCCAGATTCACTCCATTGACTGCCTGAACGGGCGGTTCCGCATTCATACTCAGTAGTCGATCGAGGACGGACTCCTCGCCGTAGTAGCGTTTCAAATCCTCGGTCTCGATGATCTCGTCCCCGGGTTCATTCCAAGATCGCTCGTCGACTTCCGCCCTGATCGGTTCCTCAGCGGCGGCCTCCCAGCGGCGGCACCGGGTGATATGTCCAGGGCTGTGGGGAACCGACTCCGCTGCTACCTCGGCAGTACGGCACTCGTCTTCCGCAAACTCACACCGGTCCGCAAAGATGCATCCAGTGGGAATCTCCGTTAGACTCGGAATCTGGCCGGGGATCGACTCCAGCGATTTGGTGTTCTCGATCTCGGGGAGGCTTGCAAGGAGACCCTGGGTGTAAGGGTGGGTCGGATTCGAAAACACCGCTTCGACGCTTCCCAGTTCCATGAGTTCGCCCGCGTAGATGATGCTCACACGATCCGCCGTTTCCGCAATCACCCCCAAGTCGTGCGTAATGAGCAGCATACTCGTACTCAGTTCGTCTCTGAGGTCGTTGATGAGGTCGAGAATCTTCGCCTGCGTCGTCACGTCAAGACCTGTTGTGGGTTCATCGAGGACGAGGAGATCCGGATTGCACGACAACGCCATAGCGATCAGTACGCGCTGCTGCATCCCTCCGGATAGCTCGTGGGGATAGCGTTTCGCGTTATACGCCGGTTCGGTAATGTTGACTGTTTCAAGTATATCGACGGCACGTGCCGCTGCATCGTCGACGTCTTGATGTAAGTCGATAGCCTCGGCGATCTGCTTCCCAACCCGAATACTCGGGTTGAGCGATTTTTTCGGGTCCTGCGGGATATGAGCGATCCGGTTCCCGCGTAACGACCGCAGTTCGTCCATTGATAGATCGAGTAACGAATCGCCGTTGAACGTGATGTCTCCCCCAGTTACGCTCCCGTTCTCACCGAGATACTGAAGAATGGCGAGGCCGAGCGTGCTCTTTCCGCTGCCGCTCTCACCAGCTACGCCCAAGATCTCCCCCGGACGCATATCGAAGCTGATATTCCGGAGGGCCTGTACCGATCCCTCGGCAGTCTCGTAGGAGACGTCGAGAGAGTCCACGCTCAGGACAGGGTCCATCGTCTCGACATGGTTCGGCGGGGTCATTGAGTTCACGCTACGTACCCTCCTTTGGATCGAGTGCGTCCCTGATACCATCGCCGAGGATGTTTAGACCGACGACGGTGAGCCCTAGGAAGACGCTCGGCCACAGGAGATACCAGGGAGACTGGTACATCACCGTCCGGCCCTCCTCAATCATGAATCCCCAGTCGGGGTTCGGGGGCTGCGTTCCGAGTCCGAGGAACGAAATCGCCGTCCCGATCAGGATTGCAAACCCGACGCGAATTGTCGCTTCCACCAGGATTGGCGTGGTGATATTCGGCAGGATCTCGTTTTTCATGATATAGATATCCGACTCCCCACGGGCCTCCGCCGCTTCGATGAACTCCTCCGTTTTGACCGAGAGGACACTTCCTCGAACTACCCGAGCGATGCGTGGAATGAATACCAGTGTAATGGCGATAATCGCGTTCCACATGCTGCTCCCGAGCGCAACGATAATCAACAGTGCCAGCAGGAGCGACGGGAAACTCAACAACAGGTCCATGAACCGCATGAGGGATTCGTCGACGTTTCCGCCGTAATATCCGGCGACGAGTCCAATTGGAACGGCGAACAGCAGTCCGAGAAGGACCGGAGTAACGCCGATGAGAAGGCTAGTTCGTCCGCCGTTTATGACTCTGGAGAGGAGGTCACGCCCGTACGTGTCGGTTCCGAACGGATGCTCAGCGCTGGGAGGTGCGAACGCCTCCTGCGCATTCGTCTCGTACGCCGAGGCGAGGGGGAGAAACGGGCCAAACAGGGAGAGCATGATGATCGGGACGAGTATACCGAGGCCGACGAGGGCGCTTTTGTTGTGTGCAACCTTCCGTGCCCCCCGAGCGAACGTGGCCGCTCGCGTCGGGGGTTCGAGTTCTTCGTTGGCGTTCCTCCCACTGCTCCGTGTCGTGTCTGTAGTGTCAGTAGTCGACATGGTTAGTCACCGCCGTATTCGATACGGGGATCGAGTTTCGTGTACAGCAGGTCTGCGATCAGATTCGCGAACAGGTACACTGCAGCGACCAGAAGTATCGTTATTTGTATCATCGGGAGGTCCCGATTCTGGATCGATGCGATGATTATCCTCCCTAGCCCGGGGAAGACGAATACCTGTTCGACGACGACGATGCCGCCCAGCATGTAGCCGAAATTGAACGCGATGACAGTTATCGTCGGTAATAGACCGTTGCGAAGCGCGTGCGAGATGATGACCCGGTATTCGCTCAATCCCTTCAGTCGAGCAGTTCTGATATACTCGGACTGAAGCACCTCGATCATTTCCGAGCGCGTCTGCCGCATCGCGTATCCCATCAGAAGGAACGTCATCGATAATGCTGGAAGGATGAGATGCTGGAGCCACGGAACGACGCCTTCGTGAAGCGGGACGTAGCCGGTGTTCGGAAGAACATTGAACACTGGACCGGCAAACAGCAGAACCAGGAACGTTGCAACCACGTATTCGGGCAAACTGATCGCGGCGTACGTGCCGGTGCTCACGAGCATCCCGGCGAGACTCTCCCGTTTGATCGCCGCGATGACTCCGAGACCGATGCCAAAGATCACTACGAGCACCAGCGTCAGCAGTGCCAGCTGCATCGATCGGACGAACCGTGGAAGGACGAGTTCGGAGACTGGCTCCGAGTAACGGAAGCTCCGTCCCCAATCACCGGTTAATATGCCGGTGAACCAGTCCAGATACTGCACGTATATCGGCTGGTTGAGGCCCAACTGTTGTTCGATCGCTGTGACCGATCCCTCCGTCGCATACCGTCCGAGGAGCGACGTAGCGGCGTTACCTGGAAGCACCTGGGTGATCAAAAAGACCGTCATCGAGATCGCAACCAGCGTGATAGCGGAATACACCACTCGTTTCAGTAGGTACGTATAGAACCGGGTCATGAGAAAGAATTCTACACATCGTTGCTGAGACGAACGGGTTCTACTCGCTCCCGGAGTGCCAAGGGGTCAGGTTGGAAGTTCTTGACGTAGTTCTGTGCGGCGTGCAGCCGAGAGGCGAAGAAGGGAACAATATATCCGCCGCGATCCTGCATTATCTCGGCGCACTCCCTGTATCGCGCTTTTTTTGTTTCGGGGTCGAGAGCGGACTGTGCCGCACGAAGCGTCTCGACGAACTCGTCCGGATGGAACATGGTTTCGCCGGCCCAAGGAGCACCGGGAGTATTGTGTTGGTTCATCAGGAAGTCGGGTTCGGGTCGGCAGAACCACGACATGATCGAAAACGGATTGTTTCCGAAGATTCCCGACCACATCTGATCCCAACTCACTCGTCGGATTTCGAACTCTACACCGACCTCACTGAGATGTTCCTGAGCCAGAACGGCCGTCTTCTCCATCTGAGGAGAGGTGGGCGAGACGATGAGTGGGAAATCCAACGTCAGCCCATCGCCGTACCCGGCTTCGGCGAGCAACTCCCTCGCCCGCTCGGGTTGCGCTCCGGGACCGTATTTTTGTGGTAGATCAGGAGCCACATTATAAAACGGTGCTAGCTGGTGGTCCTGTCCGAGAACGCCAAGTCCCTGCTGTGCCGTTGCCAGTATTTCCTCTTTGTCGACCGCGTATTTGAACGCCTGCCTGACTCTATTGTCTGTGAACGGTTCGTCGGTCACCCGCATCGCGATGGAGTAGAACGTGCCGCCCGGGACCGTATTCGTACGCACCTCGCTCATGTTTTCTAGCTGGGACCAGTTTTCAGGTGGGACTCCTGTGATGATGTCCGAACTCCCGTTTCGCATGTTGTTAATCCGGGTGGTCGGATCCTCGATCACCTGTCCCGTGACTTGCTGGACACCGGGCAACGCATCGCCGTTCTCGTCGGTCAGATAGTAGTCCTCGTTCGCCGTCACGACAATCTCGTCTTCGGGTATGTAGTTTTTGAGGTTGAACGGGCCGCTCCCGTAATCTGTATTGTCGAGAGCCTGTGGACCATCCGAATCCAGAATCTCTTTCGGCGCGATCATCGCCCAGGGCTTGGCCATCTTGATTGGCATGTTTCCGTACGACGATTCGAGGTTGATCTGGACTGCGTGGTCGTTTACCACCTCGACGCTCTCTATGGGTCCCAGTGCTCCATTGCCGGGACTCCCTACGTCTTCGTCGTAGACGGTATCGAAAGTGGCCTTGACGTCCTCAGCGAGGACCCGATTCCCATTGTAATTGAACCGTGCGTCATCGCGGAGCATGAACGTCCACTGGGTCGAATCGTCCGAAGCTTCCCAATCGGTAGCCAGGTCGGAGTGAACATTCAGGTTGCTATCACGCATTGTCAGAGTGGAGTACATCCACTTTTGGACGACATAGCCCTCAATAATGCTCCCGGTGATCGGATTGATTCCCAGCGGTGGAGCGTAAAGGCCGAATCTGAGATGACCGCTCAACTGTTGGCTCGTCTCAGTTTCGTCACCCTCCGTCTCGTTGCCGCTTGCTTGTTCCTCGCCCGATATTCCGGAACACCCCGCAATGGCTGTGGCCCCACCGATCCCCAAAGAGGCCAGATATAGTCGACGAGTGATCCCATCTGTGCTATTGTCACCGGGTGGCATGGAAAGGAAATTCGTATGCTGATGTATAAAGCCTGCGATCGTATATTAATATCGCATTATAGTCCATGTACTCATACATATCCGCCACAAAATATTCCATTCTTTTCGCAGATAGATGAGTAGCTGGGCGGAATTTTAGTCATGAACTCGCTTCCGTAGCTACCGGCGTCAGCACGAACCGGCGACCTGACCGATGACTCGGGCCGTTGCGTCGTCCCGGCAGGAGAAAGAGGCCGGAATCTCCTAGCTCGGCGATGGATCCTCCGCTGAGCAGCCGTCTCAGGCTACGCCTCCGGATCTCATTTCTTCGGTGTTTCGCAATAAAGGTGGAATAGATAAATTTTGAAAGTAAATGGTTTTGTGAATCCGATCTTTCTCTCAGGAAATATGAGCCATTCATAAGATTCAAATACCTGGATTATATCCTTGTGGTATGACCACTGATGTTGAATGGTTGGTAAGGCAGAAGCCGTGGTATAATGAAGAGGAGCTCTCTCAGCGGCTCAGCGCAGCTGGTGTCGACGCGGTGATCGCACGCTCCGGTCGGAATGCCATGTATTTGTCCGGGATGCGATTCCCCGGGACGCTCGGTCGGCATCAGGACTTCGTGTGGAGTCCCCGGCCCGCATTGGTTGTCTGGCCGCTAGAGGGGGCGCCGACGCTCGTGGTCAACGGCTTTAGCCACAAACTCGCGGCGCAGTCGAGTTGGATCGACGACATTCGGACATATACTGAATACACCGAGTCACCTTGGGCTATCTGTATCGATCGGCTCGAAGAACTCGGGCTCGGTGACGGACGAATCGGGATCGAGCGACAGGAACTGAACGTAGATCAGTGGGCGGAGTTGTCCGAGGGGCTTTCGTCCGGGGAGCTAGTCGACTGCACGGCCACACTTAATCGGGTTCGGAACATCAAAACGGACCGCGAAATAGAACTGCTGCGAAAGTCCGTCGAGATACAGGACAAGGCACACATCGAAGTCTTCGGCGACGCGGAACCGGGCGTCACCGAGGAAGAACTGCACGCCCAAATGCTCGAATTCATGATTGAACGGGGTGCCGAGTGGGGCCACGGTATGATGCAGTCCGACAACGCGGACATCACGTACGGTGGTGAAGGACCTGTACCAGTAGAGAACGGTAATGTCGTCCGAACGGACTACGTATCGTATTACCGAGGATACGCGGCGAACCTGTCCCGGATGGCCGTGATGGGATCGCCCACGGACGAACAGGTCGAGTATTACGAGGACGTGCGCGACATCCACCGAACGATACTTGACGAGAAAATCAGGCCTGGTGTCGAGGCACAAGAGGTGTACGAATTTCTGAAAGAGCAGTTGAGAAAGCGCGGCTATGCCGGTGCAGCATCGCTTGCCGGCCACAGTACTGGCATCTGGTGGCATCAAGAGGAGCCGATCTTCCACCCCGGCGAGGAGACGGAGCTGCGGCCGGGGATGGTCGTCTGTCTCGAACCCATTGTCGATGGGTTCTGGCACGTTCAGGATCAAGTACTCGTCACCGAGGACGGGGCCGAACTGCTCTCCGACGAATTCGACACGAGTGAGCTGTTCGTCATGGGACAATGAGCCAGAGGAAACGGCGGCTCCGCGGGCCCGTTAAGCACGGTCTAAACGGCCATTCACATCGAAGTGACGATGCGTCCGTTGGAAAGCACAGGGAACGGATCGTCGAACTGGGATACGGGGTGAAATAAGAGACCCACCGATGGTTCGACTACCTTCGCGGAAGCAACTGAGGGACTACGCGTCTCGGCGCGGATTCAGACTCGATGACGCGGAGGCGGACGACTTCTCCGAGCTTGTTACGTCTTTCGTTGACGGACTAGACGAACTGGTCGATGCCGACGAACCGAGATTTGCGGTCCACGAGACCGAACACACGGACCGCAAACCTGGATACCGGCCCGACGCTACCGAAGACCCGCACAACGCGTGGATTCTCCGGTTCGAACTCGAGGGAGCGGCGAGCGGCCCGTTATCCGGAAAAACAATCGGAATAAAAGACAGCATCGCCGTCGCGGGCTACGAGATGACTCTGGGGTCGGACCTCATGCGCGGCTACGTCCCGCGGATCGATGCGACGGTGGTCGGTCGTCTCCTCGATTCGGGGGCTACCATCGTCGGCAAGAACAACATGGACAACTTCTCGGATTCTTCGTCCGGCGACACCAGCGACTTCGGGCCGGTGCTGAACCCCCACGGGGAGGAATACCTCGCCGGTGGGTCTTCGAGTGGAGGCGCTGCGTCGGTCGCTGTGGGGGACTGCGATATCGCCATCGGCGGTGACCAGGGGGGGTCGATTCGGACGCCCGCCTCGTGGTGTGGCGTAGTGGGACTGAAACCGACACGAGGCCTCGTTCCGTACACTGGGGTGGTGCCAGTAGAACGGACGACCGATACCGTTGGCCCGCTCACACGGTCGGTCAAGGAGGCCGCCCGGACGCTGGAAGCCGTCGCGGGGCCAGACGGGGAGAGTCACTCACTGGACGGCCGTCAGTCCGTGCATGTCGAACCGGACGAGTACACCGACGCTGTCTCGACCACGGTCGATGGCCTGACTGTCGGTGTCCTCGACGAGGGATTCGACCGAGAGGTGTCCGACCCCCGAATCGACGCCGAAGTCCGAAAGGCGATAGACAATCTCAAACAACGTGGAGTCGAGGTGCGGACCGTCTCCGTCGATCCACATCGACTGAGCCTCTCGATATGTCCTCTGATCGTCGTTCAGGGTGGGAGCGGGACGGTCGACGAGGACGGCTTCGGAACGAATCAGACTGGGTGGTACTGGACCGATTTTATCAGGCACTTCCGGAGAGTTACGCGCTCTGACCCCGATCGTCTCCCCCCGACGATGAAATCCAGAGCGCTGTGTGCCGACTACATCGCCGACGAGTATGGACTGGAGTTGTACGCGAAGGCAAAAAATCTCATTCTGGAGGCGGAGCGCCAGTACACACAACTGTTAGACGAGTGTGATGCGCTCGCGATGCCGACGACGCCAATGCTCCCGTTCGAGTACGACGAAAACAGCGATCGAGTCACTCGGGTGAAACGGTCCCTGACACCCGGTGCAAACACGGCCCCGTTCAACCATACCGGGCATCCAGCACTCACTGTCCCCTGTGGGACGGTAGACCGGCTTCCAGTCGGTCTTATGCTCGTCGGCTCCCGTTTCGATGAGCGGACGCTGTTCCAGCTCGGGAGCGCAGTCGAAGCCACACGTCCGGTTCCGAGGTCATAATCCGAGTAGAAGGATCACAACCGGTGTGGGTGCCACAGCCGAGCAGGAATGGCGGAATCTCTCGGGAGCGGAAACGATGGTAGTATCAGGGGCGTATGGACAGAGATTGCGGTCGGAAACGGATCGCTAGCGAGCGTGACTCCAGTCCCGGTTCTCCAAGGACAACCCACCCCGTGGCCAGGAGCCGACTGCTTACACGCGGGTGAGAGATCGAGTCGTGGAGTGGTCAGTAACCGAGTGCCGCCCCGTCGCCTCGCGGGTCCGCCCCGCCTTCGAGCAGTCCGTTCTCGTGTACACGAATCGCTGCGGCGTGGCCCATCGTATCGTCCCAGTCGGAGTGAATCCGAACGGGATGCCCTCGCCGTTCGAGCTCGCTCGCCACGCGATCCGAGACACGTCCCTCGAGTGACAACGCGCGGGTGTCAGCGCCCCATGTTCGGCCGTACAGCCATCGCGGTGCCTCGAGTGCCTGTTGGACGTCGTACTCGAAGTCGATCAGGCGGGTGAGAAGGGCCGCCTGGGTCTGAGGCTGTCCCTCTCCACCCATCGTACCGAACGCGAGACGCGGCGTTCCGTCGACGGTCACGAGTGCCGGAATGAGGGTGTGGAAGCTCCGTTTGCCCGGCTCCAAGACGTTCGGATGGGTGTCGTCGAGCGAGAAGAACGCCCCTCTGTTCTGCGGGACGATGCCAGTATCCCCGGCGACGACGCCGCTCCCGAAGTCGAAGTAGATCGACTGGATAGCCGAAACCACCAGTCCGTCGTCGTCGACGGCGGTGAAATAAACCGTGTCGCCACCCGGGGAACGACTGGCCGCGCCGGTCGGAGGTTCGATGCCCGGATCGACGGAGGAAGGAAGCACACGCTCCGCGTCGATCCGCGCACGCCGTTCCGCGGCGTACTCTTTGTCGATGAGTCTTCCGACGGGGATATCGAAGAAGTCGGGGTCGGTCAGCCACGCGTCTCGGTCGGCGAACGCGAGTTTCACACACTCGGTGAGGTGGTGGTA
Source organism: Salinigranum marinum (assembly GCF_024228675.1). Classification (NCBI taxonomy): domain Archaea; kingdom Methanobacteriati; phylum Methanobacteriota; class Halobacteria; order Halobacteriales; family Haloferacaceae; genus Salinigranum; species Salinigranum marinum. The sequence goes on along the minus strand of NZ_CP100462.1, from coordinate 8,205 downwards.
GTAGTCGGCGCTCCCGTCTCCCCAGGCTGTCGGGTCGAATCCCTCGAGCAGGTTCAGAACGGAGAGCGCACTGAACCCCTGTGTGTTCGGTGGCAGTTCGTGGACGGTCTTCCCCCGGTACGTCGTCGTCACTGGATCGACCCACTCGGCACGATAAGCCGCGAAGTCCGACGCCCGCAGCGGCGATCCATCGAGGCTTGCACAGAACTCCTCGGCGACCGTTCCCTCGTAGAACCCGTCCCGCGGACCGTCGTTCGCCAACCGCTCGAACGTCGCGGCGAGTTCACGCTGGACGAGGTGGCTCCCCTGTTCGGGAGCGGCACCGTCACGAAGGAACGTCTCGCCCCCCGACGTGCCACGCAGGAGGTCGCGATCGGTGACGAGCCAGTCTGCGAGTGAGCGAGCGACGGGCACACCGTCCCGGGCGTAGCGGATCGCCGCCTGGAACAGGTCGCCCCACTCTAGTCGCCCGTACGCCTCGTGGACGGCCCGCCAGCCATCGACGGCACCCGGAACCGTCAGCGCGGCCTCTGCCCCCCGCTCCGGAATCGCGTCGTATCCTCGGTCGGCGTAGTACTCGGGCGTCGCCTCTGCTGCGGCAGGGCCACTCGCGTTGACTGCCCGTGCGCCCCGACCGTCGTGTACCAGCCAGAACCCATCCCCACCGAGCCCCGCCATGTGCGGGTAGGCGACACACAACACCGCGTTCGTGGCGATCGCGGCGTCGACCGCGCTGCCACCCCGCTGCAGTACGTCGAGCCCTGCCGCACTCGCGAGTGTGTGCGGGGACGACACCATCCCGTGAGGCGCCCGAGTCGGCGGACGGCCAGTCACTGGTCCGTCCGGATTCATCGGTCCGCCCAACCCGACTGACGGTGCACTGTTTCGACTCGCTGCTGCTCCGTCCGTTCGTCGGGAGCTGTATCGGGACGACCGGCCGACTGATCCGCTCTCCACCGTGACGATGAGGCGATCATGGGTACTGTCACCCGTCACTCGTCGACGAGTCGTATTAACTCCTCGAGTGAAAGGGATACCCATGTCTGAGGATGATTTATGTTCATTTGAGGTGTTAATACGGGGGTATTTACTCGATTCACCCTGTCGGACCGAAGCGATGAGCGACACGTTAGACGTCGCGGCTCTCACAGACGACTCGAACCTCCCGGGCCGCTCCTCCCCGGAACACCGACGAGACAGCCGACTCCCGATCGGTCACGATCGCACTAGTTCGGCCCCACCACACACCGATGAGTGAGGGAGAGATCGACTACGCCGCTCGCGCTCGTGACCATCTCGGCTTCTCCCGGTGGTGGCTCCTCGTCGCCGCCGCGGCGAGTATGGCGCTGGTTAGTCCCTACCAGTACGTCTGGTCGTCGATCGAGGGGCCACTCGCGGCCCGGTTCGGTATCCCATTGCCCACACTCGGAGCGGTGTTCACGCTCTTCGTCGTCTTCCAGGCCGGGTCACAGTTTCCCGTTGGCTGGTGGCGTGACCGGCACGGTCCGCGGACGCTGTCACTCCTCGCCGCCGTTCTCGCCGGTGGCGGCTACATCGGGTTGTCGTACGCCACGACGGTCTGGCAGATATACCTCCTCTACTCGCTTGGCGCTGTCGGTGTCGGGATCGTCTACACGGTCGCTGTCAACACCGCCCTCAAGTGGTTCCCGGATCGGCGAGGGATGACGACCGGCATCGGGACGATGGCGTTCGCCGCCGGGAGCGCTCTCGTCGTCCCCTTCGTCCGGGCCAACGCGACCGCGACGTCGTACCCGACGGTTCTCCGTACCCTCGGCGTAGTCATCGGTCTCGGGATCTTTCTGGGCGCGCTCCTCCTCCGAGACCCACCGGACGGCTGGGAGACCGACGACGAGAGTGAGGTCACGGTGACCGGTCGCCAGTACACGTGGCGTGAGGTGCTCCGGACGTGGCAGTTCTGGTTGATGTACGGGATGTTTGTCGCTGTCAGCGGGGCCGGGCTGATGCTCACGGCGAAGGTCGTCTCCTTCGCCGACGCACTCGGGCTCACGGCCGTGACGGCGACGGCTTCTGCGACGGTTCTCCCCGTGGCCGGCGGCATCGGGCGACTACTTCTCGGCGACCTCTCGGATCGTGTCGACCGTGAGCAGGCGATGGCCGCGTCGTTCACGCTCTGTGGGCTCGGTCTCGTGGCGGTCGTGTACTTCGCCCAGCGCGGGTCGGCGCTCGGCTTTCTCGGGTCCGTCGTGGTGACGACGTTCTTCTGGAGCCCTCAGTACACGCTGTTCCCGAGCGTCGTGGGTGAGTACTATGGCAGCACCCACTCGTCCGCGAACTACGCGCTGTTGTACTCCGGCAAGATGTGGGGCGGCGTCTTCGGGGGTGCGGTCGCCGGGTGGGTGGTGAGCCAGACGAGCTGGTCGGTTGCCTTCCTGACCGGAGGAGGGCTGGCGATCGCCGCCGGCGTCGGTGCGCTCGCGCTCCACGCACCTGCTCGGCCGACCGCTGAGGGGTCGGTCGTCGATCCCGAGCCGGGTGACTGAGGCGCCCGGTGAGAGACCGGATCGACGGCGAAGTCGGATACGCTTGTGATCGAACGAGGACACCGGATCAGCGCACGAGCGCAGGGATTCTCGTCCGCAGGAGACAGCGGTCGGCACGGGCCTGCTCGGGTGCCGAACACGGCGTGTCGACAGCCGTTCGTCGAGTCAGCGATGTGTCGACGATGAGCCGAGGGCGGATCACTCCGCCCACGAGTGTTTCTCGGTCGCAAACGATCGTTCGGTCGTCCACCCGGAGCTGAACCGCGTTTCGATTCGTTCCTGTAGTGAGGTCGCCCCTTCGAGGAGCTGTTCGAGTCGCTGTTGGTGGTGGCCGCTCGGGAGCAGGATGCCGACACTTCCTCGACACTCGTCGGTGTCGTCCGTGATGGGGAGAGCGATACACTCGAGGGCCGTGTCCGTGGAAACCGACCCGACAGCGTACCGAGATTCGTCCAGCGACATCCTGATCTCGTCGAGGTCGTACGCCGTTTCGATGGGCGTCGTCTCGTCCGCAGCGCGTTCTACCAGGATTACCAGACCCAAGAGTGAGTCCGTGAGCGAGAGGGACGTTCCGACCGTGACGCCAACCGTCGAACTCACCCCATTGGCAGCCACGACACAGCACTCGTTTCCCGCTGCTTGGAGTAACACCGTGCCGACCTCGTGTCGTTCCGCAAACTCGTTGAGGAGTCCGTCCGCGAGATGGTACAGCTTCGACCGCGAACGGGCCCGTAATCCAACGGCAAGAAACTTCGGCGACAGCTGATACTCGTCGCCGACCTTGGTCACGTAGCCGAGTTCTCGGAGTGTGCTCAGGTGGTTGTGCATGATCCCTTTGCTCATCTCGAGTTCGCTCGCGAGTGTCGACACTCCCACAGAATCGACCGTACTCAAGTGTTCTACTATCGCAAACGTCCGTGCGCTCGCTTCGACCCGCCGGTTCGCTTTGTATTCCACGTTATCATTCCACAAGGCTGCGGAAACAAGTACGTGGCTGAATCGGCAGTATTGAACACGTTCTAGAGAATAGAACGCAGTTCTGTGGACGATTCCGGAGCGTTGGTCCCCGATGCGGCCATAGATGTTCTGGACGACGATTTTCCTCCGGATTTGTGTGTGTGTTGTTCAACAACAGTGTGGGAGTACAGTGTGTGTCCGTGATCAGGATCCAAATCGTTTGCGAGAGTGGAACGGACGCGCCGAGACGACCGGCTAGTTCAGGCCCGCCTTTTCGGCCTTCGAGAGGATCCGCTTGGCCATCAAGTACATCTCCCGGTCGATGACCTTCCCGTCGATCGCGGCGACCGCATTGGATGTTGCGTCGTCGTACTCGTCGACGATTCGCCGAGCACGACTGATTTCGTCCGCACCCGGCGCGAACGTCTCGTTCGCGGTTTCGACTTGTTCCGGGTGGATGACGACTTTCCCGTCGTATCCGAGTGCACGCTCGAACCGACAGGCTCGGTAGAACCCCTGTGAATCGTCTGGAGGGGTGTATGGACCACTGATCGCGTGAAGGCCCGCGCTCGCGGCGGCGTGAGAGATCCGTGAGAGAGGGTAGTGCCAATAGTGCCCCGGGTAATCCACAGCCCCCCGTGCGGCACCGATGGACGCGGCGTAATCCGCCGGCCCGAAGATGACGGCGTCGAGTCGGTCGGTGGCGTGTGCGATCTCGGCCACGCTGTTCATCGCGCGTGCGGTCTCGATCTGAGCGCTGATACCGATCGAACCGGGTTCGAGATCGGCGTTCATCTCGACGCTCCTCACGAGAGTGTCGACCGTTCGTACGTCGCCCGGATCCCTCACTTTCGGGACGATGATCGACTCGATCTCGTGTCCGACCTCGGAGATCACCTCGAGGATATCTCCATACCACCATTTGGTCGCAGTGCCATTGATGCGGTAACTGAGGTTCACTTCCCTCCAGTCGTGGCCGGTGACGGTTTCGACGAGCCGCGCTCGTGCCGGTATTTTCTCACTCGGTGCCAACGAGTCTTCGAGGTCGAAGAACACGTGATCAGGATCGCTGCCGATGGCGTCGGCGACGAGTTGGTGTTCGTTCCCCGGGATACCGAGCAACGACCGACGTAACACGATTTCGTTTGTCATACTCGGTATCGTGTGGGCGTTTTAATAAATGGTGTCACTGCTGCTGTCGGTCAGCGTTCTCCTCGTGCGTACGAGGAACAAGGGAGCGAGACCGCCGAACGCGCCCCCTGCCCCGACGCCTCTCTCCCGAAGAAATTACGAGCGTATGTTTGTAATGGTCTCGTTGTCGTCTTCGAGTTCGAACGATCAAGATCCGTGATCGTCGAGGCGCTAATTTAACCCTCTCTCGTGCCGACTCGCCACCGATCGAGGTGAGAAGATGGAACGGGCACGGTCTCGTCACGACCTCGGAAGCGAGACCGAGCTGATGCGGGCTCCCGTTCTCGCGAGATCGCTGTGATGTAGACGACGTCTGGCGGGGTCGCGTTCCAGTCACCGGAGAGTTCTTTTGCGTCGTGTTTCCAACGGCGGTTCGGAGGTCCGTATGAGGAGGATACTCTGTCGGACTCGGCGTCGAAGAAGGCACGCACTACGGTCGAACGCCGGAACCGTGGGGTGGGAGGATCGTCCCCGGAATACGTATAGCGCTATACAGTATATAAAATCGTTATTCCTCACATGTCGACCGGTAGGCGATCTCACACCGGCAAATCCGGTCTCTCGACGTTGGTTTGTCTTAGTCGCGTAAGACAAACCAAATTTAAGTGGGTCACCGCCGTCGACCGAAGCGACCGATGTCCCAGCCGCCAGACCCGGGTTCCGAGCCGCACGCGGACGCGCTCCGGGTCGCAATCGACGCCAGACTCGAGAGCCTCGACTCGGACCGCTACCGACAGAACGCTGCACACGTCTTGGAGGGCTTTGAGGAGTGGCTCACCGAACACCGGGGCGTGTCGGACGTGACGAGCGTCACGACGACCGACTGCCGCCGGTGGGTGCAGCAGTGCTTGCGTGTCCGCGTTCGCGACCCCGACGACCGGTTCTCGGCGGCCAGCGCACGGACGTACCACGACGTCGTCCGTGCGTTTTTCACGTGGTGCGTTCGCGACGACCGGCTCGCGTCGAACCCGATGGACTCCGCGCGCGTCGCCGAAGAGCTCCCGGAGGACACGGTGGAGCCCGACCGGCAGTTCTGGCCGGACGCGGCCCGGCGACGGCTTCTAGACCACGTCGACCGGGACGCAAAGCGGGCGCTGGCCAACGACGAGGGCGTCGAACGGGCGTTTCGCGATCGCGTCGTCGCCTATCTGCTCGCCGACACCGCCGCCCGTGGGGCCGAACTGTTCGCCGTCAGCGGAGACGACCGCCGGAGTGGGATCACCTGGCGCGACGTCGACCTCGAACGCGGCACGATGACCGTTCTCGGGAAGAATCGGAGCCGACAGCCCGTCCAGCTCCCGAAGACGACCGCCGAGAAGCTCTCGCGGTACCGTCGACTCCTCGACGCACCGGCCGACTGGCCGGTCGTGCCTACGATGGACGCGTCGACGAAGTACCGCCGCGTCCGGACGGTTCTCGGACGGCGAGGGTGGGATGCCGAACGGGTCGAACGGACCCTCGACGCCGCCGATTTCGTCGATGCGGTGCTCCGCGAACACGGGATCGCCCCGCCGGCGCTGACCACCGAGGGGGCTCGACGGCGGATGAAAGCGCTCTCCGACGCCGCCGGCGTCGACGTCGACGGCGAGTATCTGAAGCCGCACGGCGGACGGCGAGCCCTAGGCCACAAGCTCTACTGGGAGGTCTCCGCCGAGGCAGCCCAGTCTGTGCTCCGCCACGCCTCGATCGAGACGACGCACGAGTCGTATCAGGACGCGCGGGCGGGTCAGCTCTCCGAAACCGTCGATGAACTCCTCTACGGCACGCGGGAGGGAACCGACACCGAGTGAACGGTCACGGGCTGCGCTTTCTGGAGTGTTCACGCCTGCGACAGTGCTTGCAAATCCGAGAAATTTTACAAACTGTAGAGTGTCCCAACGTTGTAAGCTGTGCAAACACGTTACCCAGTGTGGTTGTCCGATCATCCACGCCTCGAACAACGTTCACAGTGTGCACAACTTTCACAAATTGTGAAAACTACGTAGTGTATACGAGGTGTAAATACCCGTCCTGGCGAAAACCGTCCGTTTCGAGGAACGCCTGATTCGAGATTCTATGACTCAGTGATTCACTGATCTGCGTCTTGTTCTGCGAGTTCCCGGATTTTCTCCTTTGTCTCCTCGCGGTACTCGCTGAACGCCACCTCGAAGATACCGCGGTAGAAGTGTTTGTTCTTCTCCAGTGTGACGTCCTCCCGTTTCAACTGCTTTTTCAGACGAGTAAACGTGATCTCGATGTCCTCGCTCTGTTCCGGTTCCACGTATATCGTGGCTGAATCCCAGTCCTCACGGATGTTCAGCGGTTCGTCGTCTGACTCTTCGGCTTCACTCGTAGACGATCTGGTGGACTTCGTAGATTTGGTCCGCTGCTGACTCGACTGTTCATCAATGGTCGCCCCAGCATCGCGACCTTCCACTTTAGATTCTGCCGCCATCTCCGTGGTCTCCCCCTCGGTGCTACCGTCCTCGCCTTCCCCTTCGTCTGAAGGATCATCGAACCGCTCATCCATTCCTCGGGGCATCCTTACACCTCCACCTGCGCTTCGTCAAACGCCCGTTCCATCGTCTCTGCAACTTCCAGGAAGAGGTCGCGCTCTACCTGTTGGTCGTTCGGATCCCCCCACTCGAAAACGTCCCTTCCGTTATCCCACGCGCGCTGAATTGCCACCCGCATCGGGAGCTTGAAAATCGGAGCCATCGACGCGAAGGACTCGTTGAAGACGTTGAGGAACTTTTGAGACTGACCGTCGTCCCGGTACATGTTTGCCAGCAGCCCGACGATCGCGATCTCGATCTGCTGGTTGTCCTCGATGGACTCCAGCTGATCCCACAGATCGTCAAGCGCATCTCGTGAAGTTGCCTGGGTCTGCGCAGCCAGGAAGACGTTCTGAGCTGCGATGAACGCCGCGTCCGTCAGGACAGAGAGGTCCGGAGGGCAGTCGATCAAGACGAAATCGTAGTCGTATCCATCGTCGACCATCTCCTCGAGCGCGAGTTTCAGCGAGAGACGTGCTTTCGCATCGTCCATCCAATCCCGCGCGAGGCCCATGTCCTTGTGACTGGGAATCAGGTCGAAACGCAGGTGATCGTACTCGTCGGCTTCAATCACGATCTCTGAAAGTCTGGTGTCGTGCGTGCGCGGGTTGTCGACGAGAACGTCGAGGAGGTTCGCGTCATCGGTGACAAGTGTGTTTGGGAGGTCGTTCTTCGGGCTTGACGGGTCGTTGTCGTCGCCCGGGCCCAATCCGAGCCCCTTCGTCATGTCGGCTTGTGGGTCGATGTCGATCGCAAGCACATCGTGGCCCCGAGTGGCCAGCGCCGCGGCACTGTTGATCGTCGCCGTTGTCTTTCCAGTCCCGCCTTTCTGATTCCCGAAGGCGACCGTGGGGATGCCAGTCGATGATGTGACGCCCCATCCATGAGGTGACCTTGCCATGAATCGATCATTGAATCACTGAGTCATAAATCTACGTCAGACACTCAGTTGCGGTTCGCTCAACCCTGAAAATACTGAATTTGGGCATTTGACGGGCTGA